>JAUXNY010000082.1 GCA_030682615.1 Candidatus Aquicultor sp. | reverse complement strand
TGCATAGGCATCCAGAAAATCATCTCGCGAAATCCCGGGCTGCGAGCAAATCGTTCGACCACTTCGATTTGCGACACAATACTGCGCTTTTTCTACATCCGACTAAGCATCAATCTTGTTTGTCGAGCACACAGATGGCTTCGCTCATGATGGTCTGGTAAAACTTCCCTTGCTCATCAAGAGCCCCCCATTCTTCTTCCGTGTAAATCAGCAAATCGGCAGGGACCGGAAGACTGGTTGCGTCTATTGCGGCAGCCCTTTCTATAAAAGGTTGCTGGGAGTCGGTCACGATGATGACAATATCGAGATCGCTGCCCACCCCCCAATCGCCTCGCGCGTAAGACCCAAAGTAGCCGATGCGGGATACGTCACTTCGCGCTTGCGCCAAGTCTGTTGCCCATTGGCGAACCGCTTGATCTACACTCTCCCTATTGGGCCATTTGAGTACGGACGAACGTAATGATCTCACCGGCATAGCGCAAAGCCTCCTCGCTCTGGAGCGGCCCATAATGCTCAAAGGGCGCTCCCTCCGGATGACTATCTGGATATCGGGAAGGAATATAGAAATTATCGAGAACACGGCCCTTTTCAACCAGCTCCACCGGGACACGAACAGCTTCTGGTAATTCCTTGATAAGCGTGGCTACAACATGCCCCCACGCTTCCTGTCCCAAGTGAAGATGGAGCACCTGTACCGCTTTCTCCGCAGCCTGCTGTGCGGCGAAGCATGCCCACTCATGCCGTCCGGCCGTGCGGGAGTCTTGCGCCTGCTCTAAGTCTCTTATCGCTTGATTGAACCAATCATTAGCACGATTAGGCATACCGACACACCCCTCAAGTTCTAACTCAAAACTTATACGTTGGCTAAAATGCCCACCTAGGTTAGAATTATAATGCATCGAGATATCTAATTATATCGTTTCTTTTCCCGTGTAGCATTACATGCAGCCTCCAAGCAGAATAAAGAGCCCCAATCTCTCGAGGCTCTTTCAAAGTGGTTTATGGAACGTATCGCAGGAGATTCACTCCGCGATTAAAATCTATGCGTTTTCCCTGGTCCCTAAAAATCCCCATTAAGACTATTCAGCTCAGCCAGCGTAAATACCGGTCCATCTTTGCAGATGAAGAGGCTGCCGATGTTGCAGCGCCCGCAAAGACCGACGCAGCACTGCATCTTACCCTCCAGCGTGGTGACTATCTGCTCGGGCGCGAAGTTCATTTCGGCCAAGTCTTGCAGGACAAACTTGATCATGATCGGTGGGCCGCAGGTTAGCGCTATCGCGTTCTCCGGTGATGGGGCGACCTCTTTTAAGATGGTCGGCACGAAGCCTACCTTGCCGCTCCATTTGTCGTCGCCGCAGTCTACGGTGATATTCATATCGAGGTCTTTAACCGCCCCCCAGCGCTCGTATTCCCATTTGAAGACGAGGTCTTCGGGACTTCTTGCGCCGTAGACAAGCGTTATGTGCCCGAAATCGTCGCGGTTGTCGATTGCGTAGTTGAGTACGCTTCGAACCGGAGCCAGGCCGATGCCGCCGCCGATGATGATTAAGTTTTTGCCCTTCCAACTCTCGATGGGAAAGCCGTTTCCGTAGGGGCCGCGGATGCCGAATTTGTCCCCCGCGCCCATGGTATGCATATAATCGGTGACCACGCCGCAGCGCTTGATGGAGAACTCCAAATACTCGGTCTGCGTCGGCGACGAGGTTATCGAGATGACGCTCTCGCCCGCGCCGAAGACCGACAGCTCGGCGACTTGACCCGGTCTTTGTTTAAACGCCGCTGCTGCCGCCTCGTCGTCTATTTTGACGCGGAATGTCTTTACATCCGGGGTCTCGTCGAACGCCTCTATGATGGTGGCGATTGTCGGCACTAATGTTTTGGTGGCGCTAGTCATCTAAAGCCCTCCCGTCTTGACGGTCTCATCGGCCGGCTTGATTTCGCATGTGCGAACTTTTTCATCGACATCTGAGAGCTCTTTTTCAAAGCCTACCGGCGCGGCGCCGGTGACGGCGAGCGAACCTTCCAAGAAATCACGGAGGTCATACGAGACCGGGCAGCTTCTGATGCAGCGCCCGCAGCCGACACAGTCGATGTCGCCGTATTTCTCCGGGAAGTAGCTGAATTTGTGGAGCATTCTCTGGCGCATGCGCTTCCAGTGGAACTCCCTCGGGTTGTGGCCGCCGGCCGCCCGGTTGTACTGGTAGAACATGCACGAGTCCCAACCGCGATAGCGCTCGCCTTTTCTGGTGTTGCCCTCGTCGCGCACGTCGAAACAGTAGCACGTCGGGCAGACAAAGGTACACGCGCCGCAGCTTAGGCACTTGTCGGTGAGCTTCTGCCAGAAGGCATCGTCATTGAAGAGCCCGTCGAGCGCTTTGGCGTCGGCTATATTCAGTTTTGGCATCGAACTTGCGACCTCTTCACCGATGCGCTTGGCCGCCGCTTCGTCGTCGGCGCTCGCGTCACTGAAGAGAGCCTCGTTTGCCTTGATAAGCTCCTCACCCTTCCCGGTGAGCGACTCGACGAGGTATTTGCCGTCGATGTCCATCATCCAGACATCGCCGGTCTTCTCATCGGGTGCGCCCCCTATCGAGGTGCAAAAACATGTGCGGCAGGCGCTGGTACACGCCGTTGTGACGAGCGCCGAGGCGTTACGATGCCCCATATATTGGTTCTCGGGCAGCTCTGGGTCGAAGAAGGGTTTGTCCGTCAGGGTAAACGACCTGCTGTCGCAAGGGCGGATACCGAAGACTATCTTTTTCGTCCCGTTCTCATCCCCGGGTATAACGGTGATGCCGTCCGGATTTACCTCGAACGAAAGAATTTTTTCGACCTGCTTGAAAATCAGACCTTTCGGCGGGGTATCTGTCCGGATATCCATCGCGGGCATCTGCCCTTTATTGATCTTCTTAAATGTTGAGGCGCCATCACCCTCCACCGGGGCATAGACCTCATAGGCCGCGACCAACGAATCGAGCCAGGCCTGAAGGTTGCCGGCTGGTAATATCTTAGTGACCACTTTCCAACTCCTCCTTACGGAAGGTTTCAAGCGGCGGACGCATATCCGCCTTCTCCCCCACGTTAAAATCGAACAATTTGCGCACCGCATCGCCCACCTGCTTGTGCAGGAGGCCCAACGGTATGCCTACCGGGCACGCCCGCTCGCACGAGCCGCACTCGGTACAACGCCCCGCCACGTGCATGGCGCGTTGGGCATGGAACATAAGTGCTTCCTTCGCGTCGAGTTTGGCGCCCGTCCAGCGCTCGCGCAGCGCTTGGACCGCGCAGTTATCGCGGCAATAGCAGGCCGGGCACGCCTCGCGGCACGCATAGCAGCGTATGCAGCGGTCGAACTCTTTGGCCCAGAAATCGCGCCACCAGACCGAATCGGCGTCTTCGGGGACGATTGAGATCGCCTCACCGGAGACTTTGGTGACACCTTCGTCTATGACGATGTCACCGAACGCGTTCTCCTGGTTGCACAGGTAACAGCTATCGAGCGCGACTTGTGCGAACGGCACCCGTTTAGCTTTGCCGCCAACCTCGACGACTATGGTGTCGCCATCGAGATAGGCCGCTGTGGCGTCGTCTAGCGAGCCGACAGCCGCCTCGAGCTTGGCCGGATTGACCGTCCCCGGGCACTTAATACTTATGACTTTGACGTTTTCGCGGTCTATCTTGCCTTCCGCGATAAGGGCGACTACGGAGCCCGCATCGCACGGCTTGGTTATGACCGCCGCTTTCTCATTTAACCTCGGAAGGTAAACCGCCAGATTGTTCTGGCAAAACGGATTAAAGACCAGCTTGTCCGCATCTTGCGCGTCGCGCACAAAAAGCGGTGAGGCTTTCGCCGGGTTCCAACCCGCGCCCCAGCCGATGACCGTGGTCACCTCTTCCTTCTCGAGAAGCTCTTTCGCTTTTTCTCGCAGCTCTGCTTCGAGTTTTTCCATACTTAAGCCTCAACCTTCTCTCCCGCGTTCTCTATCTCGGCAACCATATCCGGAGCGAGCATAGAGAAAACGTCTGGGTTGAATTTACCTACTTTTTGGAGCGCGACTATAAAGTCCTCGACTGCCTCTTTAAGCTCCTTGCCCTCTGAAGCAGCAATCCAGGTATACCTGAACCTCTCCGGCTCGATGCCGAGAACCGGTAGTATTTCGTTGAACAGTGCCAGGCGACGCCTAGCATAGTAATTGCCCTCACGATAGTGGCAATCACCCGGGTGTCAGCCAGACACCATGACCCCGTCCGCGCCGTCGAGCAAAGCTTTGAGGGCGAACAAGGGATCCATCCGGCCGGTACAAGGGATTCTTGCGATCCTCAAGTCCGCCGGATAGGCGAGGCGCAAGTTGCCCGCCAAGTCCGCACCGGCGTAACTACACCAGTTGCAGAAAAACCCGATAATCTTGAACTCTTGATTCTCTACCACTGCAATACCGCCTCTATCGATTTTAATATCTGCTCATCGGTCTGACCTCTGAGCTGTGCGGCGCCCGGACGGCACGCGGCCGAACAGGTTCCGCAACCCTGACACATTGCCTCGTTTACCTTGGCAAATTTCTTACCCCTGAACTCTTCCATCGTAATCGCCGAGTACGGGCAAACCTCGACGCACGCGCCGCAGGCCACACATACCATCGGGTCGACATTGGCGACCATCGGGTCGCTCATCAATATATCATTCGAGAAGAGCACGCCGACTTTGGCGGCTACCGCACCGGCGGTCGCGACCGTGTCGGGAATATCTCTCGGCGAGAGCGCCGCACCGCAGGCGAAGACGCCTTCGCGCGGAACCTCGACCGGTTTTAGCTTCGGGTGAACCTCGCTGATGAAGCCGTAGGCATCGGTGGTGATACCGATTGTATTGGCCAGAGCGACGCTGTCCTCGCGGGCAATCGAGCCCGTCGCGAGGATAACCATGTCGGCCTCCATCTCAAGCGGCATGCCGAGAATGGTGTCCGCAGCCTTCAGCACCAGGTGGCCGTCTTGCTCGTAGATGCGCGAAACGCGACCGCGCACGTAATTGGCGCCGTATTCGCGCTGGGCGCGCAGGACAAACTCCTCGTAGCCTTTGCCCCCGGCGCGGATATCCATATAGAAGACGTAGACCTCGGCGTCGGGCAGCTTCTCGCGTACGAGAATCGCCTGCTTCGCCGTGTACATACAGCAAATGCGGGAGCAGTACGGGATGCCCTTGGCCTCGTCGCGCGAGCCGACGCACTGGATAAAGGCGACCTTCTTGGGCTTCTCGCCGTTGGAGGGCCGCACGATTTTTCCTTCGGTCGGGCCGGATGAGTTGACCATGCGCTCGAAGTCGAGTCCGGTGATGACATCGGGTATCTCGCCGGCACCATACTCGCCGTATTTCTTATGGTCGAAGAGGTTAAAGCCTGTCGCAATGACAATCGCACCGAACTTCTCGTTGATAAGCTCATCCTGCATATCGAAGTCGATTGCGCCCAGCTCGCATTTCTTAGCGCAGACACCGCATTTGCGCTTCGGCTTCTTCTCGCCTTCCGCGACCTCGATGGTGTCGGGGTCCGGCGACAGGAGCCACTGGCAATGCTCTTTATCTATGACCGGGACCTTCGGAACCGCCTGCGCAAATGGTACGTAAATCGCACCGCGCGGCGCTTTGCCGTTCTCGAACTCGTTCGGGATTTTCTTCTTGAGCGGGCACTTAGTAACGCACTCGAGGCACCCGGTACAGATGCTCTCGTCGACAAACTTGGCTTTCTTTCGGATGGTCACGTTGAAGTTGCCGACGTAACCGTTGACGTTCTCGACCTCCGAGTAGGTCAGCAACCGTATGTTCGGATGCTGCGCCACATCGACCATCCTCGGCGAGAGAATACACGCCGAACAGTCGAGCGTCGGGAAGGTCTTATCGAGCTGCGCCATGCGCCCGCCGATAGATGGTTCCTTCTCGACCATGACGACCTCGTATCCCATATTGGCTATATCGAGCGCCGCCTGAATTCCCGCTATTCCTCCCCCGATGACCAACGCGCGCTTCTCGACCGTGACCTGGCCCGGCGTAAGCGGTTTGGCGAAACTGACTTTACCGACCGCCGCCTTGACCAAATCGAAGGCTTTACGCGTTGCGCTGTCCTTGTCCGCTGTCACCCACGAGACATGCTCGCGCAGGTTGGCGATTTCGAGCATGTACGGGTTGAGCCCCGCCTGCTCGATGGTCTTTCTAAAAGTATTCTCATGCATCTTCGGCGAGCAAGAACCGATGACGACCTTGTCGATACGGTTTTCTTTAATCGCGTCGATTATCACTTTTTGCCCGGCCTCAGAGCAGGAATACTTCTGGTGGCTCGAATACACTACGCCGGGTATGTTGATAGCGTCATCAGAGACTTTCGCTACGTCTACCTTGCCCGCGATGTTCGTACCACAATGACAGATAAATACACCGACGCTTGACATACTAACCGACTTCCTTTACTTCGTTGGCTTCTTGCCGACGTTTATTGATAAGCCTCATCACTTCACCGTCTATATCCAAATCCTGCTCGTCGGCGTTGAGCGCCGTACCGAGAAGTTGGGAGAAATAGACGATTGGTATTTCACTTTTCAACCCATATTTCTGCATCATATACGGTTGGCGCATCACCAGGTTCATGTGGCAAAGCGGGCACGCCGCCGCGACGACATCCGCACCGGCGGAGACCGCCGCGTTGAGGATGTTGCGAACCAGGTTGAGCGTCATATCTTTGTCGACCATTATATAGGCGTTGCCGCAGCACTCGGTCTTGTGCGACCACTTGACCGGTGTGGCTCCGGCCGCTTCCATCAATCTATCCATAGACATCGGATTTTCGGCGTCGTCGAATTGCGCGATTTTCGGCGGGCGAACCAGCAGGCAGCCATAGTACGAGGCCACTTTGAGGTTCTTGAGCGGTTTAGTGACTTTACCCTCGAACTCGCCCTTCTCCAGGGCGTTGTGCGCGGCCTCGACCGTCGAGATGACGCGGACGCTGCCCGGAAAGTACTCGAGACCGTTCTCTTTGAGCATATCGCGTATCTCGCTGTCGTGCTCAAGCTCGACGGCGGCCTCCTTGAGGCTCATGAAGCATGAAGCGCACGGCGCGACTATGTCGCCGATTTCGCTTGCCAAGACCAGATTGCGCCCGGCGATTGCCGCGGCCATATCCCGGTCGACCTTATGCGCCTGCGAAGAGCCGCAGCACGACCAATCCGGCACCTCTTCAAGCCCGATGCCGAGTTTATCGAAGACGGCCCGTGTCGAGGAATCATATTCTTTAGCGCTCGTCTCAAGCGAGCAGCCCGGGAAATAAGCGTAAGTTTGCATTACTTATCCCCTTCTTTCTTTGCTTTTTTACTATTGAAGAGCTTCTGGAAGTTGTTGAGGTCTTTTATCTGGTGACCGAAGAGGGGAAACTTGCCCTGGAAGAACATCGGGATACCGACGTCGAGGTCACCGAGGTAGTCCTTGGTCGCCACCTTCATGGCCATGGCCAAAGGCAACTCGTGAACACGGCCGTTGTTCTTGACCGACTCGACGAATTTCTCACGCAAGGCGGACGCAACGGGGTCGGCTACGATCCCTTCGCGCTTCGCGATTTGCGTTATCGCCTCACAGACCTTCGCTACATCCACGTCGTTTGGACAACGCGTGTAGCACGTTGCACACGCAACGCAATTCCAAATCATCTTCGACTCCAGTACCTTGCTGCTCCCCCACTGCGCCAAACGCATGACGATATGCGGTGGAATGTCCTGGTACGGAGCGACCGGGCAGCCGGCCGTGCACTTACCGCAAAGGTAGCACATGTCGACTTTCTGTCCCGACAACCTGTCAATCTCTTTCTTTAAGTCCACATCGACGGATTTAAATCTCGCAATCGCGCCCAAAACCATACCCTTCCTTCCAGTCGATAGTTCGTGACAGAGATTGTGAATATTTACACAATTAGCTTACAATATTAAAGCAGACTTACAAGGCCTGCCCCGTCATCTCGCCTATTAACTTATTAAACGCTTTAGCCAACCAGTTTAGCAATCTACGTGCTATCTGACTATTGCTCCTTAGCCTTAAATATTAAACTATGTCAAAGAATAATCAACACATTTTACCAATATTTTGGCTAACTTTGTCTCAAGTGTTACGTTATCTGTTACATACTCCACGTTTCTACCATTATTATACATATCATTTGATATGAGCCGTAACTAAAAAGAGGCCGAAGCCTCTCTATGTTCGAATCATATATGTTTGGAACCGGCGCCGCCGTAAGACTACGCGGTCACTTCTTCTTTCGGCGCTTCCTCTTTCTTGGCGGCTTTCGCCTTGGGCACCTTGATATCCTCTATCCTAAGCTTGGTCAGGTGTGAGCGGTGACCGAATTTGCGGCGATAATTCTTTTTGGATTTGTATTTGAAGACAAGTATCTTGTCTCCCTTGAAATGCTCGACGATCGAGGCAACTACTTTCACCTTGTCGAGGCCGTCCACGATAACACGCTCATCGCGAATCATGATGACGTCTATGATGTCGAACTTGGAGCCGACTTCCGCATCTACGTGGTCTACTACGAGCTCTTCACCCTTGCTTACCTTGTATTGTTTTCCACCGCATTTGATGATGGCGTACATTCTCATCCCTCCTTAGCAACAAGCACTTATCCTATCATACGAGCCAGAGGCTGTCAATAACTTGACTTGACTTCGTTCGAGTAGCCCGATGTAAACCCGATGCGCACGCTTATTAAAAAGGAGCCGCCTTTTAAGGGACGACCCCTATTTTTTTCTCATACCGCTTCTAGTCTAAAAAACTTAGCTTATTAAGCTTACGGCATCTTCAGGCCTCTCTCGGGACGCGAGAAGCTGTGGCACCAGGAGCAGTCATAGCCTTTGCTGGTGACGTGCCTGTCATGGCCTGCTACGTAGCCCTTCCAGGCCCTTGAATTGTGGCATTGCGCACAAAGAACCGCTTGCGTGTTCTTCAGGTTGTAACCAAGCTCACCTATGAGGCTCATCTGCGTGGTGTTCTCGTGGCAGCTTGCGCATGCCAGCACCTTATCTTTTGTCGGCACCTCGTGGTTGAGCATCCCGTAGGTGCCCGTTATAGCCCAGCTAAAGGCATCTGTCGAGTTGTAGCCCATAGCTGTGAGGCCCCTCTTGGTCGCTTCGACCGCATCCGGGGTAGTCAGCATATAGTACTTCGTGTCGAGCGCGATAAGGATGTTGTTAGCGGTTCTCATCGGCTGCTCGGCGGTTTTGTACTTAAACGCGTAGAGTTTCGTGCCGAGCGCGCCATTGATGGCGCCGTCCGGGCGCGAGGTAAGATACGCCGACGTTATCGGGTCCAACGTCATGACATCGTTGAGCAACGCGTTAGCGCTCTTCCTGTTCCAGAACTTGTACTTTGGAATCTGGTTGTTCGCCTTGGTGCTCGGTGGGTGATACGGTGCGGCTGTGCTGACGGAAGGCTCTTTCCATGAACGATGCATCTCGGTTGCCTCGTTTGCCGTGCTATCGCTAGCGTCCTTTGCGTAGACCGGGATATGGCAGGTCTGGCAGGCAACGCGTGCGATGTGCTTGTTAACCGCCACTGTCGTGTGACCGGTAGCAGTCTCCTTGGTGCTGTGGCAGGTCGAGGTCGAGCACTTTACTTCAGCCGCGTAGTCGGTCGCACGAAGGTCGGAGCCCTTGCCGGTTACCTTGTGGTTTACGAACTTATGACATGCCTGGCAGGTCAGTTTGCCGCGGGCCGTCGACATGTGCACGTCGAAAACGCTATCGCCGGTGTTTCTGTGCGCCCACGTGAGATCGCCGCGCTTTACCGCGTCGCCGCCGCCTGCAAAAGCATGGCACTTTAAGCAGTTGGTCTTGGTCGGCTTGGCCATGCTTCTAACGTAGCTGTTGCGCGTTGCCTCATCGGTGGTCTTCGGACCCATCGAGCCGTCGGACAGCCTATCGCGGTCCAATGCATAGGCCTCATTGTGGCACATCAAGCAATCGATGTTCTTTAGCTGTGTGTCGGTTGGGCTTGTTGTTGCTACCGGCTCAGCTCCACGTCCGGCATGGCACTTGCCGCAGACTTGCCAGTTGCCGAGGATGTTGATGCAGTAGCTGTTTACCGCATTTTTGTACTTGCCCTGTTTCACCGTTGGCTGGTTGAGCATATCCGGTGCATCGCCGCTCCACTGGTAGTGGACAGCCTGGTACATCTCATCGAATTTTGCTCTGTGGCAGCTCAGACAGTTGCTCGGATACTCGCTCCAGAGCAGGTCCGCATGCGGGTTGTTTGAGACATTGACCGTGATGGTCTGTGTTGCGGTCTTACTACCCGAGTTTGTCGCGGTTACGGCGATAGTGTGCGAACCGTTGCCGACCGCTGTGCTATCCCAGTTGGCAGTCCAGGTGCCGGACGCAGAACCGTTCGGGCCCGACATGGCTACATTTGCACCACTATCGATGTTGTAGGTGACACCTGTAACCGTATAGCCCGTTCCGCCGCTCGCACAATCAGCTGAGATCGCAACGGCAGTCCCTGAGACCGTAGCTCCACTTGCCGGAGCTGTAATGGCTACAGTCGGCGATGGGGCTGGTTTACCTGCAAAAGCAGTCGATGCCGACATGGCCATAATGACCAGCAGCATGACTGAAAGCAGTAAAAAACGCTTGTTCACTAAATTTCCTCCTTTGTAATGCAAACATTTAGTCTTCGAAAATCGCTCAATCATTTTATCTATTTCCACCTCCTCGTTCAGCTTATTTACACCCGCTTGAGCAACGGGGCGGTTTCGGTCCATCTGAGAATCAATCCGCAGAAAATCCCTCTAGCAAGGCTTATTGATTTAACAAACTACTGGTTTAACAAGGCTTCGACTTGTAGTAAAATGAAAATGCCTAAAGGAAACCTGCCCTCGGGTATTTCTTGTGGTATAGCAGGAGAGGTGCCGCCTCTCCTGCTCTTATTGTTCGCACTCGAGCCTATTGTCTATGCTCATACACTTGCTAGTTTTTTGACAATGTGAAATTTTGTACAAACTTCGGAAATAAAAAAGCACGCCGACGAGCCTAAGCCGACCTGCTGCCCTTTTTTATAAGTCTCACTATAGCAATCCATACCCATGCGTTACTACCTACCGCCAATACAGGCTTCCGGCCGTATGTTCCCTATTTTGCTATCCTTGATGATTATAACAGGCCCCATTACGTGCAACAATAACCCCAGGGGTATATGGGAAAATTTTCACATTATCCTAGGATACTACTAGGATTAGCCGGTTTACGTGGCCTTTAATTCGAATTTGTTCGTTTTTAGGAGTGTGATTGCGTGGGGTTCTTAAAAAGTTTTTCCATTTGTTCCCCGGAGCCTTCTTCGACCATCTCCGGCTTGCCGGGCGCAACGGTCTCGTCGAAGACCAGATAGGCCCTTTTGCCCCAACCCAGCTCCAAGACATCGCCCGCCAGCTTGCCTTCGCGCTCAAGAAACCTCTTACCGTGTGAGTTGACCTTGAATATAAACGATTCCGCCGAGTGCGTGGCGGCAAGTTTCTTGGTTTGGCGATAGACTTGAATCCCGAGGGTGGTCTCGGACAGCACGACGCCGAGACCGTGGCAGCGCGGGCAAGACTCGGCTTGGAAGTCGAGGAGACCCTGGCTAACGTTCTTTCGCGTCATCTCGACCAGGCCGAGTTTGGATATCTCGATTACCCTCGTCTTCGTCCGGTCCGTCACTAACGCCGTGTTGAGGGTGTTGAAAAGCTCTTCACGATGTTCCAAGTCCTGCATGTCGATGAAGTCTATGACGATGATGCCGCCTATGTCACGCAACCGCAGCTGCCGGACGATTTCCTCGGCCGCCTCGAGATTCGTTTTAAATATCGTCGTCTCGAGATTGGTCTTGCCGATGTATTTACCGGTGTTCACATCGATTGCGGTCAGCGCTTCGGTATGGTCGATGCTGATGTACCCGCCGGAACGGAGCCACACCTTGCGCTTCATCGCATTCTCGATATCCTGGTTGATATTGTATTTATCGAATAGCGGCAAGCCATCGGTGTATAAATCGACCTTTCGCTTGAGTTCGGGATCGGTCGACTCGAGGAAATCGATGATTTGGCCATGGTCTTCTTTGTTGTCGATGAGTAAGCGCTTGAAGTCATGAGAGAAAAGGTCTCTCACAATCCTTAACGCTAGTTGCGGCTCCTGATAAATGAGCTTGACCGGAGCAGACGATTTTACCTTGCGCTCTATCTTTCTCCAGTACAGCAGTAGCCGTTTGACATCTTCTCTGAGCTCCTCGACTTCGGCCCCTTCGGCCGCCGTGCGCGCTATCAGACCCTTGTTTCGCGGCCTTATCTGTTCACAAATCTCTTTAAGCCGGTGGCGCTCGTCTTCGGGCAGGCGCCGTGAAACGCCGAGAAAGTTCGAGTACGGCAAGAGGACCAGGTAGCGGCCGGGCAGTGTTATCTGCGTGGTGACCCGGGCTCCCTTGGAATCCATCGGTTCTTTCACTATTTGCACAAGGATGTCCTGCCCCGGTTTGAGAAGATGCTGAATCGGCGGCATCGGCTCATCCTCGTTCTCCCTGGGGTATACGATCTCCTCGACATAGAGAAACGCGTTTCTCTCGATTCCGATATCTACGAACGCCGCCTGCATCCCGGGCAAGATATCTTTGACCCTGCCGAGGTAGACATTACCGACAATCGATGGCGTTTCGCGGCGTTCCAGATATATTTCGACGAGTTCACGGTCTTCGAGAACAGCAGCTCTGGTCTCGAAGTCATCGACGGAGATCATCAGCTCACGACTTTTCACACTCACTTCCAATCGTCACATTTTTGTAAAAATCATAAATATCTATTAACGGGATATCCCGGTTAACATACTCCGCGACGCGCTCTATGCCTACTACCTCTATATCTTGCACTTGGGGATAACTCTGATTCACCTTATCGATTAGAACCTCGGGCCGCACGCTGTTTCTTTCACCCGCAGCAAGAAGCAAAAGAAAAACAAGTCTTCCGCCGCCTGCCTCTTCAATGTTCCAGTCTAAAATCGACTCCTTAGTATCTACCCATTTTTCTTTTCCCTTATGTTTTATTAGCAGCCGCTCCTCGTTTCTTAAGAGCTCGACGAGCGATGAGAGCTCACCCGCACCGGCTAAAGTTTTAACCTCGACCTTATATGCCACGCACTCTATAATACTCGCTATGGACGGCTGCTTCTCCGTAATATATTTCGCCCTGAACACACTTAATCCCTTCGGCAGCACGCGAGAAATCCGCTCGATTATGTCGTCGTCACAAATGGACGATTTGACCTCGGCGACCAAATATTCACAACTGCTGCTGGTACCGACCGGTAACGCCGGCCCGTATGATATCTTAGGCCTCGGGTTAAAGCCGCCGCTGGCCTCGACCTCAACACCGGCTCGACGAAATGAGCGCTCAAACGCGCGAATGAGTTCGAGGTGCGACAAATATTTTAGGGGCCCGTCTTTCCCGTAATGTAGAAGTAGTTTTGCCAATCGACTCATCTCCAGCTAAAAAATGATATTCTCCGCGTCCAGATTGGGGCATACGCCGCAATCGCCGCACCCGTCAAAACGACAATCCCCGGTCTTCTCGCCGCGTGTCGCCCTATGAAACTCTTCTTTCAGAAACTCTGCGTCAACGCCGGTTTCGATATGGCTCCAGGGTAAGACTTCGTCGAAGTCTCGCCGTCTACCTGCATAAAAAGAGCCTTCCAGTCCGGCTTCAGCGAACGCCTGCCGCCAGCTCTCGTAGTTGAACTCCTTCGTCCAGGCGTCGAATTTGCACCCCAAAAGCCAGGCGCGATATATCGCATCACCGACGCGCCGGTCGCCCCTGGCGATTGCACCCTCCACCACGCTCGATTTCGCGTTGTGCCACTTGAGTGAGAGGTGCCTACCCTTAAGCCTCGCGGCCAGATACCCTTGTTTCGCTTCGAATTCCTCGAGCGTATCCTGGGCGACCCATTGGAACGGCGTATGGGGTTTGGGCGCGAACGCGGAGGCGCTGACCGTGACCGTGAGGCGAGACTTAGCCGCCCCTGAAAGCGTCGCTAACCCGGCCTCTACCACTTTCTGCGAAAGATCGACGATGCCCTGCAAGTCCTCTTCGGTCTCGGTCGGAAGACCAATCATAAAGTAGAGCTTTATTCTTTGCCATCCTTCCTGGAAAGCTAGGGTAACGGTATTCAAAACATCCTCTTCGGTGACGTTTTTGTTGATAAAATCGCGCATCCGCTGGGTTCCCGCCTCCGGAGCGAAGGTCAGGCCCGTCTTCTTGACTTTGGCTATCTCTTTTACCAGCCCGATGGAGAAAGCGTCTACCCGCAGCGACGGCAACGATAGCGATACGTTCTGCCCATCATACCTTTCGGACAGCTCTTTTAGGGTGCCCTCAACCGCGCTGTAATCGGCGCTGCTCAACGATGAGAGGGATATCTCCTCGTAGCCGGTGGTCTCCAGTATCTGGGAGATGCCCGATACGACCTGCTCTTGGGTGCGTTCGCGGACCGGCCTGTATATCATGCCGGCCTGGCAGAAACGGCAGCCGCGAGCGCAGCCGCGCATCACCTCTACCGAGCAGCGGTCATGGACCGCGTCCATAAACGGGACAATCGGCCGCCGTGGTACCGGGATTGCGCTGAAATCTTTTACGATACGCCTGGTTATCGAGGATGGTGCGTCCGGCGCCGCCTCGATTTTGGCGACCGTTCCATCATCATTGTATTCGACGCTATAGAGCGTCGGTACATAAACGCCGGGTATCCGGGCCAGGCGCCGCAAGACCTCTTCCCTGCCGGCGCGCGCCCGCTTAAGCTCTTTGACGGCGTCTACTAATTCAAAGATAAGCTCTTCGGCCTCGCCGACGACGAATACATCGATAAACGGCGTCATCGGCTCGGGATTGACCGTCCCGGGCCCACCCGCTATTACCAGCGGGTGCTCATCGCCCCGCTCGGCAGCGAGAACCGGGAGCCCGGCAAGGTCGAGCATATTGAGAACGTTCGTATAGATAAGCTCATGTTGGAGCGTGAACCCCAAGATGTCGAAATCGGCGAGCGCGGAGTGACTTTCGAGCGTAAAGAGCGGTATCGATTGCTCGCGCATGACCGCCTCCATATCGAGCCACGGCGCATACGCGCGCTCCGCGACAACGTCCTCCCTGCCGTTTAGGAGCTCATATAGTATCTGCAGGCCCATATTTGGCAGGCCCACTTCATATACGTCCGGGTAGGCTAACGCTACGCGCACTCCCTCGCCGGTAACTGTTTTATGTACGGAATTAAGTTCGCTGTTGATATAGCGGGTCGGCTTCTCGACACTCCGCAAAACCCGCTCTACCTGCGACCATAGGCTCATGCTTCTACCACCTTAAAGATGCTGCTAAAACTCGACGCTCTCAAAACAAACAGGGCAATTCGCTATTGCCCATAGAATGTACTGGATTATGTGATTTTATGCAAAGGTGCCGGGATTCTTACGAGTTACCGGCCGGCTGACAGCCTGACTGTTCTCTCTTAAGCCGGCTTCGAATCGAAGTATTTCTTCGCCGCCTCGCCCATCGCATAGGTGCCGCCATAAGCGATACCGCCCTTTATGGCCCACCCGGCGACCGGAACGAAACCGAGGAGCTGCCGCGCGGCGATCCGCAGCGCAAGGCCGCCTCCTATCACCGCCAATATCTCATTGAGGCGTTTGACGGAGAGCTCTTCGTCGTATGCCGCGGCCATCTTCATCACCATTCTCACCTGATTGAGCATCATGAGCGGCATATCGGCTCCAGGCACAAAGACCGCGACCCCGATAAGCGCGTTCTGGCGGGCGGTGTCGGCGATAATGCTCTTTACGACTTCATCCCTGAATGCGGGTAGCTTGACCGCGAGCGATACCTCTTTTTTTGCCAGTTTCTTCACGACCGGGGGAATGATGGCCGTTTCGATAGTCTCAGCGTCGACGGCGGAAACGAAGAGCATACCGCCGACGGCTATTCTGAATACTTCCTTTAATTCGGCAACGAACGCCTCATCGTAGTCGCTCCCGTTTACCACCACTAGCCGCGCCTGCGACATACGAGCCTGCTCGGCGACAGCCTTCAGCCGACTCTTACTTTCGCCTTTTTCCACGACCGCGATTGCGAGGTCGGCGCCGCGTAATCTTGCTTCCCTGTCTGCTTCTCGCTTATGTTCGCTCGCCCCGAAAACCGCCTTTTTGGCAGCATCTACCTGCAATAACGCTGTTATCTCTACCTCTACCTGAGGATTACCTATTATCGCTATCGAGACCGGTTTTTCCGCTTCCTTGCGGACGGCGTCGAGCGCCTTGTTCCAACCCTTGATTTTCTTGATCTTACCGTAGATAGACATGCCGCCCCTTTTTCGCAGACGACCCGCCTCGGCTATTGACAATCCGAACCGGGCATAAATGCCGACGACATCAAAGACCTCATATTGATTGCCGCCGTCCTGCATTAATCTTACAGCTCTTATTCTACCTGGTCTATCGGCATAATGAAACTCCCACTAAACGAGACGGGCGCAATCGTTTATTGAGAATAGCGTCTGGCGTAGACGTTGAGCAGCACGCCGACTGCCGCCAGATGACTGATGAGGGAGCTGTTGCCGTAGCTCATAAAAGGAAGCGGTATCCCGGTAATAGGCATGAGGCCGATAGTCATGCCGATATTGACGATTACCTGAAACAACCATAGCGACACGACACCCGTGACCAGGAGAGTCCCAAAGTAATTCTTCGAATAGGCGGCGGCACGCAATCCCCTCATGATGAGAGCAAAGAAGAGAATGAGCAAAAAGGCAGTCCCTAGAAAACCGAGTTCTTCGCCGACGACGGAGAAGATGAAATCGGTATGGCGCTCAGGCAAGAACTGCAACTTCGCCTGGGTTCCCGACAACAGACCCTTGCCGCTGAACTGACCCGAACCAATGGCTATCTTCGACTGCAAGAGGTTATAGCCCGCCCCCTGGGGGTCGTTGCCGGGGTTCACGAAGACCGTCAAGCGGTTTATCTGGTACTCCTTCAAGAAGTTGAACTTGATAGCCACGAGCATCAATAAAGACCCCGCGATGGCGATATAGCCGAAATACCGGGCCGGAAACCCGGCCACGAGCATCATTCCGACAAGAATGGCGATATAACAGAGCGCGGTTCCCAAATCGGGCTGGACCAATACCAGGACGAGCGGCAAACTGATATGCGCCAGCGCCAACAGGACGTCCCCGACGCCCACGAGCTGATTCTTTCTGGTCGCAAAAAAACTGGCCAGCGTGATTATCAGTAAGACTTTAGATATCTCCGACGGTTGGAGTTGGAAGCCGCCTATCTCGATCCAACTCTGCGCGCCCTTGTGCTCGGCACCCAAAAACAGGACGAGAACGAGCATTAGAATATTGAGCATGTATAGAAGAATGTACGAATTCCTCCACCGGTTGTAGTTAGCGAGAGCGGCCAGCAAAAGGGCTGCGATACCAATGGTCAGCGCCACTAACTGCTTCTTGATGAAGAAATACGGGTCGTCGTTGGTCGCGGCGTTCGATTGGGTGGCACTATATACCATGACAATACTGTAGGCGACAAGAAGGACCACGGTCACAACGACCGTCAAATCGACCTTCTTGTTAATGCTCAAGATATCTATGTCTCTTAATCTCATTAACGCTTCTCCCACGAGACTGCTTATAGTTCTTGCTTCATTCTATTTCCGACCGACAAAGCTCTTACCTGGAAGGGTCGAACACGTAACCGGTGCCCTGGTCGTTGAGACCGAAGGCGGCGGCCAATATCTGGCGCGCCGCCGGTGCGGCGGTCGAACCGCCGTGCCCACCCTGCTCGACCAGGACCACAACTACGAACTTGGGCTCATCGACGGGTGCGTAACAGACAAACCATGCGAAATCGTCTTTTCCGCGCACCTCAGCCGTACCGGTCTTACCGGCGACCTTTACCGGAAAACCATTGAACGTGCCGGTGCCGGTGCCCTGCTCGATTACCTTCTGGAGCGAGGCCTGCGTATACGAGATTATATCCTTAGAAACAGGCAGTCTCTTCTTGTCTTCCGGCTTAGGCTTGAACTCACGTTTTACGTTCCCGTCCCACGATATCATAGCTTTTCCGATATGAGGCCTATAGGCCATTCCGCCATTTGCTATCGCTCCATAAAAAACGGCGAGCTGCAACGGTGTCGCAAGCAGGTCACCTTGGCCGATAGCTATATTGACAGTATCACCCGGGTACCAGCGTTGGTACTCGGGATCGCTTTTATTGAATTCGCGCTTCCATTCTTTGTCCGGAACTCGTCCCCGTGCTTCGGTCGCAAGGTCCACCCCGGTTCGCGTCCCGAAGCCAAGCTCCCTCGCCCAATACTGAAGGCGCTCTTGCCCGTCTTTATGAAAATTATGTCCCATCACATAAAAGACCGTGTCGCACGACTCGGCCATGCCCCGCAGCACTCCGATACCGCCGTGCCCGGCGTGGTTCCAGCAGGCCTTGGCCCACTTCTTTCCCAGGCCATACCATTTGCCGGTGCAGTTGAAGGTATCATTGACCGTCACCAGGCCATCCTCGAGCGCCCCTATCATCGTCACGGGTTTAAACGTCGAGCCGGGAGGATACGCCATCAGGGCACGGTTGTTCAGCGGGTAGTTGTTTTTCTTCGCCATCAACTCGTTCCAATTTTTCTTGGATATTCCGCCGATAAAAAGCTCGGGATTGTATGTCGGGTTGCTCGCAATCGCCAATATCTCGCCGTTTCTGGGGTCCAAGACAATGGCGGCACCCGCGTTCGCAGTGAAACGCTCGCCCGGCCCGCTGCGCGCGCGGTTCATCGCATCCCTCAGAGCTTGCTCGGCGGCTTTTTGTATCTTGAGGTCTACTGAGAGCATAAGATTGTGGCCGGGCACGGGATCCTCGTCCCTGATTACGCTGAGCGGGCGCCCCGATGCGTTTACCTCTAGCTGCTGGCTCCCTTTTTGCCCTCGCAAGAGTCCCTCGTATACGCTTTCGACCCCGGTTTTGCCTATAATATCGCCGAGCAAATAGTCGCCGGTCTGCTCGAACTCCGCCATCTCTTCGTCCGATATCTCGCCCAGGTATCCAAAGAGATGCGCGCCGAGTTCGCCGTGGGGATAGCCCCGAATCGACTCAGTCACGATATCGACTCCCGGCAGCGCCGGCTTATGCTCTTCTATATTTGCCAGAGTCTTGTCGTCGAGGTCGCGCTTGACGATTCTCGGCTTCAACGGGTCGGATTTCTTCTCCTCGAGCCGCTCCTTAATCTCATCCACACTCATGCGCAGAACGTCACTCATCGTCTCGAGAAGCTCAGGGTTATTCTCGACCACCGCTGGAGATATCGAGACTCCGATGCTGGGCCGGTTGTCGACGAGCACCTGTCCGTTCCGGTCATAGATGATACCGCGCGGCGCCTCGACCGGGATGGAGCGAATATAGTTGCCTTGCGCCATCTCCATGTACTTCTCTCCGGCCATAACCTGCATGAACCAAAGCCGGCTTATGAGCACGAGAAACAGACCGATAGCGATGAACGTCAGCACGGCAAGCCGCGGACGCACATCGTCGGGTTTCGCGTTTTTATCTAAAGTCGTGTCAGTCAATTTCATAACTTAGTCTTCGATGTCGGTCTTGAATTAATTATATTTTTCCGCAATTCTGACGGCCGGCGTATCCTGCTTTGCTACCATAAAGCGGCGAAGCGCAGCATAGACGAAGGGTGTCAGCAGCGCGTTATAAATCGCCGTCGGGAGAACGATATTTACGATAAGAAGCTTAAGCGGAACCGTCTCGCCGAGCAGGAACAGAAAGACGACATAGACGAGTTCGCTTATGCCGGTCGCCACGAAGATGGCCGCCATCGGCAAGATGATGTTCTCCACGAAAATAGCCCTTTGTACCAGGCCGGCAAAGAACCCTACCAGAGACTTACTGAGCAAGCCTAAACCAACATACACACCGGACAAAAGGTCGCACAGGAGACCTCCCGTGAAACCGGCCAGCGCACCGGCGGAAGGCCCGTGCATAATACCATAGAGGGCGGCTACTATGAGAATCACATTAGGCTTGGCTCCCATGATTGAGATATGGGGTACTACGGCTGCCTGAAATATGAAAGCTATAACGACGACGAAGAGTGACCGTAATACCGGTAACACTATCTGCTCACCTGGCTAAAATCAAAGCTGTCTTTATACTCTACCACCAGCACCTCTTCAAGGTCGGCAAAGTTCACCGGAACGGCTATCTCCACGATTTTGTGGAGACTGTAGACAGATTGGCTTACCTTTAAAACCTTACCCACATCGAGGCCCTTAGGAAAAACGCCGCCGAGCCCCGAGGTGACGACCTTGTCGCCCTGCTTGATAGAAGAATCCCTTGAGATGTATTGGAGGACGAGTCGCTGGTTTTTCAACTGTCCTTTGACTATGCCTACTTCGCTGGTCCGCCGGACCTGAACCGAGACACCGCTCTGGACATCGTTGAGGAGCGTGACCTTGGCCGCGCGCCCCGACACTTCGGTCACCTGGCCTACGAGAGTGCCGCCTGCGACCACCGGCATGCCGCGGTCGATGCCGTCGTCGAGACCACAGTCGATAACGACCGAGGAGCGCCAGTTGCTAGACGGCTTCCCGATCACATGGGCGGGCACACTCGCATATTCTGCTTTGTCCTTGAATTTTACGATTTTTCTGAGACGGGTGTTCTCGCTCTTAAGCGACTGCAGTTCGCCTACGGTCTGGCGAAGATCGCCTATCTCCGTTTTCAGCCGGCGATTTTCGCGCTTGATATCGCCGAAGTGAGCGAGATAGTCCCAGCCGTCGCGGACCGGCTGGAGCGAGTTGCTCACAGCCATCTGCGCCGGGGCGGTCGCCGCCATGACCAAGCGCTGGAGACGGTGGATAGGGCCATTTTCGCCCTCCCTGAAGTGTATGGTTAAGATGGCCATGCTGAAGAATATGAGGCCTAGTATGATGAGATAATTACGTTTGCTGAAAAACTCAGGCATGAAGCCCCCAAAATAAATAGCCATCAGCTATCAGCCGTCAGCCTGCAACTATTAGTATGAATCAAATTACAATTAAAACATGTCACTCGATACTGACAACTAATCGCTCTTTTACTATCTCGAAGAGGTGCCTATCAGCACTTTCCTTAATGTCTGTATTTCGCTTATCGCCTGGCCGCTGCCGATTGCGACGCAGCTGAGCGGGTCATCGGCGATATGTACCGGCATACCGGTCTCCTGCCGTATCCGCTCATCCATTCCCTTCAATAAGCAACCGCCGCCGGTAAGGACGATGCCGCGATCCATAATATCGCTCGAGAGTTCCGGTGGGGTTGTCTCTAGGGTCGCCTTTATCGCCATGATAATCGCCGATAGAGGCTCCTCTATCGCTGAACGTATCTCTTCGGATGAGACTATTATATTTTTGGGTAACCCGGTCATGAGGTCGCGCCCCCGTACCTCGGCGTCCTCTTCATCACCCTGCGGATAAGCCGAACCTATCTCCATCTTTATCTCCTCGGAGGTACGCTCGCCGATCATTACGTTATATTCCTTTTTCACGTGGGCTATAATCGCCTCGTCGAACTCATCTCCGCCAATCCTAATCGACTGGCAAGTGACGATGCCTCCGAGCGAGATAACAGCCACCTCGGTGGTGCCGCCGCCGATATCGACGACCATGTTGCCCGTCGCCTCGTTTATGGGAAGGCCCGCCCCTATGGCGGCGGCCATCGGCTCCTCTATAAGATATGCCTCGCGGGCTCCGGCCTGCAGCGTAGCCTCAAATACGGCTCTTCGCTCCACTTCGGTCACCCCCGACGGGACGCAGATAACGACTCTAGGCCGCACGCCCCACTTGCGGTTATGTACCTTCTGGATAAAGTGCCTGAGCATCGCTTCGGTAACGTCGAAATCGGCGATGACGCCGTCTTTGAGCGGACGGATGGCGACGATGTTTCCCGGGGTGCGCCCTATCATGCGCTTTGCGTCCATGCCGACCGCCAGAATCTTGCCGGAAGCTTTATCGTATGCGACGACCGAAGGCTCAACGAGAACGATGCCCCTTCCCTTCACATGGACAAGAGTGTTAGCCGTGCCGAGGTCAACAGCCATATCTCTACTAAACGGCATCGATACGAAATCAAACATTCTCGCCCTTTTCTCCTTTCAGCTACATGAGCTGCTACATCAAATCGTATTCCTTCAGGCTGACGAAACGTCCGTCGCCTAAAATAACGTGGTCTAATAGCTCGACTCCTAGCAGTGTTCCCGCCTCTACCAGGCGCTTAGTCACAGCAATATCCTCGGGGCTCGGTGTAGGGTCCCCGCTCGGGTGATTGTGTGCCACTATCACCGCCGCGCCGTTATGGCGTATCACTTTCTTATATAATTCCCTCGGGTGAACGATAGACGAGTTCAAGCTCCCAATCGAAATATCGACGACCCGCAACACCTGATGTTTAGTATCGAGCACGAGCGCTTTGAAATGCTCGCGGTCGAGGTAGCGCATCTCTCCCATGAGCAAGTCCGCGACATCCTGCGGGCTGCCAATCGCGCTTTTCTCCGACGGCGAAGCCATGCACACGCGCTTTCCCAGCTCCAGCGAGGCCAGCAATTTTGCCGCCTTAGCCTCCCCTATCCCATCGATATCACAGAGTTCCTCGACGGTCGAGCTGCTGATTGTGCCGAGCGTTTCGAAGCTGATGAGCAGCTTTGCACTCAGCTGTAAGGAAGTCCGGTTTTTTGTGCCGGTACCCAACACTATAGCCAGTAATTCGGCGTTTGACAAACTGCCCGCACCATAACGCACAAGCCTCTCCCTCGGCCTAAGCTCAGGGGGAAGCTGCTTGATGGTCAAGTGCTCGTCTCTCTCCGTCAATTGCCCCTCCATGCGAAGAGATGCGCGGTTTCCGTGTCTTAAGAATTCCTCTGTCTATTCTATAGGATACATCTGTATATGTCATCAACCGCCGGCTGGCTTCAAGGTCTAGTGTCGTATCGGTCCGATTTAGGGCAGTCTGCTACATTCCACTTCGAATCTTGTGCAACTCGCCACGCCGATTTTTACCGCGTTTCGCGATTAGAGCGCGCTGCTAACGGGTATATTCTGTTCAACTTAAGGTTGTTGGGCAAGCATGCGTATTTGCCCCGGCCAAGCATTAGTGTTTACAGTCGAGACAGGTGGTCTCGCTCCTGCTCGTTCTTGTCTTTGGAGGTTGCTTTGAGCGCGACGGATTATGATCTTGCGGTAATCGGCGGTGGCCCGGGTGGATACTCGGCCGCTTTGCGCGCGGCGCAGCTCGGCCTAAAGGTCGCTTTAATAGAGAAAGACAAGGTCGGCGGAGCGTGCCTGCACCGAGGCTGTATCCCCGCGACCAGCCTGCTCCAATGCGCCAATATGCTTGAAAGCATCGGGCGCGCCGGTAAATTCGGCATCACGGTCGAAGGTGTCTCGTTTGACTGGCAAGCGGTACAAAAAGCTAAGGATGTCGCGATAAAGCGCCTCTTTATGGGGTTGAATTCGCTGCTTAAAGATAGAGGTGTCGAGGTGATGAAAGCGTCGGCGCAGCTAACGGAGCCCGGCGTTATTAAAATAGAAGGTGACGTGAGCATAGATTCCCTGCGTGCCCGCAACATTATCATCGCGACCGGCTCGATGCCGCAGAACATACCGGTGCTCCAAGGAGACAGAGGCCATATCATGAACACGACCGACGCGCTTGAAGTCACCGGGATTCCCAAGTCTGTCACGATAATCGGCGGCGGGGCTTACGGAGTCGAGTTCGCCTCCCTCTTCCGCTCGTTCGGGGCCGAGGTCTCTATAATAGAGATGCAGCCGCGCCTGTTGCCGCGCGATGAACCCGCTATCTCAAAACACTTGGAAAAAGCATTCGCTAAGCGCGGCATATCGATACATACCGGCGTGAAGCTCGAGGAAGCCCAAATAATCGGTGACGGCGTCTCGATAGAGATATCGGATAAGGACGGAGCGCGCCAGACTATAGTCTCGGACAAGCTCCTGGTAACCGTCGGCAGGACCGCCAACACCGAGGCCATCGATATCAAATCGCTTGGAATCGAGACACGGCACGGCTTTATTGTGGCCGGCGACTCCATGCAAACGACCGTCGAGAATATCTACGCGGTCGGCGACGTCACCTATAATCCCCAGTTCGCAAACTATGCGTTCGCCGAGGGCATCCATACGGCCGAGACTATAGCGGGGCTAAACCCGCCAACACTAAACCTCAAGCAGATACCTATATATACCTTCGGCTACCCTGAAATAGCCAAAGTCGGCTACACCGAAGAAGAAGCCCGGGATGCGGGTTTCGAGATAGAGGTAGTCGAGCTTCCCTTCCAGACGCTGCCGCGGTCGGCGATAGCCAAGGATGATACCGGATATGTAAAAATAGTAGCGGAAAAGGACGGGCCGCTGATAGGCGTACACCTGATCGGGCCCGATGTCATAAACCTGATTCCCGAAGCGATGCTCATCACAAACTGGGAGGCGACCGTTGCCGACCTGGCGCAATTTCTCCACCCGCACCCGACGTTCGCGGAGGCGATTGGCGAGGCCGTGCTGAAGCTGGCCGGAAAACCTTTGCATGTGCTCTAGGATGGCGGCTGCGTGCTAAGTAAAGAACGAGGTGAAAGATGGATATAAAACCAATCGAGCCCGGCGCCAAAGAGCTGCGGGACATGTATTACTTTATGCGGCTCGGGCGCGCGATAGAAGAACGGCTCGAACTCGAATATAAGGGCGGTAAATTGCCCGGTGCGATTTATCTCGGTCGCGGACAAGAGGCCATCGAGGTCGGAGCATCGTACGCGCTGGAGCAAGGTGATGTGCTGGCACCGGCGCACCGCGACATGATTTCGCAGCTACCTCGGGGGCTCACGGCAAGAGAGGTATTCACCAACCATTACGCGCGCGCCAACAGCTTGACGCGCGGCAAAGGTGAAGCCAACTACCAGGGCGACCTTAAGCGGGGGCTCTTTGCGACCGTGAGCATGCTCCCCGACTTCTACCCTGTCGCAACCGGCGCCGCGCTCGCCTTTAAGCTGCGCGGAGAGAAACGTGTCGCGATGCCGCTCTGCGGTGAGGGCGCGACATCGAGGGGAGATTTTCACGAATCGCTCAATATCGCATCCGTGCTCAACCTGCCGGTCGTATTCGTCGTAATAAACAACGGCTTTGCCTACTCCACCCCGCCCTATAAGGAGATGAAGCTCTCGGACGTAGCCGAGCGGGCACACGCTTACGCCATACCCGGTGTCGTCGTCGACGGCAATAACATCATCGAGTGCTACCTGGAGGTAAAGAAAGCGGTCGAGCGGGCCAGAGATGGCGGCGGCCCGACCCTCCTCGAAGCCAAAACCTTGCGCATGCGGGGACACGCCGGGCATGACGCCGCAAAATATATGTCGAAAGAGCTTGTCGAGGAGTGGGCGCAAAAAGACCCCATCGAACGGTTTGAAAAACACCTAACGAATCAGGGGTTGCTCGATGAGACAGGAATAAAAGACATGACCGGGCGCGTGACCCAAGAGGTCGCCGAGGCTCTAAAATTTGCCGAGGAAAGCCCTTACCCCGAGGGACAGGAGGCCGTTACCGATGTCTACCGCCAATAAACCGAAAGAGACCAGCTATGTAGAGGCCATATCGCAAGCGCTTTGGGAGGAGCTCGAACGCGACCCGAGCGTCTTTATGCTCGGCGAGGATATCGGCGACTACGGGGGCGCGTTCAAGGTCACCGAAGGCTTTCTCGATAAATTCGGACCCGAGCGCATAATCGAAATGCCCATAGCCGAGGAGGGCTTTATCGGCATGGCGGTCGGCGCGGCCCTGATGGGGATGCGACCCATCGTAGAGGTACAATACGCCGACTTCATATCGTGCGGCTGGGACCAGATAGTCAACGTTGCCGCCAAGATGCATTACCGCACGCGCGACGCGGTCCCCATGGTAATTCGGGGTCCATCGGGCGGCGGCTTGCGGGCCGGTCCGTTCCACAGCCAGAGCCCCGAAGGGTGGTTCGCGCACGTGCCGGGTTTGAAGGTAATAGTGCCGGGAACGGTACACGACGCGAAAGGGCTTCTCAAAGCGGCTATCCGCGACGACAACCCGGTCCTTTATTTCGAGCACAAATACCTGTATCGCCGGATTAAAGAGGTGCTGCCCGAAGAAGAATATGTGTGCCATATCGGTGCCGCAAAAGTACAGCGCGAGGGTAGCGACCTCACCATCGTAACCTACGGGGCGATGGTACAGACCGCGCTCCAGGCGGCCGAAAAAGCACAGGCTAGCGGGGTCTCGGTCGAGATAGTCGACCTTCGCACCGTTTTTCCTATCGACAAAGAGACGGTTCTCAACTCGGTAGCCAAGACGAGCAAAGCCATCATGCTCTATGAGGATACGCGGACTCTCGGCATCGGGGCCGAAGTCTCGGCGATAATCGCCGAGGAGGGCTTCGAGTATCTCGACGGGCCGATTATTAGAGTCTCGGCGCCGGACGCGCCGGTACCCTTCAGCCCTCCGCTCGAGGATTACTTTATCCCGCAGGTGGATGATGTCATAGCGGCGATAGACAGGTTGTCCGCATATTAGTCGCCCGGTTAGGAGATAAAGGCTAGCGATTTTAAACCGACCTAGGAGTGTTTTGTATGACTGTTCCTTTGACTATGCCGCGCCTCGGTGAGACCGTCACCGAGGGAACGATTTTAAAATGGCTTAAAAAAGAGGGCGAAACGGTAGAAAAAGACGAAAGCATAGTCGAGATATCGACCGCGAAAGTCGAGACGGAGATTCCCTCCCCGGTCAGCGGTACGGTGACAAAGATATTGGTACGAGAGGAAGAGACGGTCGACGTCGGCGTCGAGCTTGCCCTCATCGACGAAGCGGGCGCGCCGCGGCAAAAAAAGCCCGCGGATACAAGCATCGCTCCTGAGGCGCCGGATGAGAAAGCGCCTGCTCAACCGAGCGCCGCAAAAGAGGTGCCTGCCGGGGTCGGTTTCGCCTCCCCTGTCGTCAGAAAGCTCGCCGTTGAGCACGATATCAACCTCGCTCTGGTACAAGGAACGGGTGCTGGCGGCAGGATAACCAGGAAAGATGTCGAGGAATACATAGCTGCCGGAAAACCGGCCGCCGCTACGGCAGCGGCGCCCGCCGAACCTAAGCCCGCGCCGGAAGCCGTGCCACCGGCTAAAGCTCCCGCGCCCGCAGCAGAAGTACCCCCCGTTGAAGTTCCTGGGCTGCCGGGCGAGCGCATCGTGACCATGAGCCGGCTCAGGCGCGAAATCGCCCAGCACATGGTGCGCAGCCGCAAGACCGCCGCCCACGTCACAGCCATCATCGAGGTAGACATGGGCAACATCCACATCCAGCGCGAGCGCATCAAGGAGACCTTTAAGCGCCGCGAAGGCTTCCCCATCACCTACCTGGCCTTCGTCGCCAAAGCCACCATCGACGCGCTCAGCAACTTCCCGACGCTCAACGCGCGCATCATCGACGAGCAGCGCATGGCCCTTCATGACTACGTCAACCTCGGCATCGCCGTTGCCGTAAAAGACGGGCTAATCGTGCCGGTAATAAAGGGTGCCGAGAACATGAGCTTGACCGGACTCGCCCGCGAGATATTTGAGCTGGCCGATAAGGCCCGCGCGGGCAGACTCTCGGTCGATGAGGTCACCGGCTCTACCTTTACAATCACCAACCCCGGTTCGTTCGGCTCTATAATACAGACCCCCATAATCAACCAGCCGAACGTCGCCATCTTAAGCTTGGAGGCGATACAAAAGCGCGCAATCGTCATCGATGACGCCATCGCCATACGCCACATGGTGTACATGCCGCTCAGCTACGACCACCGCATAATCGACGGCGCGATCGCGGCGCAGTTCCTTACGCGGTTGAAACATAACCTCGAGACGTGGGACTTCACGCCCGACCTGGCGAGCTTCCTCGAATAAGAAGTGGAGATACGGATGGATTGTTTATTCGCCGATATAAGTCGCTACGATTATTCTAAAGCGCTTGAGCTGCAGGAACGCCTGGTCGAGCTTCGCCAGGCAGATCGAATTCCCGATACTCTGCTCCTCGTCGAGCACGGTCATACCTATACGGTTGGAAGACGGGCTAACGCATCGCAACTCCTATGGACCAAAACAGACTTAAAACGACGTGGCATCGAGTTCTTTCGGGTCGACCGGGGCGGCGAGATAACATATCATGGGCCGGGCCAGCTGGTCGGTTACCCGATAGTAAAAATCGGCGGCATCTCCAGGATACGAGAGTACTTAAACCGCCTTGAAGAGGTGTTAATAAGAACCGCCGCCGATTTCGTCGTGTCCACAGAGCGCCTACCAGGTCTTACTGGGGTATGGCTTGGTTCTGAGAAGCTCGCCGCTATCGGGTTGCGCGTGACTCGCGGCGTGACCAAGCACGGATTCGCCCTCAATGTCTCGACCGATCTTTCCTATTTCGACGGTATCATCCCCTGCGGCCTGGCCGATAAGGGTACGACATCCCTATCGGAGATTCTCGGCACGCGGATTGCCATGAGCGATGTTAAAGCGTCGATAGTCAAGAACTTCGGAATAGTGTTTAGCGTCGACATCACCGCCATAAAAATGGATGAACTCATAAAAATGGCGGGTCTTGAACGTGTCATTGCCTAAGCCGGGCGCACTCACGACTATTAAAAAGGCGCCTTTTTACGAAAGGATTTGGATGCCTAAGCACACTATACCTAAAGTCGATGTTTATATGCAAAAACATCACAGCACTTCAGTAGTGGTGCGTAAACCTCTCCACCTTCGCGTGAGGGTTTCGCAAGGGACAAATTACCGTGCGGTCAAATCGATTCTTCAAGAGCTCCATCTTCATACGGTCTGCGAAGAAGCGGGTTGCCCAAATATATACGAGTGCTTTGAAGCAAAGACAGCGACCTTTCTTATTCTCGGCGATACCTGTACCCGCAATTGCAGTTTCTGTCTGGTAAGCGGCGGCACACCACTCCCTCCCGACGCCGACGAGCCGATAAACGTCGCCGATGCCGTCGCGGAGCTAGGCCTAGAATATGTTGTGATAACTTCGGTGACTAGGGATGACCTTGCCGACGGAGGCGCCTTGGTCTTTGCCCGGACGATAAAAGCGGTGCGCGTGGCGGCGCCCGGGTGCGCTATCGAGGTATTGATACCGGACTTTAGCGGCGATTGGGGCGCCCTGCAAGCGGTGGTCGACTCCGCGCCCGATGTTCTAAACCACAATATCGAAACGGTTCCCCGCCTGTATTCGGCGGTGCGACCCGCAGCCGTATATGAGCGCTCGCTGCAGCTCCTCGCCGTCGCTAAAGAGCAAGGGTTCGGCGGCAGCACAAAATCGGGCATCATGGTCGGCCTTGGCGAAGAACAAGACGAGGTCGCGGGAGTCCTCGCCGATTTGCGCGACCACGGTTGCGATATCGTCACTATCGGCCAATACCTCGCCCCCTCAAAAGAACACTTCCCTATCGCCAGATACTATGACCCGGAGGAGTTTGACGAGCTGAGGCAAATCGGCTACCGGTTGGGATTCTCGCACGTCGAGGCAGCTCCGCTGGTTCGAAGCTCTTATCACGCCCGTGAGCAATATCGTCAATAGCGGCTTACTGCTCCTTCTCCAACTCCGGGAACGGATTTCGCCACTGCCAGCCGGTCTTTCCAGTCTGCCTTAAATTCTCGAGACGCCGAATCGTGATCTCCGCGAAGACCGGATCGATGTCGCACGTATAGACTTGCCTGTTGAGCCGCTCCCCGGCGATGAGCGTCGTCCCCGCGTGCGCGAAGAAATCGACTATCGTCTCACCCTCATCACTCGCCGAGCACACAATGCGCTCGATGGCTTTGAGCGGTTTCTGCCCGTAGCAGCCGGGCACGTTCTCCTCCATCCGATAGAAGACCTGCTGCACGTCGACCCAGACATTGCCGGCCCGTATATACTGCGATTTGCCGCGCTCCAAATTCTCGGTCAGCTCGCCGTCGACCTCTTTATAGTAGCCGCGCAGTATCTTCGGTATGTCGGTGTACTCGGCATCGATGTTAAAACCCGGGCTTCCCTTGACATAGTATAGGAGCTCTTGCCTCACCCACATCCAGTTCTTCTGCGTGCCGTAGCCGCGCTGGTTTCTCATCGTGATGAGGTTGCGCACGGCAAGCTCGTGGAAATCGCGCATGAGTATAATGAAATCAGGTAGCGGCTGCAGCCCGTCTTTGTAGTCCGCGCCAATCCAGATATAGAGGTGTGCGTCGTCTTCGAGAACATCGATGGCGCTGGCGACCCATTTACGTGAGAAGTCCAGGTATTCATCGAGTTTTAGCTTAAAGAGGTTCGCGGTGTTGGCACCGCCCACCGCGACATTATAAGGCGGGTCGTTGACGACCAGGCGGGCCCTCTTTCCGCCGGTAAGCGCGGCGACGTGCTTAGGGTCTGTCGCGTCGAGCACGCCTACGCGATGCCCGCGCACCGGGTCTTCCCAAACCTCACCCGCCTTAAGCCTGCATAGCGGCAGCACCTCGCCCCTCAACGCGCTATGGAAATCGAGGCGCTTGAGCCTCTCGGCAGTCGCGCCCTTCACTTTGCCGTTGCCGGAAACACCGGCCTCTTCATCGGTTATCCCCCGGAGTTTTTTATTACCTGCCATTTTACCTCGGCTCTTCGGGTATGACGATGGCCGCGACGATGTACGCGACGACGCCCGCCGGCAGGTTGGCTATTGTCAAAACCGCCCACGCGAGCCGCACCCATGTCGGGTCGGTCCCCAAGTATTCGGCGATGCCGCCCGCCACACCGGCTATCATACGCTGTCGCCTCGACCGATAGAGCCGCTTTCCTTGTGTCTCTATAGTAAACGTCCTCCTCCCGCTGGTCGCAAGGATGATGATAATACCGACGAAGATAAGCACGATGGGCCAGAACGAGCCGCGGACAACGCGAAGGAACGCGAAGAACGGCGCCGGTATCAGGCCCAAGTTGCTCAATAGAAACCAGATACCCAGGCCGATAAGGACGATTCCGATTAACGTCCCGACCTCGCCGGGCATTTTCGTCGGTATGGAGGGCTGACTGACCTCCGTCGCCCCCTCGCGCGACGGGTTTTCCGGGATGATAATCCACGCAATGATATACCCGATTATACCGACACCTGTAAATATCGAGAGAATCCATATCAACCGAATCAACGTCGGGTCGACGCCGAGATGCTCGGCGATACCACCGGCAACACCCCCGAGCATCCTGTTCGTTCGCGACCGGTATAGGCGCCGGGGTTCCCCGGGCGGTGTGCCTGTCTCCCCCATCTGCGACTGTTGAGCCTGCTCCTTTGGGCCCTCTTCGTTTTTTTCCTCGCCCGGCTCCCGCTCGTCCGCTGGCAGATGATTCTCCGGCACTATCCTCACCCCTTAATATCCTTCAACGATAAAACTTGCGACCCCCATATCGACATCGAGGTCTATCTTCTTCGAAGCATCTGCAAACCCCTTTGTCTCGTAGACGGTTAGCCCGTTCTCCGATATCTTATTCAAATCAATGTCCCTGAAATCGACCGCCGACAGCCCCCGGTCAAGGGATAGCCTCACACCCGAACTCTTCGGGACCATAATCCTGCACTCCGAAACGCCGGTGTCTATTTTTGCGTCGACCCGCCTGCTTTTATCGCCAATGCGAACCCGTATGCTCCCCACACCACCGTCGATATCGACCGAACTGACGTCCAGCTCGCTTAAATCCAAGTCGCTATCGGAGACCCCGGCGTCGACTTTGAGCCGCCAGTCTATATCTTTGGAGAGCATTAGATTCCACACGCGCTGCTCATCCCACTTGTAAAAGTGGACATCGTCCCGGGACTTAAGCTCGATTTCGACCTTGCCATCTGAGCGTGAGAAATCGATTTGCGGTCCCCGCTCGTCTCCGAATTCGCGCGCGTTCAAATCGTAGAGCATCCCGGTCGACCCTATATCGAGCTCACCGACGGAGAAATCTATGGTAGCCTCACCCGTCTTCACCCCGGGTATCGCGTCACGGCTTTTGTTAACACTCGTCAGCTCTATCCTCGGGCGCAAAGGCCCGTCTACATAAAACAGGGCAAAAAGCAGGGTCGCTATTATTATAAGCGTCGGCAACGCCGCGATGAAGCGGTTGCGCGTAACGCCGCCCAGAATTGAAAAGCCCAGCGCTATTATCAAAACCGGCCAGAGCGCGATGAGCTCGAGCCAGAAGCGGTACGGTACTATGTCGAGCGTGTTATAGAGAAGAACCACGCCAATGGTCCCGATGAGGATACCGTCTAAAGGTTTTGAGAAATCAAAGGGTGGGATAAGACCGGACACCAGAACGGCGAAGCCCCATGCGATGATTATGACCGGCCACAGTCTCGTAAACCCGAGACCGGGATAGAAGTTGTCGACCAGGAGAATGACACCGATGGTTATGAGAATGAGTCCGAAAACCAGGCCTCCGCGACCCATCCTGTGCTCTTTCTCGAAACGCCCACGGCCTTCCCTATCGTCCCGCTGTTTTTGCTTGCTCTCTTCTTCCGCCATAAAGACTCTCCTAATAGCATGTCGCCACCCCTGCTAGGTGCGCGTCACCCTCCATTACCACTCGGCCACTCTACATAATTTAGACCACGCGCACTCCCGAGATGCCGGTATCAATTTCTATATCGACCTCAAAAAGCCTCAATGCCCTATTCATACTAAGATTATCGCAAAACATACGAGCGCTAGCAATCAAAGCGTCGCTTATCGATATTTCTTAAGCCTTACTACGTATCTTTCCATATCGCACAAGAAATATGCCGGGTTCTGCGACGTCCGCCGAGACATCAGCCGATGACCAACCCACGAAGCAGCCGCGGCATCAGCCGAAGCCCATCAAACGCATAGCGGGGAGCCGGCTCAAAAGCCGACCCCCCGCTCTATACTCGAAGCCTTACGCCGGCGAGCTATCTAATGTCATTAGCGACACATCGTTAGTTAAATATACGCTCGCTCTTTAGCTCGCGCTCGACTCATCCAAGACCATCATCCCGCGGTCGATAGCGACCTGTTCTTTCTCAACGGGACTACCGATAAGTGCGGCTTTCGGCACCTTAGTTACAAAAGAGACTAGCGCTGCGACGAGACAGAGCGCTGCCGATATCTGGAAAGCCAGCGAGAACGAGCCGGTGGCATCCTTTATCATGCCGGCCATGACCGGACCGAAGACGCCGCCAAAACCCCAGGCGGTAAAGACAAGTCCGTAATTTACGCCGAGATTCTTGGTACCGAAGTAATCTCCGGTAGTCGACGGGAAGAGCGCCAGAAGGGCTCCGTAGTTAAACCCGACGAATATCGAACCAAGAACAAGAAACGTTACCGTGCCAAGCTCTGGAAAAACGAGCATGCAAATAGCTTGATAGAAGAAGACCAGGCGCATCGTGCGGACGCGGCCGATGAGGTCTGAGAAGAAACCCGCTATAACTCGCCCGCTCGCATTGGCAATCGCCAGAATAGCGACTATCAGGCTCGACCACTTCGCCGCTTCCGCCAAAACAGCCGCATCGGTGCTCGCACCGGCTATTTTCGTTGAGACTATAGTGGCGAGACTTCCAATCGTCAATAGACCTGCTGCCGCACCTAACGCGAACATTATCCACAGTAAATAGAATTGGCGGGTCTTCAGCATCTCGTGCCAAGCATAATCATACTTCTTAGGAGGCGGCGTCGTACCGGCCGCTTTGTTCTTCGATGGCTTTTCCATAGGGACATAGCCGGCCGGCGGATTCTTCAAGAACTGCGCAAAGATTACGCTTACGACAAGAAACGCACTACCTAGAAGTAAAAACGTCTGGTTGATTCCGTTTTCCTTGATGAGTATGGTCGTCAGCGGGGCGATGTATACTGAAGCCAGCCCGAAACCGGCGACGACCAGGCCTGAGATTAGACCCTTTTTGGCGGGCGGAAACCACTTGATAGCGGGCGGCGTCGCCGAGGCATAACCCAAGCCGATTCCGGCACCCGCCATAACGCCGAAGCCCAGAACGGCATAGAAGACATTATTGGCTGATGCGAGACTCGCCACCATTAAACCCAAACCGGTAAGTGCGCCGCCGATAGACGCCACGATTCGCGGGCCGAACTTGTCCTGAGCCCTTCCGGCAAATACCATCATGATTGCGAAGACGCCACATGCGACCGCGTAGGGAAGCTGCGTCTGCGTCGCGCTCCAACCCCAACCACCATCGCTCACCGGCACTTTCATAGACTTTGCGATAATGCTCCAAGAATACAGAACCCCCAGCGCCAAGTTTATGGCGGTTCCGGAAAACGTCACTATCCATCCGCGGATATCGCTTGATTCCTTCACTTATACACCCCTTTCTTTCGGATAAGAACTGAGAATACTCAGGTAGCCAATCCCCTATTCAATCTACTGTATCGTCCTCCTTCTCTGCTGATTTGAGCGATTATCTGGTTATAAACTACTCAACAAGCAACGTCCCCGCTTACCGCTTATCTTATCCGCTTCGATATCGCTTTAAATTCCTCAGTGCCCGCGGCCCCCAACAATTGAAAAAGGACAGTCTCCGTACAAGTAATAGCCGCACCGGCATCTCTCATGAACTCCAAACCGACGCGCCGGTTATCGTCGACGCGAGAACAAACCGCATCCGATACGACGTGGACGCCATATCCCTCCTGAATAAGACCGAGCGTCGTCTGGAGCACACAGATGTGCGTCTCCATCCCGACCACGACGACTTTGGGACGGCATACCTGCCTCAATCCCGCCGGGAAATCCGGTGCGTCACAGCAATTAAACGCGAGCTTCTCAATGGGCTTGTAGACTGGAAGCGCTTCCCTTATCTCGGCCACCGTGGGACCGAGCCCTTTCGGATATTGCTCGGTCACAAGAACGGGTATGTCGAGCATCTTCGCCAGTTCGATTATGTGAAGACAATTGTCGATGACGTTTTGGCGCTTAGACATAGCGGCCGCCAGCCTATCCTGTATGTCGACGACGACAATGACCGTGTTCTCGCGGCCTAAGACGAAATTATTCATAAACGGTCCAACCATCCCCTCTTGAGTCGGGCCTTATAAACGAGTTTGTGTTTTAAAAAAAGGCCGGTTTTAAGCCGGCCTTTTTTGTCAACTAAAACAGGTTTAGAGACGGTCCTTTATCAGGCTATCGACAACCGATGGATCGGCTAGCGTTGAAACGTCGCCTAGCTCATCGATTTGGTTGTGAGCGATTTTCCTTAGAATCCTTCTCATGATCTTACCGCTTCGGGTCTTCGGCAGGCCCGGCGTAAACTGCAATTTATCCGGGCTGGCAATCGGTCCGATGACTTTGCGCACATGCTGTATAAGCTCTTTTTGGAGCTCCGGGGAAGGCTCGTTGCCGTCCTTAAGTGTTACGAAGACGTAGATTCCCTCGCCTTTGATATCATGCGGGAAACCGACTACCGCGGCCTCGGCAACTGTCGGGTGGCTTACCAGCGCCGACTCTACCTCGGCGGTGCCCATCCTGTGACCTGAGACGTTGATAACGTCATCAATGCGCCCGGTCACCCAGAAATCGCCATCCTCGTCAACACGCGCACCGTCTCCGGTGAAGTACGCACCCGGAAAGCGGCTGAAATAGACCTCTTTGATACGGGCATTCTCGGGATCGCCATAGGTGCCGCGCAGCATGCCGGGCCATGGTTTCTCGATGATGAGATACCCGCTCTCGTTCACTGCCGCCGGTGAGCCGTCCTCTTTGATGATTTTCGGCACGACGCCGAAGTACGGCCTCGTCGCCGAGCCGGGCTTCAATGTCATAGCCCCCGGTAGAGGCGTTATGATATGGCCGCCGGTCTCCGTCTGCCAGTAGGTATCGACCAACGGGCAACGGCTATGTCCGACCTTCTCGTAATACCACATAAATGCGGCCGGGTTGATAGGCTCGCCAACAGTACCGAGCACGCGCAGGCTGGAGAGGTCATGCTTCTCGACCCAGCTGTCGCCCTCTTTCATAAGCGCCCGGATAGCGGTCGGCGCGGTGTAGAAGATATTGACCTGGTACTTATCGCAAATATCCCAAAACCTGCCGGCATCCGGATAGCTCGGTACGCCTTCGAACATGATACTGGTAGCGCCGGCCGAAAGCGGGCCGTATACGATATAGCTGTGGCCGGTTACCCAGCCGATATCGGCCGTACAGAAGTGCGTATCCTCTTCTTTATAATCAAATACGTCCGTGAAGGTCATGTTCGCGAAGAGCAGGTAGCCGCCGGTCGTGTGGAGAACACCCTTCGGCTTGCCGGTCGAACCCGACGTGTAGAGAATAAAGAGCGGGTCTTCGGCGTCGACCTCGACCGGCTCGCAGAAGCTTGCGATATCGGCTGCGGCCATCTCCTCGTGCCACCATACGTCGCGGCCTTCTTTCATGTCGCACTCGCCGGCCCTGTTTACGACGATACACGTCTTAACTGTCGGGCATTCCTCAAGCGCGGCATCGCTGTTGGTTTTGAGCGGAACGATTCTGCTGCCGCGCATGCCGTTATCGCATGTTATTAGAAGCGACGATGCACAATCCTGAATCCTGTCGCGGAGCGCGTTCGAGCTGAAGCCTCCAAAGACTATGCTGTGGATTGCGCCGAGTCTCGCGCATGCGAGCATCGCAATCGCGAGCTCAGGAATCATCGGCAGATAGAGCGAGATCCTATCCCCTTTAGAGACACCGTTTTTCTTAAGAACGTTGGCAAATCTGTTTACTTCACGATGAAGTTGCTGGTAAGTATAGGTCTTCGACTCCCCGCCGTCGCCCTCCCAGATGATAGCCGCTTTGTTCTTTCTCGAAGTATTGAGGTGTCTGTCGAGGCAGTTGAACGAGGCGTTTAGCTTGCCGCCTTCGAACCATTTGATGTACGGCTTGTGGAAATCATAGTCCAGGACCTTATCCCACTTCTTGAACCAGGTGAGGTTCTTCTCGGCCATCTCGGCCCAGAAACCGTCCGGGTCCTCGATAGACCTTTTGTACATCGCTTCGTACTCTTCCATGCTCTTAATGTGAGCCTTCGCGCTAAACTCCGCAGGCGGAGGAAACTTCATAACCGCTTCCCCGGCCACAACTAGCTTTTCTGTCATACTCTCCCCTCATTTCTTTCCCTTTACCGGCCAAATAAAGGCCAGACCCCATGCGTTCTGTATCCACGCTTCCCTAATCTTTACTCCCCGAGGCATACAATAATGCCTATACGCCACAAAAGTATACCAGGCTCCAGGTTCACCTAAACAAGCTATAGTTAAGCTCTTTCCTGGAGCCTGCCCCTTAACTGTTATATAGTTGTATCGGTTTAAAAACTACGCTCTACAGTAGATTACTGCTCAGCGCCGACGCCCATGTAAAGGCGGACCTTCTTCTCTTCGTATTTCTCCCGCGCCTCGGCCTCGGGAGCGAGCAACGACACGAGAATACCCGAGATAAACGCCAGCGGCATCGAAATGATAGCCGGGTTGCCCAACGGGAAGATTGGCGTGGCGTTACCTAGAATATCCACCCAGACCGTCGGTCCAAGGACTATTAGGATAACTGACGACAGAAGACCCGACCAAATCGCGACTACCGCGCCGCTCGTCGAGAACTTCTTCCAAAAGACCGACATAAGAATCGCCGGGAAGTTCGCGCTCGCCGCGATAGCAAACGCTAGACCGACCATGAACGCAACGTTTTGCCCCTTGAAAACCATACCGAGAACGACGGCAATGATGCCGAAAGCGACTGTAGCGATTTTGGCTACCTTCATCTCTTCTTCCTCGGTGGATTTGCCTTTCTTGAAAACGCCCGCATATAGGTCGTGGCTGAAAGCAGCAGCGCCGGCAAGCGTTAGTCCGGCAACGACCGCGAGAATGGTCGCGAACGCGACCGCCGAGATGAACCCGAGAAATACCGGGCCACCGATGGCCTGCGCGAGAAGCGGTGCCGCCATGTTGCCCTTCGCATCGATACCGGTGATTACATCCTGACCGACGAGCGCGGCTGCGCCGAAGCCCATGATGAAGGTCAAGACATAGAAGTAGCCAATCCAGGCGGTACCATAGGTGACAGAGTTTCTAGCGGCCTTAACATCGGGTACCGTATAGAATCTCATCAAGATATGTGGCAGACCCGCAGTACCGAACATGAGAGCTATTCCGAGTGATACTGTGCCAAGCGGGTTAGCCAGCAGCTTGCCCGGTTGGAGCATTTTGAAGCCGTCGGTCGTATTGGTCAAGTTGTTGACCTTTTGAACCGCGGCGCCAAAGAACTGGTCGAGGTTGAAGCCGAACTTCGATAGTGTGAGGATACACAAAATCGTCGAGCCGGAAAGAAGCAGTCCGGCTTTGATAATCTGAACCCAAGTCGTTGAGATCATCCCGCCAAAGAGAACATACGCCATCATAAGAGTTCCGACGAGCACGACCGCCACCTCATATTGGAGGCCTAAGAGCAGCGTGATAAGTGTGCCCGCCCCTACCATCTGTGGAATCAAGTACATGATGACAACTGTTACAGCTGAAACCGCGGCCGCTGTCTTAACCGGACCCGAGCGAAGCCTATAGGCGACGACATCCGAGAACGTGTACTTTCCGAGATTCCTCAGCGGCTCGGCAATCAAGAACATGACTATCGGCCAGCCTACCAAAAAGCCGATCGCGTAGATGAGACCATCAAAGCCGCTAAGCGACACCATTCCGGCGATACCCAGAAACGAGGCTGCGCTCATGTAGTCTCCGGCGATAGCCATTCCGTTCTGGCCTGCGGTGATGCTTCTGCCTGCGGAATAGAAGTCTTTTGTCGTCTTCGTTCGTTTCGCAGCCCAGTAAGTAATAACCAGGGTTCCCGCTACGAACAGAAGAAAGAAGAATATTGCTATGGGATTCGGTTCCCCGAATTGTGTAGTCATCTGTTAGCCCCCTACCTTTCCTTTGATGTCTTCGACCATCTGGTCATACTTTTTGTTGGCCCAATTCGCATAAGTAAACGTCAATATCCAGGAAATTACGATTACCGCGACGCCGATCGGCAGCCCGATGGTAATGTTTTCTGAGATTTTTGCGCTCAGCGTCTCTTTCCCGTATGCCATAAGGAAGATAAATCCGAAATAGGTGATTAATGTCAGTACGGTCAGTATCGCGACGATGCTGTTTCTCGTCGACACCATCTTTTGAAAATCAGGACTGTCGAGATACTTTTGATGAGCCATTTTAGCCTTCTCGCTTGCAACAGCCAATGTGAACACCCCCTAAATTGTAGCTGAATCTAAAAGTTGCCGAACTTGAACGAAAAACGAAACTTATCAACCCCCTTACCCGGATTCCTTACGGCCAGAAGCTCCCCCACGCTCTTTATGCCTAAGTCTATGAGAACCGGTAAAAGCCGCTGTAGGACCTGTGCTGTAATAAAGGCATCCGCCATCGCATTATGAGCCCCTTTTACAGGCACATCTAAACTCTTGGCGATATCATATAGACTCGGATGGCCCGAGCTATCCTCACCTATCCGCTGCCTCCTCCATTTATCGAGCGCAAAGACGTCGACTATGGGATTCTTGATCGATACACCATAGAGCCGCTTCGTCTCACGATTTAGAAAGGTCAAATCTACGATGGGCATATAGCCCACCATGATATCGTCACCGCAAAAACTTAAGAACTCCGGCAAAACCTCCTCTATTGAAGGCTTTTCGGCGACATCGTCCGGCGTTATCCCATGTATTACGACACTCGCCCCCGTCAGCTTAGTCTCGGGGCTCACAAGCCTGTCAAAGGTCTCGCCGAGCAATATCCGCGTTCCCACCATTCGGATTGCGCCGAGCGAGACAATCGAGTCTTTCTTCGCGTCCAATCCGGTCAGCTCGCTGTCGATGACAACATAGCGTACCTTGTCGATTGGCAGGCTCTGGTCTTCGCTCCCGAAGACAGCCGCTTCCATCGCCCCGAAGTTAGACGACTTCTGCCTATACGAATCGCTGATATCCGACATCTTGCCTCGAGACCAATCCCTAAAACCCATTACGACACCGTCCCTAAACGATAGCGCTGGTTTATAAGGTCTTGGATTCTCGATATCAGCTGGAATATCTCTTTCAACGTCTGTTTCTCAAGCGTGTTGAGTTCGTTGGGATTGATGAAATTGTCCGGCTCGGAACCAAGCTCTATCTGCTCAAATTGGCGCAGAACACGTAAAAGCATTATAAACTCGAAGGACTGCTCAAGCTCTAGCCCGAACTCATCAGTCAAACCATGTTGTCCCCTGAGCGCCTTGATACGCTCGAGTGTCGAGGTCTCACTGACGCCCCGCTCAAGACTGAAAAGCCTCACTATATCGACTATTAGCGCCAGCGCGCTTATCTTCAAGTTCAGCTGGTCCTTGTGCTCACCGCTTTTTTCCACGACAAACGCCCTGAAAAAGCCGAGCGGCGGACGATTGTCGACGACTGTAGCCGCCATGCGCGCCAAGAAGAAGCGTTCCTGCTCGAGCTTTTGGTTTAAGTGACGTCGCAATATCTCACCGAGGTCCAAATCTCCGTAAACCGGCCTGAAATCGAAGAATATGGTCGAGAGTAAAATCGATTCCGGGGTCGAGGAGGTTATCCATTCGGTAAAATTTCGTTTCCAGACCCTCAATGGCTGGCTCCATTTGGGATTGCTAGCCATATAATTGGCGGGACATTTCGGGAACCCGCATTTTACCAGTGCGTTATTTACGCGCATCGCGAATTCATGAAAATACTCGGCCGCTTCTTTCTCCATCTCGGGAGTCTCAGGGTCGGCATAGATCAAGGCATTATCCTGGTCGGTCTTGAAGGTCTGCTCTTTCCGGCCTTCGCTTCCGAAAACAATCCAGCAAAACGGCACCGGCGGTGGCCCGTGCTCGCTTAGGTCTATCTCGATAATCCTCTGGAGCAGCCGCTCGTTGAGCTCGGTTATGATGCGCGAGATATTACTTGCTTTCGTGCCCTCTTTTAGTAAGAGGCCGACCATGCTCGATATCTCCGACGATATCGGTATGAGGCACTCGATATTCTGCCGGCTCTCTATCTCGCGTGCAATAGTAATCGGTGAGAGGCCCTGCAACATCATGAGGTCATGGTTTGTGACTATGCCCTTCAAGGTGTCTTTGTCCATAACCAGCAGATGGTGGATACTGTAGCGAATCATCTTGAGCAGAGCCTCGAAGCAAAACTCGCCCACCTCTATGGTCACCAATGAAGTCGTCATTATGTCTCGCAAAGGCCCTTCGACGCTCACACCCGCCGCGACTACTTTCTCACGCAAATCCCGGTCAGTCACGATTCCCAAAGGTTTGCGCTCTTCGTCGACGACAACAAGGGAGCTGATTTTGCGTTCCGCCATTAATCGAGCGGCCGACTGGATACTTAGTTCGGGAGACGCTGTTATGAGCCGCTGGGTGGCGATATCTCCTACCGGGGTCGTGAACGGCAGGGTATTCCCCGACCTGTATAAAAAACCTTTATCGTAGAGTTCGCGGAAGGTGGTGTCTACATACTTTCCAAGATATGAACGGAGAAAATACTCTGCAAAGGCCGGATAAGCGTCGTGCAGCTTGAGAAAAGTCTCTTTGTCGATGAGATAGCAAATCGTGTCATCCGCGGCGACTACATTCGTTCTCGACTTATCGCCGCTGTATAGCGATACGAAACCGAAGGTGTCTCCTTCGTTCCTATAGTCGATGATTATTTCGTCGGTGCCGGATCGAACAAAAATCTTAACCCCACCTTTTTGCACGATATAAAGATATTCGCTTGGCGGCCCGGACTGGACTAGTATCTCGGTTCCTTTTGGGTAATACTCCATCGACACTTTACTAGCTATCATCTGCAACGTGCCCTTTTTCAGAAACTGAAACGGAGGTACCTTCTCCAGGAATTCCACGACATCACTGAGTATCAAGCGCCCTCCAAACCGTCTTCACTGAACTTGTTCATTCTGAGGCTTCTCTTAAATACTTTGTAACACCATCAAACGCCAACTCTTAGCGTTACCAATTTTGTTCGTACCTATTGTTACGTTCTTGCACTTAGAAATAGCCTATTACACGCCTATATTTGATGATATCCAATTTAATTGAAGTTACATATCCCTCATTAGGGTGATATATTTTGCACTGCGCTGCTACAATCTAAGCCCATGCTCCCCTGAAACCTCCGATTATTTTCGGCGTGGCGGGCGTTTTGGAGCGTTCGTGCCTCAAGAACTCAGACTCCATTCAGGCCGACACGCGCAAAGTTTAGAAGTAAAATAAAACGGGATGGGTCAGGTGACCCATCCCGTTGATTTAAGAAAAAACTTTATGCGTCTTGGTCCAGCTTCGCTATTGTCCCAGGTTTACGACATTGAATATCATCTTTGCGGCTTCCGCCCTCGTTGTATAGGTCTCGGGCCTGAATTCGCCGGTCGGATAGCCTTCGATTATGCCGAGCTTTCGAGCTCCATCGACACCCTGAAACGCCCAGTGGCTAACGGGCACATCAAGAAACGCCTGCGCCTCGGCTACGGTCTTCATATCCTTAGCACGGTAAATAATAGTAGCGGCCTCAGCACGGGTTATCTTAGCATCAGGCTTAAAGGTGCCGTTCGGATATCCCTTGAGGATTCCCGCCGTAGCCGCTTTTACCATATACTGCTCCGACCAGTGGCCGGCAATATCCGTCGATTTGGCCTTGCCGCCGGCGGTGGCCGTACTCTCGGAGCCGATGCCGAGCGCGATAACCGCCATCTTGGCAAACTCCGCCCTGGTAATGTGAGCGGTCGGTTTAAAGTCACCCTCCGCATATCCTTGGACGGCCTCCAGCTTGACCAGTCCATCGACGTAAGAGAAAGGCCAGTCTTCGACAGCTACATCCGACCAACCACTGCCGTCATCGACAATGTGCTGAACGTAGATGTCAGACTCGGCGTCTTGCTCGGGTGAATACGGCCCGAAATAGCCGTACTTAGACGGTTCTACAGGTGGCTGCAGCTGTTTGCCCAGGCGCCAGCTGTAATAGAGGCCGCCTTTTTCATCCGGCACAAACCCGCCACTCATAAAGTTCTGACCGCCTTTGAGAACGACACCGTTTTGGCCCCAGAGGGCTTGTCCTTGAGAATCATAACGCTGCACCATAATCGTCTCCATCGGAAACGGCCCCAAATCCGTATATGCGTTTGAGATTAAGAAGAATCCGCCGGCCTTGTCGGCCACGGGATATTGGTATGCGTTTTTCGAGGCAATCGTTTTTTTCCAAGCGACCTTGCCTGTCTCGTCGATGCGAGTCAGCTCAATGCCTATCGGGGTCGGAAATTTGTCGGTAATGGTATCGACCACTTCACCGCGCGGGCCAAATATCTTCTCGGTCCGCTCTTCGAAGCGCATCTTCGTCCATGTATAGAGAAGCCCTCCGTCCATGGCCATCGCCATACCGGGGTCATAGTAGCTGGGGTCGCCGTCCTTGGAAATCAATGGTTTGCTGTAGTCCCAGACGGTATTCCCATCAGGGGTGACCTTTACCGCAAAGAGATTTACATTCGGGTTCGGGTAATAGCCGAAGCTGTCCGGACCTTCCTTTTTCTCGATGTACGGCGTGCCCTTCGGCTGTGTCCAAGTGACTATTGCCGAGTTGTCATCAGAGACCTGGAGCTGGCCGAACCATGGCTCCGCAGGCACTCCCTTGACCTCGATGCTCAGCTTCGTGGGCCACATCATAGACCCCTGTCTATTGAGCCGCTGCACAAAGATATGACCGTCTTTCGTCTGCTGGTTCAGACCGGGCATACCGTAGTAACCGTATTGGAAGTCGGCCAGATCGCTCCAGTTGAAATAAAGCCCTCCCGCACCGTCGGAGACCATGTTGACCGATTCCCCCGTCGGGTCGTAGCCGTAGTATGGTACGTTCTCCAGCTGCTCTATGCCGAGCATATCATTGACGGAAACGCCGTCCTGGCTCCACATCCGGGTGCCGCCCGGACTCATGCGCTGCATATAGAAACCGGGGCGCTCATCATCACGCCAAACAATAATAGCACCGCCTTCCTCATCCGACGATATCGACCTGATGCTCTGAGCTCCGGCGCCGACATAAACAGTCGCCCCCGTATCCCCCCATTTTTTATTACCGCCTGCGTCTATTTTTTGCGCGTAAACATCCGGTTTTCTGCGATTACGATTGTCTGTCCACGCTACGATTAGCGAGTCTCCCGAAACACAGATTGGCGGGTAACCATAATCAAAATAGGTGCCGCCGGTAACCTGGACAGGTCCGTCCCAGAGCAAACGTCCATCCGAACCTACTTTTCGAACAAACATCTTTACTTCAGCCTTCTTGCGCTCAACCCACACAACAAAAAGGTTGCCGTCCTTATCCGGGATAAGCTGGGTCATCTCCCAGGGATTCCCGGCGTTCTCAGCGACGCGCACGCCATCCCCCCAGTCCTTCTTGACGGCGGCAAAAACGCCGCCGGGCAGAACTAAAGTCATTACTAGAACGAGTACAAGGGACGCGATTATCAAGCGAGCAGCCCTCGTCTTAACTCTTCCTTTAACCCACATGATCCGTCTCCCCTTCCCTATCCGCTTGCCACTTTCACATTTGTGTATACCCATGATACTACGCGCTTCGTTATAGAACAAGAACAAAATATCTCACTCGGCGCCTACTCGTATTTATGCCAAGCGAAGGCAAAATAGACCGGGCCTGTTTTAGCTCGGGTACGAATTGAAGCCTAACTAACAATACCCCATATGACGATGCAAGCCACAAAAAAGTTCCCAATCCGTTAAACTATTGGTGTTTTCTCGGGTATATTGAAACAGTGGTTAATATGGAGTCGAACACAGGCAGAGAAAAAGTCGTCGTTGCACAAGACCTTACCAAGGTCTTCGACGGCTTGACCGCCGTAAAAGGAATAAGCTTCACGGTCGAGCGCGGTGAACGCGTCGGTTTTCTCGGCCCCAACGGGGCGGGCAAAACAACGACGATTCGAATGCTGTACGGGATGTCGCCGCCGACCACCGGGAGCCTCTCCGTTCTCGGCCTCGATGTCCGCGACGATATCCGCGACATAAAACGACGGATCGGCGTTGTGCCCCAAGAGACCAATCTCGACACCGACCTGTCCGTCCGCGAAAACCTCGAGGTGTACGCTAATTATTTCGGTATCCCGAAAAAGCCGGCGAGCGAGCGCATTCATGAGCTGCTCGCATTCATGCAGCTCGAGGAACGGGCTGATACGATGGTCGATACGCTCTCGGGTGGCATGAAGAGGCGTCTCCTGCTGGCAAGAGCGCTCCTCAATAACCCCGAGCTGCTCATCCTCGACGAGCCGACGACCGGCCTCGACCCGCAAGCGCGACATCTTATCTGGGATAGACTCAAAAGCCTGCAGGAGCAGAATGTGACACTCATCTTGACGACCCACTATATGGATGAGGCGAGCCGGCTCTGCGACCGTATTATCATCATGGATGAAGGAAGCATCATAGCCGAGGGCATCCCCTTGGATTTGATTGAAACTCATGTCAGCAGCGAAGCGCTCGAGATACGGGTCGCCGAGGGGCAGCGAGAAGCGCTGCAAGAGCTTCTCGTGCCCAAAAGCGAGTATTTCGAGACACAACAAGATACCTATGTCTTCTTCGCCCGAGCGGCGGATGAGCTCATGCAGGCGGTCAAGGACGCCGGCTTTGAGATTGAGTACGCGCTTCTGCGGCGCTCGACTCTCGAAGATGTATTCTTGAAACTAACCGGGAGGCGGCTGAGAGATTGAAATCCTTAGTTAAAACCGCGCGTTCCATATCACCCGCCGGCGTCATAAGGATGTGGTATCGGAACTGGAAGATATTTAGGAAGGTCTTTTGGTTCGCGGCAGCCCCGAACTTTCTTGAGCCGGTAATATACCTCACGGCTCTCGGAATCGGCTTAGGCCTTCTCGTTCAGGACATCGAAGGTCTAAGCTACGTTCAATTTCTAGCCCCGGGCCTTCTGGGTTCTACTGTGATGTACGCATCCTCCTTTGAGACTACCTACAGCAGTTTCATCAGGATGAAATATGAAAAGACCTACGACGCCGTGCTGGCAACGCCATTGAGCATTGAAGATGTTATCGCTGGGGAGATTCTCTGGGGTGCGACGCGCGGCTATATCAACGCGCTTACTTTCCTCGGGGTCATCGCTATCTTTGGCTATGTCGATTCGGCGGCGGCCCTGCTGCTCATACCGCTACTCTTCGTCTTTGCGGCGCTCTTTGCAATAATCGGCATGACATATACCGCCCTGGTCTCTAATATAAATCTCTTCAACTACTACTTCACGCTCTTTATCACGCCGCTCTTTTTGTTCTCCGGTATCTTCTTCCCTATCTCCACGCTGCCGGCTTGGGCGCAAAAACTCGCGCTATTTACGCCGCTCTATCATGTAGTGCTCGTCTGTCGCGGGCTCGCCCTCGGTAGACTCGATCAGGACGTCTTCACGAGTATATTCATTACGGTCGCATTCACAGCGGTGCTCTTCCTTGTGCCCATCACTATCATGCGAAACAGGCTAATAAAGTAAACCTCGATTCATTACAAATCGAGGTTTTCTGTCAGTCAAGGCGGCTGCCACGACCCAGAAGCTTCTCTTCTGTTTCAACGTCTTGGCTGATAGTAGTTGTATCGTCCCTCCCCGCCGGTACTTTAATAGAGAGGCTTTAAATGTCTACTTCGATCTATTGGAGAATCGTCCTCGTTCTAAAGAGCCGGCAGGTATGACTTGAGTTCGGCAATAATCTTCATGAGCGTCCTATCGGAGAAGACATACTCGAGCATATCGCCCTTCCCATTCTCGGCAAAGACCTCTCTCTGCAGCCTGACCCGAGCGCTCGTGTCATCGATGTCAATGCTCGCGAAATCATATTCGGTAAGCGCGTTTCTTATCATAAGCGCGAAAGTCTGCTCCTCCATCGTGCCCCCCTGCGTCGCATCCATCTATAGGTTTATTATAGACAGAAAGGCGCTTGGGTAAACACCCAGGAAAACAACGGCCGCCATAATCAACACTATCGAAAGATAGAGCGGTTTGGATACCGGTAATCCCTCGTTGGTCGGCGGGTTCACAAAATACATCTGGCGGATGACTGTGACGTAATAACCAAAGGAGACGACGCTATTTAACACACCGATGACGGCCAGCCAAATCAAATCACCCTGTACCGCCGCACTGAACAGATAGACTTTACCCATGAAGCCCGCCAACGGCGGTATCCCGACGAGTGAGAATAAGAAGATAGCCATAGCAAGCGCCAGCATCGGCGCCCGCTTATACAGGCCCGCAAAATCGGTAACGTTCTCGCCAAGCCCCCGCTCTGTCGTAGCCAGAATCACGAGGAACGACCCGAGGGCGGCAAGCGAATAGACTAAGAAGTAGAAGATGAGCGACGTATAGCCAAAGCTGTCCGCAACGGCCAAGCCGACGAGCAGATAGCCCGTGTGCGCTACCGCCGAGTAACCTAAAAGCCTTCGAACCTGGGTCTGAGCGAGCGCTGCCAAGTTACCGAGAAGCATGCTGAGCACGGCCAATATCGCGAAGAGCCCCGCCCAAATAGGAGCGGCTACGGCCAACGCTACCGGGAAGAAATGAATGAGAGCGGCAAAACCTCCGGCTTTAGGTCCGACCGCCAAGAACGATGCGACCGGTACGGGTGCCCCTTCGTACACATCCGGAGCCCAGAAGTGAAACGGTACTGCGGCGACTTTAAAGCCGAGACCAACGACAATCATCACCATGCCAACGAGTAAGAGCGGTTGAATTGCCTGTCCGGCAAGCGCATTCGCAATCGCCGTAAAATTCGTCTGCCCCGTCAAGCCGTAGACAAGCGACATGCCGTAGAGCAAGATAACCGACGCGACTAGACCTAGCAAGAAATATTTGAGCGCCGCTTCCGCAGACCCGGCCGTCTTCTTGCTGCCGACTAGAATGTACGCCGGCAAGACCGTCAGCTCCAGCGCGATGAAGAGCATGATGAGGTCGTTCGCCGAAGCCATAAACATAGTCCCCAGAACCGAGAAGAGCATCATGCTGTAGAACTCGCCTTCCCCGATTGTCATGCGCGAACGTGAAGTCGCCAGGACAACTAGAGCGGTTGTGACGAGCAGTATCCCTTTAAGAACCGTAGCCGTAAGGTCAATAGAGAACATGCCCATGAACTCGGTCGCTTCCACTCCGTAGAGCGAAGTGAGGCTAAAAAGTGCGGCTACTATGCCTAGCAGGCTCAATATACCCAGGAAGCGCTTCGCGTTCGTCGAAAAATACATTTCACCTAGCAAAACGGCTATCGCGATGCCAAAGATTATAAGTTCCGGCATTAAGTTAATCCACTCGATTTGCATCAAATTCATCCTAGCTACCTCTTATCATTTGTAGTACCGCACTCACCGCGGGATCGATATATTGGAGTAGCGGCTTCGGATAGACGCCGAAAACGACGATTAGCGCTACCAGCGGTATCAAGCTTATAAACTCGCGCCCGCTCATATCTTTGAAATCTTCCATAGAAGCCGGCGGCATACCATAAAACGCGTTCTGAACCGCGCGCAAGAGGTAGAACGCACCCAGAGCGAGCGTCAGCACGCCAAGAATAGTATAGACCTTGTATACTTGGTAGGAGCCAAGCAGGACAAGAAACTCTCCGACGAAGCCGCTCAAAAACGGCAAGCCAAGCGAAGCCAGCGCCGCGAAGATAAACATCCCGCCTAGAATCGGTATCTTTATCGAGAGCCCGCCGAGCTTGGCGATGTCTCTCGTATGGGTCCTCTCGTAGATATAGCCGACGAGCAAGAAGAGCATACCCGTTATCAAGCCGTGGTTTACCATCTGCAGAACCGCGCCGTTGATTGAAATCTGTGTCAGCGAGGCCAAGCCGAGCATAACGTACCCCATGTGGCTGACGCTCGAATAAGCGACCAGCTTCTTCAGATCACTCTGCGATAGAGCGGCGTACGCCCCGTAGACGATACTTATCGCCGCGAGCACCGCTATATAAGGCGCAAACCTTACAAACTCGCCCGGCATTATCTGCATGATGATTCTGACAAACGCATAGGTCCCCATCTTAAGAAGAATTCCCGCAAGCAGCACGCTACCCGCAGTCGGAGCCTGCACGTGAGCATCGGGCAACCAGGTATGGAACGGCCACATCGGCACTTTCACGGCAAAACCCAGGAAGAACGTCGCGAAGATAAAGGTCGACAGGTAGTGCTTATATCCCGACTGCATCAGCTGGACCATATCGAACGTGTTCAGTCCTGAAGTGAAGTATAGCGCCAGGATACCGACGAGCATAAGAACGCTCCCGGCTAACGTGTATAAGAAGAACTTGAGAGCCGCATAATTGCGGTTTTCGCCGCCCCAGATACCGATGATGAAGAACATCGGGATAAGGACAAGCTCCCAGAAGACGTAGAACAAAATAAGATCGAGTGCGACAAACGTGCCGAGCATGCCCACTTCGAGCAGTAATAACAAGCTGAAATACTGCCTGACCCGCTCTTTGATAGACCATGATGCCAAGACAGATATCACTGTAAGCACCAGCGTCAATAAGAATAACGGCATACTCAGCCCGTCTAAGCCGAGGTAATAAGATATGCCAAGACCCGGCACCCAGACTTGCTTCTCCACAAACTGCATCGCCGATTGGCCGGCCGTGAAATCCGTCAGAATCGGTATGCCTAAGGCGAGTCCGGCCAGAGTCGTGATTAGCGCGATGCCGCGTATCAGATTCGCCTTTTCGCGCGGCACAAACTGCAAGAGCAACGCTCCCAGCAGAGGCAAGAAAACGATTATTGACAGTATTGGATAGTCCATTCCTTCACGCCCTTAATAAAGTTCTAAATAGTCCGTCTCTGTCGACCCATTAAAACAGCTGTATTGCCCTGAACGACCAGATTATTAAAACGACGACACTTATGACCATGACCAGCACATAGTTCTGCGCATAACCGGTCTGCAGGTACTTTAAGCCGCCGCCGATTCGGGATATGACCCAGGCGACACCATTGACGGCGCCGTCAATTACTCTCTGGTCAAAGGTTAAGACATACCGCGCGATCGCATGTGTCGGCTTCACGAGCGTAAACTCATAGATCTCGTCGATATAGTATTTGTTTACCAGGAGCTGGTAGATGATATTGTTCTTGCTCATTACATTCGACGGAAGCAAGCTTGTCGAGTATTTCAGCCACGCGCCGAATATTCCGAGCACGGCCACTCCGATGGATAGCCCCATCACCATGTAGTTGATGTGATGCTCGGCTTCGCCGTGGCCTCCCAAGATAAACGACTGGTATGCGTTGCCCATAAACGGTGAGCCGAGCAGACCCGAGGTAAGCGCCAACGCGGCCAACAACATCAACGGTACAGCCATCACAGCCGGCGACTCATGGACGTGGTCCGCATGGTGTCCTCTAGGTTTTCCAAAGAAGACCACGAATATAAGCCTGAACGTGTAGAACGCTGTAAAGAGCGCCGTCAAAAGCCCAATCGCAAAGATAGCCGTGTGTCCGCTCTCGAACGCCCCTAGCAATATCTCGTCCTTGCTCCAAAAGCCGCTGAACGGCGGGATTCCCGCAAGCGCAAGCCCTCCGATGACAAAAGTCAGCGATGTTATTTTCATCTTGCGGCTCAAACCGCCCATGTCGAAAATCTCCTGGCTGTGGACTGCATGGATGACGCTACCGGCGCCCAAAAAGAGGAGCGCTTTGAAGAACGCGTGGTTCATCAGGTGGAATGTTCCCGCGGCGAACGCGCCGACCCCGAGACCCATCATCATATATCCAAGCTGGCTGACTGTCGAGTATGCCAGTATCTTCTTAATATCGGTGGCCGTCAATGCGATAGTCGCGGCCATAAACGCCGTTATCGTCCCGATAATCGCAACGAACTCCATTGCGGCCGGCCCTTGCTCGAAGAGTGGATAAGCGCGGGCGACCAGGTAGACGCCTGCGGCGACCATGGTAGCCGCGTGAATGAGCGCGCTAACCGGTGTCGGGCCTTCCATAGCGTCCGGCAACCAAACATGGAGCGGAAACTGTGCTGATTTTCCGATAGCTCCGCAGAAGAAGAGTATCGCTATAAGCGATGCCGTCTCCGGTGCGAATTTCATTGCGAAGACCTGGCCCATATCGAGCGTTCCCGCCGTTATAAAGAGGATAATCAAGCCTATTCCAAAACCGAGGTCGCCGACTCTTGTAACCATAAAGGCCTTCTTGGCGGCGTCGCTCGCGCTCCGTTTTTCGAACCAGAACCCGATCAGCAGGTACGAGAAGAGACCTACGCCTTCCCAAGCCATGTACATCTGTACAAAGTTCGAAGAGAAGACCAGCAGCAACATCGATGCGGTAAACATCGACAGACATGCGTAGAACCAACCGTAACGCTTGTCACCGTGCATGTAGCCTACTGAAAATAGCTGCACAAGCAAGCTGACAAACGTTACAACGACCAGCATCATAGCGGCTAGCGGATCTAGAAGCAGACCAAAGGTCAGTTTTAGGTTGCCGATAGTCAGCCACGTGAACGACAAATCGGCATGGGCGCCTCCCATAGCATCCAAAAGCGCTTTGACGGAGAGCGCAAACGCCGTACCCACCGCCAGGATGCTTAGGTATGCGGATTTATCCCCGAGCTTCTTGCCGAAAACTATGAGCAATATAAAACTGAGTACGGGCAACAGTACAATTAACGATAGGTAATTCATGATCCCCTTCCCCGGTTACCACTTAAAGATATTGAACTGGTCCAGATTTACCGACTGCAAATTACGGTAAATCATCAAAATCAAAGCCAAACCGACGGCGACTTCAGCCGCGCCGATGGCCATTACAAAAAGCGCGAACATCTGCCCCGAGGCCTGCTCGGGCGCGATATACCTCGAAAACGCCACAAGATTCAGGTTGGCCGAGTTAAGCATTATCTCGACAGAGAGAAGCACCGCTACAGCGTTTCTCCGCAAAAGAACTCCGGCCATACCAATAGCGAAGAGTACTCCGCTGAGTATCAAATAATAAGAGAGCGGTATCATTTCCCTCCCTCCTCTCGCGCTATAATAACAGCGCCAATCAATGCCGCCAGAAGCAGAACCGATATGACCTCGAACGGGAGGATATAGTCTGTCATAAACATCTTGCCTATAAACGAAGTCGTATCTTCCACCGGCGATAACTGCGAAACCTTGAAGACGGTGTCTTTAGCGACGAATACGAGCAGCCCGACGAGGCTAACGAGCGAGACAATCGTCACCCAACGCTGCTCCAGCGCCGAGGTCAGCCGCACATTCGTTAACTGCGCGGTAAGCATGATACCGAAGAGCAGCACGACGACCACTCCGCCTACGTAGACGAAGACCTGCATCATACCGACAAGGTCCGCCTTGAGCAAGAAATAATACCCTGCTATCGATAGGAGGTATAATCCCAAAAACATCGCGGCATGGAAAAGATTTCTGCCCGTTACTACGAGCACAGCGCTACTAACAGCTAAAATGGCTAGCGCGAAAAATATTACGTGTGAGATAATATCGTTCATATCACTACTCCCCCGACCGGCTTATGCCCGTAGTCTCATATCTAAGGACATGCTCTTTGTCGTAGAAGAGCCGCTCCTTTATATACTCTGAGTTTTCGAAATCTTTACTCATCTGAAGCGCGTCCGTTGGGCAAATCTCAGCGCAGAAGCCGCAGTACATGCAAGTCGTTAGGTTTAGGTCATAGCTGACGACTTTGCGCTCGGTCTCCGTCGGGCCGGTTCGGTTTACATCTATACAATGCATCGGGCACGTTCTCGCACACATGGTGCAACCACTGCAAATCCCAGTATTGCAGATAAGGCATCTGTTCGCCTCCCGCACGGCTTCTTCTTCTTTGAATCCAAACCCTACCTCGTTCATGCCCTTTAGCCTCTCTTCGAGGGGGAGCAGTTCCATGTGGGTCCGGCGATGCTCGGGCTCGGCCCACCCTAGGAAGCTTTGCGGATAGGTCGACGGCCTCGGTACGATTTGAGGTGTCCTGCCCTCTTTCAAATCGACTCCTCTGAAAAACCTGTCGAGCGACTCGACGGCTTCGTGGCCGCTAGCTATCGCCTGAATCGCAGCCCCCGCTCCCGTGACCACCTCGCCGGCGACAAAGACCTTTTTATTCGAGGACTGAAGTGATAATTTGTCATAGACGATGGCACCTCGTTCCGTCAGCTCTATATCGCTTCCCGCCAGGAAGCCCAGTTCGGTCTGTTGCCCGATCGCTGTCACGATAGTATCTACGTCAAGCACGAACTCGCTGCCCGGAATCGGCTCGGGACGCCGCCGCCCGGAAGCATCCGACTCTCCGAGGCCCATGCGAATGCATTCGAGTCCTGCTACCTTTCCATTTTCCACAACGACCTTTGTCGGGTTCGTAAGGAGTTCGAAGATGACGCCCTCCTCCTCCGACTCGTGAATCTCCTCATACCGCGCCGGCATCTCCGTCTTGCCGCGGCGATACACCAGGTAGACCTGTTTCGCCCCTAGCCTGATGGATGTTCTCGCACCGTCCATGGCGACGTTGCCGCCTCCGACTACCGCGACCTTCTTGCCGATAGTAGGGTTTTGGTCCAGATTCATCGCGCGCAGGAGGTCGAGGCAGCCCCAGACGCCTTCCGCGTCCTCACCCCTGATACCGAGGTCCCACGATCCGGGCAGCCCCGTCGCAATCAACACAGCGTCGTGTGAATCGATTAGCTCGCTGAAGCTGACGTCTTTTCCAATCTCCACATTCTTCTTCAATTCGACACCGAGTGAACAAATCGAATCTACATCCCACTTGAGAACATCCTTAGGCAACCTATATTTCGGTATTCCCGTAAGGAGCGTGCCACCGCCCTCCGGGTTTTTGTCGTAAATCGTCACGCTATGGCCAAGCTTGGCCAAGCCTTGCGCCGCAGTCAGTCCGGCCGGCCCGCCGCCGATAATCGCTATGTGTTTGTCCGAGGTTTTCGGAATCGGCTCCGGGTGCGGCATGTCGCTGCAGACATCCGCCGCGTACCGTTTGAGGTCGCGTATTGATATCGCCTCGTCAAAGAAGTTTCTGCGACACCCCTCTTCGCACGGGCGTGTGCAAACCCGCCCAATCGAGGCCGGCATCGAGCATCTCTCCCGGATCAGGTCGAGCGCCTCTTTATGCCTGCCCTTCGCTATAAGCTCGACATAGCCGCGAGCGTCGACATGCGCGGGACACGAAAAGACGCACGGGGGAAGCAAATCCTCGTCCCGCCTTTGTTCGATGGTAGAGTTGAACTCACCGATGATATTGGGGAACTTCTCGACCGTAGTCGTCTCCACCATCACTTCATTTAACTTCGGCGTACCACGATAACGCTCCGCTAGCTGTGGTTTCTCGTATGGATATAGCAGTGTCGGCATAGGATTCCGCTTCAGCCTCTTGTCGATGATCCTCTGAAAGGTAATCCTGTGCCCGATAAATATGCTCTGCCATGCTTCTATGAAATCTGTCACACGTCCGGCCATCCAAATCAACCTTTTTGTTACTAGCTCTCGGCTCGCCACAGCCGACTCTCAGCGGTTATGTCATCGCTGGTCGCCGACGGCTTTGAGCTGATAGCATTAAATTGACATTACAATTCCAGTTATCAAGATATTGAGTAATGCAAGTGGCAACAGCACTTTCCAGCCCAAGTCCATCACCTGGTCTATACGGAAGCGCGGGAGTGTCCAGCGCACCCACATTATCACAAAGACCACGCCGAAGAACTTGATGGCGAACCATATCGGCCCCAACAACTCGGGACCGGGTCCATGCCAACCGCCAAGGAACAACACTACGGTAAGCGCCGCCGCAGAGATAAGTGCTATATACTCCCCGAAAAGGAAGAACGCATATCGCATACCGCTATATTCAGTGCTATAACCGTGGACTAGCTCCGATTCGGCCTCCGGCATGTCAAACGGCACCCTGTTTATCTCCGCGAGAGTCGAGACGAGAAAGACCATAAACCCGATCGGCTGCAGGAAGATGTACCAGAAACCCTGCGCATCGACGATAGTCGAGAGCTTTGCCGAACCCGCCAGCATTACGATCCCGATGACCGATAGCGCTCGCGGCACTTCGTAGCTGACCATCTGAGCGGCTGCCCGAAGCCCGCCCATCATGGCGTATTTATTATATGAGCCGAAACCGGCCATTATTAGTCCCGCTACAGCGATGGAGGGTATGGCTAAAACATACAACAGCCCCACGCTCAAGTCTTGAACGACCAGGCGCGGCCCAATCGGTATCACCATTAGCCCGACGAAGGCTGCTATGAATACTAGAGCCGGCGCGAGCCGGAACAGCCAGCGATCGGCGTGTTTTGGAAAAACGTCTTCCTTAGAGAGTAGTTTTATCATGTCCGCGATGAGCTGCAGTGACCCACGCGGCCCTACGTGCGTTGGCCCTAAGCGAAGTTGGATATCGGCGCTCACCTTGCGCTCCATATACACCAAGACGATCACGCCAAGCCCACACAGCGAGAAGACCGCAAGCGCCAACACAAGCGCTATGGATGCGTCCAGCGCCCAAATCGGTATCCCGTTTTTAGCTGCGAATTCAACAAGTTCCACGCTGGTCAGCATTAGCGATCCACCTCTCCGAATACCGCATCAAGCGTTCCAAATATCAGCACGGCATCGCTGAAGAAGCTGCCGGTAGCTATCGCCGGCAAGACCTGCAAGTTTCCAAAACTCGGTCCTTGAATCTTGACGCGATATGGTTTCGGGCTTCCATCACTGATAATATAGAAGCCTAAGTCCCCCCTGCTCGATTCGATGTGAGCATATGCTTCACCCGGCGGCGGAGTTACGTAGCGCGGCATGCCCGGCGAGTAGACGCGTCCGTCCGGTATTTGCGCTACCGCCTGCTTGATGATATTAATACTCTGTATTATCTCCTGAGACCTTGCGATTACCCGGTCCAAGTTGTCGCCGTTGTATAAAACGACTGCGTCAAAGTCGATACGGGGATAGACCGAATACGGGTCGGCCTTGCGCACATCATAATTGACGCCCGATGCCCGTAACGATGGCCCCGTAAGACCCCAGTCCAACGCCTGCTCGGCGGAGAACGGCGCAACCCCCTTCATTCTTTTCTTGAATATATAGTTGCCTAGAAGGAGCTTGTCGTAGTCGACCATGGTCTTCTCGAGGCGCTCGGTAAAAGCGAGCACGTCATCGAGCCATCCGTCCGGGGTGTCGACTCGCACGCCCCCGACTCTCATATAGTTATAGGTAAACCTTGCGCCGCAGAGCTGCTCGAAGAGCCATAATATCCGCTCGCGCTCGTCGAAATAGTAGAAATACGGTGTCAAAGCGCCGGCCTCTATCGCCGCCGTAGACAAAAACACCAAGTGTGAAGCAATACGGTTGAGTTCACCGACAATCACCCTCAAGTACTCGGCTCGCTCCGGAACCGCGACGTCTGCCAGCTTCTCAACAGATATAACATAACCCCAGTTGTTAAGCATGGAAGAGAGATAGTCCATCCTGTCCGTGAACGGAATAAACTGCGTGTACGTCCGGTGTTCGGCGATCTTCTCGAAACATCTGTGCAGGTAACCGATGTGAGGCTCTATCCCGACGATTATCTCACCATCCACCTCGAACACACCGCGAAAGACGCCGTGGGCGCTGGGGTGCTGCGGTCCGAAATTAATTGTGAGAACATCTGTTTTGATGTCTTTGCTGCCTTCTTCGGACTCTTCATTGGAGCTGAACTCAGCGCTCAAATCATCCAAATCGGCTCTTGTCGTCTTAAGCTGTTCAAGTTTATCCATGGTAACAACTCGCTTTAGTTACTGTAATCTTACTCTTCTGATTTCCCTTCATCGCCCGCATCCTCATCGCCGTCATCGGTCTGGCTATCGACCACTGAGAGCTTGGGTTTTGCCTGCGTGTCGCTGTCGCTGACGAGCATATGGCCATCACTGTAATCTTTGCGCAGCGGATGACCGACCCAATCCTCCGGCATGAATATCCTGCGGAGGTCAGGGTGTCCTTTGAACTCCACACCGAACAAATCATATGCCTCTCGCTCGTGCCAATTCGCGGCCGACCATAGCGGCACGAGTGAATCGACTACGGGGTCGCGCTTGGGTACTTCCGTTTTTACGACAAACGCCATTCGGTTAGCCCGCTTCGTGGAATATATCCTATAGACCAGTTTGATATGGTTAGGATAGTCCACACCGGAGACAAAGAGGAACAAGTCAAAACCCGCCTCTTTAAGCCCGGTCGCCGTTTTAAACAAATCCTTCCTGTCGACCGTAAGCGTATACCCGAGACCTTTTTCCTGCACTATCATCCCTTTTGCGGGGAGATCCTCGATGTTGTTATCGTTAACATTAATCTCATCGCTCATTACTCGATCATCCCTCTGGCTATGATCTTTTCCTTAAGTTGCTCTATCCCATACATGACGGCTTCAGGCCGGGGTGGGCATCCGGGAACATAAACATCGACCGGAATGATTTTGTCCACACCCCTGACCACGGTATAGCTATCATAATAGAACGGGCCGCCGTTGATCGCGCAGCCCCCTATGGCCATGACATACCTCGGCTCGGGCATCTGCTCATATAGATGCTGTGTTATGTCCGCCATCTTATGTGTGAGGGTTCCCGCCACAAGCATGAGGTCGGACAGTCTCGGAGTGTTTCGCAATAATCCGCCATGCCTGTCCATGTCATAACGGGCGGTATTCAAGCACATCAGCGACTCGATGGCGCAACAGGCGAGTCCAAACGCCATCCACCAAATCGAATTCTTGCGCGACCAGTTCAGCAAGTCGCCGGCCTTGCCTAGTATTAAGCCGGCACCCGGCGCTTGCTCCTGTAATATGCCGGCCTTGCTAGCTGGTTGCTGTATCAGTTGCCCTTTAGTTAAGTCCACTTCAATACTCCTTTGCGCCATGCATAGAGAAGGCCAAGTAATAGAATCATAATAAAGACTAACATCTCGATGAGAGCGACCAGACCCAGGCTTTTAAATACAACCGCCCAGGGGAATAGAAAAATCATTTCGACATCGAAGATGATAAGAAGAAGTCCGAAGATGTAATAGCGCATCTTGATTTGTATACGGGGGTCGCTGACGACGTCGATATTGCCACATTCGTAAACCGACAACTTGGCATCGCTGTGCCGCTTGGTCTGAAGCAGTTTCTGTATCCCGAGCATGAGAACGACTACCGTTAAGCCGACCGCGACAAAAACAGAAAAATAGATGATTTCGCTGATCATTAGAATTAACTCTCCCCAGTTAATTGCAGAATATCGGATGCTCTAAAACAAAAAATCTAGGCGCTCTCAATAATCTTGACAAACATTGAAATTTGCCAAGAGTCAGTTTCGATCTTTAAGCGCCCCCGATAGCCCTTATCTTTTTATGTTATGCCTTAAGGCGATGCCCGCCTCAAGGGTCCCATCCACACTAGACCCTATATATGCTTTTGTCACATCTATATTTTCAACGCGACTGACCAGCAGTCGATCCCCATGTCCCGCCAGTACTGCCGGCTGTTAGCCGACAAGCTCGTCGTCGTTGAAGAATATCGGTATTTCCCTGTTCGCCGATTCAACGGAATCGGCTCCATGAACGATGTTCTCGGAGACTTCCTCGGCGAAATCGCCCCTGATGGTCCCCTTGTCCGCGTCCTTTGGGTTGGTCGCACCCATTATATCACGTACCCGACTCACGGCATTATCACCTTCGATTACCATGGGGGCAACCGGCCCCGAGGTAATAAAATCGACTAATTCCATGTAGAAAGGCTTCCCCCGGTGTACAGAGTAGAGTTCCTCTGCTTTATCCTTGGAAAGCCTTGTTAGTTTTAGTGCTACCAGCTGTAGGCCGGCATCTTGGTATCTCTTGACTATCTCGCCGACTAGAGCCTTCTTGACTCCGTCCGGTTTTATCATCGTGAACGTTCTCTCCATCAAATCCTCCGCTAACTACTTTTGCTTGTGATTTTGATAACAAAGTATGCGCCATAGCTAATTTATCAGTACTGCGTAAAACTTTCAAGCAAAAAACCGCGTATTTTGGCATTTATTTTGAGAAATCACCGTTCTTAAGTGCCGGTTTTGTTACATACCCCCGCATTTTGTTACAAACCGCTCAATATGGAATATACCGATCGATTGGTCCATGGTTTAGCGATGTGTGTCTAGGCAATCAGACCGGGCGGGCAAGGCATTAAATGGTGCAGCCCCTTGATGAGTCTCAGCAAAGACATTAGATGATACGGTAATGTCAATAGAGCGTAGCTAAAGAATCTGTTGGCAATATGGGCAGATGCTCCAACTGGTATCGAGCGCCCTGTCACATGACGGGCATGACTTCTTGAGCCTGCGCCTGCAGGACGGGCAGATTAGAAAATCTTTGTCGACGGGCTTGAAGCATGCCGGGCAAGCCAAGTCGCCGCTCGCAAGCAGCGCCTCTTTCGCCTTGACTTCCAGCTCCCGCTCGCGAACATCCTCCATATATTCCGGTGGCCTGACTATGATGTAAATCAGCCAACCCGCAACTGGGAACAGCATAGCGACTATCATCCAATAGAACGCCATGGCCCCGCGCCGCTTAGCGTCCGAATATGTCCATTTCGCAATACTTATATAGAGAACCAGACCGAATAAATAGATGAGGTTTACGATAAGCCTGAAGAGAGGCGAACCGAAAAAGTCGACAACCGATTGAAAAAACTCCACTACTACCCCTGCTTTATTGACTGCTAAATATATTTTTACAGAATTCTGCGATAACGACCAGGCTAGTAGAAATCATGCTTCCGCCATGACTTGCATAGCGTTTAGCGCTTATTGACCAAAATCTTGCGGGCGTCGGCAACCGTGTAAAGAGAACCGGTAATACATACCAGGTCACCCGCGCAAGCCATCGAGATAGCTTTATTAATCGCTTTCTCTAGGTCTGCTTCAATACTATAGCTATTTGTCACGCGCATGGCAATATCGTTGAGTTGATTAACGCTTGCCGAGCGATAGCTTGTGTTCTGGGTCAGGATGAGCATCGCGGCATTCGCGCCAAGGGTCTCTATCATCTGCTTTATATCCTTGTCATTCGAGACGGCCAGCACGACCAGCAGTCTATCGTAATCGAATGCCTTCGGAAGTCCGGCTACGAGCATCGCCATACCATCGGGATTGTGTGCCCCGTCGAGAACGACCGCTGGATTTGAAGAGACGAGCTCGAAACGCCCCGGGCATGTTACGGCGGCAAGGCTGCGACGCAGGGTATCGTCTTCGATTCTGTGGCCGGTAAAGGTCTCGACAATCGCGACGGCCATTGTGAAGTTGATTACCTGATAGTCACCGAAGACCGGCAACCGGATGTCGTCGTAAGTCCCGAAAATCCCGTCGATTGAAAAGCTCGACCCTTCGTTCTTTAAAATCGAGATACCGTGAGGCGAAAAATCTCTCCCGTGCAGTATCATAGGGACATCGTGCGCCTCACAGCGTTCTCTTATTTTTTCGAACGCTCCCGGCGGGGTCTCCCCTATGACAGCTATGCTTCCCCTCGTTATGATGTGCGCTTTATCCCACGCTATCTCCTCGAAGGTCTCGCCCAACCTGTCGGTGTGGTCGAGCGCGATACTCGTTATCGCCGCCACTCTCGGTTGCACCATACTCGTCGCATCCCAACGTCCCCCGAGACCTACCTCGAAGACCGCCACATCGACACTGCTCACCGCAAAGTGGTAGAAAGCCATCGCGGTAAGGATCTCGAACTCGGTAAGCTCTCCATATTCGGCCCGGACGCTCTCTACCGCCGGCATTATATCGTTTAGCGCCCGCGCGAAATCCTCTTCGGTGATAAGCTCGCCGTCGATGGTGATGCGCTCGCGGTAGGTGTGGAGGTGCGGCGATGTGTAGCACCCCGCGCGCAGGCCTGATGTCGTAAGCAAGGTTCGGGTCATCCAGGTCGTCGAAGTCTTGCCGTTCGTGCCCGTTATCTGAATCGTCGGGTACTTCAGCTGAGGATTATCTAGCCGCTCGCAAATCGCCCCGATTTTCTCCAAGCCCGGGTTTATGCCGAACTTGAGTGCCCCCTCTATGTAGCCGATAGCCTCGTCGAAGTTCATCGCGTTCTCCTACAAGCTCTCCAGTTGTTTCTGAAGCTTCGAAATCTTCTCGTCGAACTCGACAAGCTTGGCCTTCACCTTCTCGACGACCTCGGGCGCGGCTTTATCGATGAACTGCTGGTTCGAGAGCTTCTTGCGCGACTTCTCGGCATCGGTCTGCGTCTTGGCAAGCTCTTTGCCGAGGCGCTTTTTCTCCTCTTCGATATCGACGAGCCCGGCGAGCGGTATGAATATCTCGATTCCCTGCTCGACATCGACCGCTGCGTGCTCCGGCTTGGCGATATCGGGAGAGATTATCAACTCCTCGACCCAGGCTAATTCTTTAATATAAGATGCGTCTTTTTCGAGTATCGCTTGCTTTTCGGCATCGGCGGTTTTGAGCATCGCAGTTACCGGCTTAGTCAGCGCGATACCGAGGACCGACTTGATGGAGCGAATGGAAGAGGTCACCCTCTGAACCACATCCATCTGGCTCTCGGCTCCCATATCGATGCGCGACCCATCCATCCTCGGCCACGGCGCGATGACGATGCTCTCGCCGGTGCCGGGAAACTTCTGCCAAATCTCTTCTGTTATAAAAGGCATAAACGGGTGGAGCAACCTGAGCGTCACATCCATAATCTCGACAAGCAGGTTCTGCGCGACGAGACGCTGGCGCGGGTCCTCTTTCTGGTAAAGCCTCGGCTTCGCCAGCTCTATGTACCAGTCGGCATAATCACTCCAGAAAAAGTCATAGATAAGCCGGCTGGCCTCCGCGACATTATAGACGCGCAGCGCATCTTCGACCTGGCTTACCACATTGTTCATCCGCGAGAATATCCAACGGTCGGCGAGGGTAAACTCCTCTTCCTTGACAACGATTCTCTCAAAACCCTCCAGGTTCATAAGAACGAACCGCGACGCGTTCCAGAGCTTGTTAGCAAAATTCCGGTTGCCCTCAATCCGCTCGCGCGAAAGAAAGATATCACGACCCGGCGTCGCCATGCTCGATAGCGTAAAGCGCAGCGCGTCGGTGCCGAACTCGTCGATGACATCGAGCGGGTCGATGACGTTCCCGCGCGACTTACTCATCTTGCGGCCCTGCTCGTCCCTGACGAGCGCGTGGATATAGACGTCGTCAAAGGGTATGTCGCGCATGAAATGAAGCCCCATCATCATCATCCTGGCGACCCAGAAAAAGATGATGTCGTGGCTGGTGACCAGAAGGCTGGTCGGATAGAAATACTTAAGCTCATCGGTCTCTTGGGGCCAGCCCAGCGTCGCGAACGGCCAGAGCGCCGAGCTGAACCAGGTATCGAGGACATCGGTGTCCTGGACGAGGTTAGCGCTGCCGCACTTCGTACACGCTGCCGGGGTCTCCTCGGCGACGACTATCTCGTCGCAGTCCCGGCAGTACCAGGCTGGAATCTGGTGGCCCCACCAAATCTGGCGCGAGATACACCAGTCGCGGATATTGTACATCCAATCGAAGTAGGTCTTCTCCCACTGCGCCGGAACGAATTTCACCCGTCCTTCTTTTACCGCCGCTATGGCGGGCTCGGCGAGCGGTTTCATCTTCATAAACCATTGCGTCGAGAGGTATGGCTCGATCGTGGTATCGCACCGGTAACAGTGGCCGACCGAGTGTGTCATCGGCTCGACTTTGACTAAAAGGCCGGCTTTTTCTATGTCCTCGAGGATGGCCTTGCGGCACTCCTCGCGGCTCATACCCTCGTATTTGCCCGCTTCCTCGTTCATCGTGCCGTCGGGCGTAAATACGCTTATCTGCTCTATGTCGTGGCGTTGCCCTATCTCGAAATCGTGCGGGTCATGAGCGGGCGTCACTTTTAGCGCACCTGTCCCTACCTCGGGATTGACATGACCGTCTGCGATGACCGGAATCTCGCGGCCGACCATGGGAACGATGACCGTCAAGCCGACAAAGTCTTGGTAGCGGGCGTCTTCCGGGTGTACGGCAACCGCGGTGTCGCCGAGAATGGTCTCAGGCCTCGTCGTCGCGACGGTTATAAAGTCGGGTGTGCCCTTAAGCATATATTTGACGTAATAGAAATTGCCCTCTTCTTCGGCGTGCTCTACCTCGATATCGGAGAGCGCAGTCAAATCGCGGGGGCACCAGTTGATGATGTAGTTATCTCTATAGATAAGACCCTCTTTGTAGAGCTGGACAAAGTCCCTGCGCACCGCTTTCGAGTAGCCCTCGTCCATCGTAAAGCGCTCGCGTGACCAATCGCAAGAGGCGCCAAGCCGTTTGAGCTGGTTGATAATGCGGCTGCCGTACTGCTCCTTCCACTCCCAGGTGCGTTTTATAAAAGCATCTCGGCCGACATCGTGGCGTGTGAGCCCTTCTTGCGCAAGTTGTCGTTCGACAACGTTTTGCGTGGCGATGCCGGCGTGGTCGGTACCAGGAAGCCAGAGCGTCGAGTCACCTTCCATCCGGTGCTTGCGGATTGCGATATCCTGCAGGGTATTGTTGAGAGCATGACCCATGTGAAGCGAGCCGGTAACATTCGGCGGCGGGATTACGATTGAATAAGGCTTCTTATCGGCATCGACCTGGGCGCGAAAATAGCCTCGCTCGACCCAAATGTCATACCACTTGGCTTCGACTTCGTGAGGATTATAAACTTTAGGCAGGGTTTCCTCCAACATACGTCTCCCTTTAAAATAGAAAATCAAGGTCAGGACTCGGACTGAGCCATTTTAACATAATACCACAGGGCATGGGAGTGTGTAAGCAGGTAAATGGGGTAACCGCAAATGTTGCGGTACCTGCAACAAATGCCTACTACGATTCGTGCTCCCGCCTATGAAACGTGGCCGGAGATCCTTCTTGTCAGCGTCTCCCCTATCGCCGCAAGACTCTCCGTCGTGAGATAATACTGTGCTTTCGAAGAGAACAAGAACTTTGCGCCGGCGAATGTGGACGACCACTACATATAGCATTTGACTATGCGAGAGCATCAACACATAAATAAAGGCAGCTTGCGATAAGCTGCCTTTATTATAAGCTCTATACTTCTTTAAGCTGAGACTTCGGTTTCATCTTCGGGAAGAGCTACGTCTTCCATGCCCTCGGTAAGAATAGTCGGCTCGATATTCTGTTCGATTACCTCTTTCGTTATCACGCACTTCTTAATATTGGTACGCGACGGTAATTCGTACATAACATCAAGGAGTACGTGCTCGAGTATCGCCCTCAAACCACGGGCGCCCGTTCCTCGCACGATAGCCTTCTTAGATATAGCCCCGAGAGAGCTTTCTGTAAATACCAGCTCGACACCGTCGTATTCGAAGAACTTCTTATACTGCTTGATAAGAGCGTTCTTCGGCTCGACGAGTATCTTGATAAGGTCTTCCTCGCTAAGCTGGCTGACTGTTGCGATTACCGGCAACCTTCCGATAAACTCAGGTATCATGCCAAACTTAAGCAGGTCTTCCGGCAGAACCTCGCCGACGACCGAAATCGCGCCTTTCTCGTCTTCGCTCCTAAGCTCGGCGCCGAAACCCACGCCCTTCTTGCCTATGCGGTTCTGGATTATCTTATCGAGACCCGCAAAAGCGCCGCCGACGATAAACAGAATATTTGTCGTATCAATTTGGATAAATTCCTGGTGCGGATGCTTGCGTCCACCTTGCGGCGGCACGCTGGCTTCGGTTCCTTCAAGAATCTTGAGGAGCGCCTGCTGAACGCCCTCACCTGAAACATCCCTGGTTATCGAAGGGTTCTCGCTTTTACGAGCGACTTTATCGATTTCGTCGATATAGATAATGCCCGTCTCGGCCCTTTTGACATCGTAATCAGCGGCCTGGATGAGCTTGAGCAGGATGTTCTCTACATCTTCGCCCACATACCCGGCCTCCGTTAGCGCCGTCGCATCCGCGATGGCAAACGGTACATTAAGCGTTCTGGCCAATGTCTGAGCTAAAAGGGTCTTTCCTGAACCGGTTGGCCCAAGAAGTAAAATATTGCTCTTTTGAAGCTCTACATCGTCGTCGCTTTGCGGGCCGACTTGAATGCGTTTGTAATGGTTATAAACCGCTACCGATAGAATCCTTTTTGCGAACTCTTGGCCTATGACGTAGTCATTGAGAACGCCATATATCTCCTTTGGCTTCGGGAGATCTTCCAGTTTGAATTCGACCTCTTCTGTCAGCTCTTCTTCGATTATTTCGTTGCACAGGTCTATGCATTCATCACAGATATATACACCGGGACCCGCGATGAGTTTTTTGACCTGGCGCTGGCTTTTTCCGCAAAACGAGCATTTTAGCTGCTCGTTCTCGCTGAATTTGGCCATTGCTACCTCCCTTACTTCTTGCGTTGCGTTACGACTTCGTCAACGATGCCGTAATCTTTCGCTTCCGCAGCAGTCATAATATAGTCCCTGTCCGTGTCGTTGTGCACCCTCTCCACTGTTTGCCCGGTGTGAGAAGCCAGTATCTCGTCGAGGACCGTTCGCGTCCGCAAAATCTCTCTTGCCTGAATCTCGATGTCGACCGCTTGACCAGTGGCACCACCGTGTGGCTGATGAATCAATATCCTGGCGTTCGTAAGAGCATACCTCTTATTGGGGGCTCCCGCTGCCAAGAGAAGCGCTGCGGCGCTCGCTGCCTGACCTATACAGATAGTTGATACGTCCGGCTTTACATATTGCATTGTATCATACATCGCCAGGGCGGCGGTAACAACCCCACCCGGGCTATTGATGTAAATACTGATGTCCTTCTCGGGGTCGTCCGACTCCAGATGAAGGAGCTGGGCGATTACCAGATTGGCGACGTTGTCGTCGACAGGAGTACCCAAAAAGATGATTCTCTCCGTCAACAATCTTGAGTAGATATCGTAAGCCCTTTCACCTCTAGGCGTCTGTTCGACGACCATGGGTATTAACTGGTTCTTGATGATCTCGCTCATTAATCCGTCCCCTTCTCTTCCTCAGTCACTTCCGAAGCCTCCGTCGAAGCCTCTGCCTTTGTATTTCTCTTTGTCGTCTTCTTATCCTCTTTTTCTTCAGCTTTTGGTTCTTCGCCGGTTTTTATGTTCGCTTGCTCGACCAGCCAATCGATGGTCTTGGCGAGCTTTATTCTAGTGGCAAGTGCTCCCATATTGCCTTGCATCATGAATATCTGTTTTACCTCTTCAAAATCGCGTCCGGTAGCGGTCGCCACCTTCTTCATTTCATTATCGACCTCTTCGACACCGGCATCAATCTTCTCTTGCGTGGCGATAGTGTCCAAAACAAGACGACTTTTTACCCTGTGATGAGCTCGCTCGTTCCATTCCGCTCGTAACTCCTCGATGCTTGAGCTGACCATTTCCAGATACTGTTTGAGTTCGACGCCCTGCCTTTTTACCTCTTCTTCGAAATCCTCGACCATGGTATCGAGCTCTTGCTCGACCATTACATCGTGGAGTTCGACTTCGGCGGCTTCCGTGACTATGTCAACCGCGCTTCCTCTTACTTCGGCATCAACGTTCTTGGCCTTTACCTCACTAATCTTCTTTTCGACATCGGATTTCAATTCGTCGAGCGTGTCAAAACCGACCTGTTTTGCAAAGTCATCATCGAAGTCCTGGAGCTTCTTTTCCTTTATCTCTTTCAGAAGAATTTTGAAGACCGCTTCTTTCCCCGCTAGCTGCTCGCTACCGTAGTCCTTAGGAAACGTCACGGTCACATCTTTAGCTTCGCCTTTTTTCACGCCGACTATCTGCTCTTCGAAGCCCGGGATAAAGGTTCCCGAGCCTATCTCCAATAAATAGTCCTCGGCCGAGCCGCCGTCAAATGGCTCACCATCTATAAAGCCATCAAAATTTATGAGCGCGTAGTCTCCGTTTTGCACAGCCCTGTCTTCAATCGGCTCCAGGTTCGCAAAATTATTCCTTATAGCTTCTAGTTGCTCATCGACCTCTTCTTCGCTCGCCTCTATCGGTGGCTTCGTAACCTCAATGCCTTTATATTCCCCAAGCGTTACCTCGGGCTTGATCTTTACCTTAGCCGTAAACTTCAACGGCATATCATCTCCGACTTGAACGATGTCTACTTCGGGCTGGTCAACCGGATCCAAGCCTGTCCCCTGAAGAGCCTCGACATAATACCTGGGCAAGGCGGATTGGAGCGCTTCTTCCTGCACCGACTCCCTGCCTACCCTGCTATCGATAATAGTCTTAGGTATCTTGCCCTTTCTGAAGCCCGGAATCACTACCTGGCTCGATATCTTTTTATATGCCTCATCAATCGCCCGCTCAAACGTATCCACCGGGACTTCCACTGTGAGAAGTACCGTGTTCTTCTCTTCTAACTTTTCGATTTCAGTCTTCAAGATTAGCCTCCTATTTAGACGTAACGTCTATCATTATACTACTACCACTCTCTGTGCCCACATGAAACGAAAGAGCACAAATAATAGCTGTTGGCCCGAGCTTGCGCTAGAAAAACTCCGACTAATGCTAAAACCCATGCCCTTGTGCGATGCTGCCGTTGCCGGCCATCTGTGCGAGAGGGGGGACTCGAACCCCCACAGGTTGCCCCACTAGATCCTAAGTCTAGCGCGTCTGCCAATTCCGCCACCCTCGCATTCCCGGTGCCGGTCTCCGAACGACATAAACCAGCTCTTCGAAGCGCAAACATGTTTTGTCGAGAATACCGCCGAAGAAGGCGGTATTCTGTGGGCACTACAGGAATCGAACCTGTAACCTCCGGATTAAGAGTCCGCTGCTCTGCCAATTGAGCTAAGTGCCCGTCTATTCCCTCTATCTAAAGAGAGTCCGCGAGAGAATCGACTCTCTAGAAAAAATAGCCCCTATGGGGCAACTTTTTCCTGGGTGACCGATGGGACTTGAACCCACAGCCTTCGGAGCCACAGTCCGACGCTCTAACCAATTGAGCTACGATCACCATGTTTTGCCGCGTTAAACGACGGCAACCATCTTATTTTAAAACTATTCCATCCATTATTCAAGGCTTACCGCTTTTCATTGCCATGTCCTAGCTCTTATAAAGACCAACGAGCGCTCACGCAGCAAACCGATGCCCGCCAAGACCGACACCGCGCCGGTGTCAAGCGCTAAGCATCAAAACAACGACAATCATAGCGACGATAAAATAATAGAGATACAAAGGGTCGTAGAAAAAGGACTTGATATCCTTGGCAACGAACTACGTACGAATAGTTCTTTACTAGTAGTGAGGCACGCGCAATAATGTAGCTCGTAACTCTGGATTTACATAGGAGGATTTAAGTGAAGAAAAGCACGATAGTCATATCTGTTATCGTCGCCGTCGTGGTCGTGTCGATGGTGTCCATCATCGTCCTGGCGCTCGGTGACTTTGGCGAAATCAGTGTTGGCGACGGTGACGTCATCGCCTACATCCCGCTGAGCGGCAGCATCGCGGAAGACCAGAGCGCGTCGCTGCTCGGAGGTGGTGCGGGAATAACGCCGGCATTCGTCAGGGAGCAGCTTCAGTTTGCCAACGACGACCCGGCGGTCGGCGCGATTATCTTTAAGCTTGATAGCGGCGGCGGCGCGGTCGGCGCGTCACAGGAAATCGCCGAGTACGTTAAAGACAGCGAGAAACCGGTCGTCATATTTGCCGGGGACATGGTCGCATCGGGCGCATATTATGTCTCGTCGCAGGCGGATAAAATCGTCGCAAAACCGGGCAGCCTTATCGGAAGCATCGGCGTCATCTCACAGGTATCGGACCTCTCCGGCCTCTACGATAAGCTGGGCATCAAAATGCAGACTATAAAGTCGGGCAAGCATAAGGACATGTTCCAGCGCACTCTCACGCCCGAGGAGGAAGAGAAATTCCAGGCGCTCTCGGATGAGGTATATAATCAGTTCGTCAACGATGTCGCAAGAGGACGCAAGCTTAAGAAAGAGACGGTTAAGGAGCTTGCCACAGGTGAGCTCTTCCCTGCCACGATCGCCAAGAAGCACGGGCTCGTCGATGTTATCGGCGGCTACCAGGCGGCTCTCGACACCGCTGCGAAACTTGCGAAGATCGAAGACCCGATAGTCGAGGAATACGCTGCTCCCACGTTTTTCGAAGAAATCTTCGGGGCACCGGGGCTTTATGTTCGCAACCTTATCAGACTAAAGACCCTGGGAGGCGAATTTTTGCTCTTGGAGCAGCTGCAAGCGTCGAACGGGACGCCGCAGTATAAACACTACGGAGGGAAGTAAGCATGTATGAAGACGACACCAACGGGTCGGGTCTCGAACAACCGCCAACGGGCGCGGATGAGCATAAGACTGATGCAGGGACTGCGGCAAATAACCTGAGCGAAACGACTGCCGAACCGGGCGAAGCCTCGGCTGACGCTAAATCAATTGACGCTACCGGCGGCGAAACTCCAACTGAGGAAGAATCGCCGTCTGAACTTGAAAAGCGCACCGTGACCGAGCTTCTCTACGGAGTTATCGTGAAACCGGTCGCAACGCTCCGATATGTGGCCGAGCGCAGGCTCATCTGGGCGAGTTTGCTCATCTATATCACAATCGCCTGGCTTGGGGCCATCGCTTCGATTCCAGGGTCACTCAACTCGTTTGAGCAATTGCCAAATATGGGTGCTCTGCCGGCCCTGTTCAACCCGCGCTCGATTATTATCTTTACCGTCGTCGGGACACCGTTCTTCAGCGTGTTCTCAATGTTCATATCTGCCGGCATACTTCATATAATCGCACTCCCGCTTAAGGGAAAGGGCGCGTTTTGGGGACTCTTCAGCGTAATCGGATTTGCGGGGTTCCCATCGATAATGGCCACGCCCTTCGGCCTCCTCGACTACTTCACAGGCTTTGGGACATCGCTGTACGCGCTCATCACACTACCCTTTACCATCTGGACAATCGTCCTCACGATAATCGGCATCCGCGAGAATTACAATTTCTCGACAGCCCGAGCGGTCTGGACCTTCTTCATCCCGCTCATCACACTGTTCTTGTTGGTAATGCTCCTGGTAATCGGCATTATCGCGCTGTTTGTCGGCGCTTTAAGCGGACAATAATCGCAAGCGCACTTTGAGACAGATAAGACTGCGACCTTGAGCGCAGTCTTTTTTATGCTCGCGATTAGGGTTCTTCACTTTATGCTTGTCCGTTAGCGGCGAAAAAATTAGAGCCCGCGCCAGGACTCTAATGCGGTAAGTTGTGATTGTTTACGGTGTTGTTTGTACTTACGTTAGCTGCGCTCGCAAGTGATACACTATAGTCGTCAGATAAAGTTTGTTTATATTACAAGTGAAGAGGAATGCATGGTATTTTATCGCATGTACATAGACGAAAACGGAAACCCAGACATGAAGAGTTCGGACGACCCTAACCATCGATTTTTAAATTTAACAGGAGTGATTGTAGATTTAGATTATGCAGGAACTACACTTAGCCCTGAAATGGAGGCGCTAAAAGCAAAGCATCTTCCTTATCATCCAGATGATCCGCCGATTTTTCATAGAACCGATATGGTCAATTGCAGACCGCCGTTTGATAATCTAAGGGATGAAAAGAAGCGAGGGGCTTTTGATATTGATTTTAAGAATATGCTCAATGCCTGGAATTACCGGGTCATCACTGTTCTTATAGATAAAAGGGCACATAGAGAAAAGTATATTGCGCACCGAGAGTATCCGTATCACTATTGTCTAGAAGTTTTATTAGAGCGCTATGTAAAATTTTTAAGACGGACAACCAGCAAAGGTGATGTCATGGCAGAGTCACGAGGCGCTACCGAAGACAGGCTCCTGAAAAACGAGTATAACAAGATATGGAGGGATGGAGCTAGCTTTGAAAGCGCTACTAATCTCCAAACCTCTCTCAGCAGCAAGCAACTAAAAGTCCGACCTAAGATTGCAAATGTAGCGGGATTACAGTTGGCAGATATTGTTGGGCATCCAAGCCGCTGTGAAATCCTTGATACTTATGGGTTGTTGGGCCGACCGCTAGCTCCTTTTGCCACAGAAGTAATTTCGATATTGCAGCATAAATATGACCATGTAGGTAGTAGAAATTACGGTAAAAAATTCTTACCATAAAAAAAGGCCCTTTCGGGCCCCGATGGCATCCACCATCCACCTCCGCTAAACGGATTAACTATATTATCGTCAAGTTTTCAGATTTTTGCAAGAATTAATCGCTAGATAAGCAAGCAAATGCAAAACTTATTCAACCTCGATAACAGCAAGTGAGAGTTTGCACGAAAAACGAACCAGGGGTTTTATCTGTCGTTTCATAAACATGCGATAATCCCGTCTTAGATGCGAAAATATTTTTAGAAAATACCTCGCAATATATGGTGTGATAGCAATTCAATCACCCCAGCACCGAGAGTTGAAGTTTCTGACGAAGGTATTCTTTAAAAATCGGGGTTCGCAGTTTATAGCATTCGCGATCGCTTTGCACAATTATCCCATTATTAACTAACTGTTTTATGGCACCCGTAAAATCCTGATCTCGCATATTGCTCTTGGCTGCGATTTCGTTCAATTTCATCTCGGTCTTGTAATCGATAGCCATAACTTTTACTGTTTCGAGCCCTAATCCACCAGGTATGTGTCGATACAAATCTTCAAATTCTTGTCGTTTTTGTTGATTAACAATAAAACCAAGTGCGCACTGAAGATCATTACGCTCAATATTTAAATTAGTATCAAGCCTATAGGAGTGATAACCTAAAAGCTGAACTGGCTGTGGAAGACCATCGGCGAGATCAACTATCTTCTTGGTAACAGACGGTTTAATTGTCACGGTGGAACCCAGTAACGCATTCGTAATAATTTCCCTCAGCTCTGAATTTGTCATCGTAGGAAGCTCTAGGGTTTCGAATGATCTAGATATCGATGGGTGCTGCGAGATAAGATCAGTCATGGTGCCAGTCACACCCGCTATAATAAATGAAACATTTTGGTAGCCTCTAAGTCGCAGAGTCTCAACAAGTGCTTTCATAAAAGGTGCGATTTGTACGCTTGGCGATAAGCTGTCTATCTCATCAATCAAGAAGACAATGCCGTTAACTTCTTGCTTAGCAGCTTCAAAAATGTCGACAATAAATCCGAAAAGTATATTTATTAGTTCAGAAGGTTGAATTCGCTCGCTCTCGGTTTTTTGCCCGCGTTTAACATATTTTAAGTCAAATTGCCATTCGGCTGTTCTTCTAGCTTCTCTCCATTTTACGTGCAGATTGGTTAGTGCTGAAATTGCTAACGCGTTGACTATATCTACAAGGGTATTGCTGGGTTCACATCTGTGATCACCTATTGCATAAGCGAAATGCGACTGGTCAATGTCAATACTTAACCGGTTGATAATATCCATATCACCTTGGGCAACATAGACAAGTTGGTTAGCTACGGAACTCTTACCTATGCCGCGTTCTCCGGTTATCATAATGTTTTTGTTATTAAACAGTGCGTAGATCGCATTTTGAATAGAATCGTTGCGACCAGCGAATTTTACAGGGTCCGTAATAGGATCCTGTGGCGTGAAAGGGTTTATCTTGAGCCTTGTTTTCGGGCTTTTAGCCTGAGTTGAGTCTTTAGCTATGTTTTTAGCCACAAAGTCTTTCCGATTTTTCGCTCTCGCTGGATCGAATTCGACCTTCATCCCTACCTCTATAGAATTTCGGTCATCCGAATCTACATAGGAACGTCGGAAAGAATATACGCGATTATCCGTTCCTCTTATAAAGCCCCTGTCTTCAACTTGATCGTAGGAGGTAATCGTGCCTCTGGCCAAGCTTATGGCTCCTAATTAATTGGTAGCTACCATCTATGGTAGTTTATAGGTAAATACTCGCGAATATGGCGATTTTGGTAACCGTCTACACCCACTCTAAACTGCACGCCCGACAGGATTCGAACCTGTGACCCTCGGATTAGAAGTCCGATGCTCTATCCAGCTGAGCTACGGGCGCATGCTTGAGATTATAAAAGCGGTTTCCTTGAGCGGACGACGGGATTCGAACCCGCGACCAACAGCTTGGAAGGCTGTGACTCTACCAACTGAGTTACGTCCGCCTGTACGCTATAAATTACTTCTCCGGCCTCGCCAACAACGATGCTTCACTCGCCCCGACAAGGCGTTATTCAATTTGAACGACTAGAAAAACCGGCAAAATACATCTCTAAGCTGCGTTGACATGATAGCAGAATTGTTTTGGAAAGTCGAGACTGACTGAAAACCGCACCAGAAGTACCGCGCATTCACCATGCGTTAAGCCTATCGGGTAAAATAAGGGCACTTATTACCTCTGCAACCATGAGGATGCTTCTCAACATAGGTACAAAGCATCTCCCGCTCTTTAACAGGAAGGACTACGCCGAACTTATCTCTTAACATATTCGAGGCAACAATCAAGGCCGCTCTTACATACGCCTTGCAGCAACTTGGGCCCGTAAGGTCCCTAATCGCCTCCGACACGCGCGTCGCCGCGTCCATGGTAATATATTGCTCGATATCTTTGCCGCATTTCGAGCCGAGAAGTATCGCAAAACATGACCCAATAGCCGGTGTGATGCCGCAGACTCCGGTCAAACCACAGTATCCCCCGATAGCCTGCCGTTCGATTCTTTTAAACACTTCTTTTATGTCATCGTTGGTAATCGTCTTCGAGCCTTCATTTCTTATAGCGGCCAGAAAAGCGCCTCCCGCAATATACGCATGCTGACAACCGAGCATCGGAAGCGCCGGGTGGGCCATCATAAGTTCGGCTATCTCAACGGGATCTTTTGAAGTGGTAGCAAAAGTAATATCCATCACCGCTTCAACCGACCCTTTGTTGTGGCAGGCATCGCAGACATAGTGGGCGTTCGGGCACCTTACGTGTCCGGGCTCCGTCGCCCCGCAATAGGCGCAGGTCGACTCCTCGGCCTGATTGAGATATTCAAGCGTAGAGCCGCACACCATACAATGCTCGGTATTCTGGTTTGACTGAGCGGCAACTACTTTATCTTGTTCTAATTCTAGTTCAGACGATTGATGCTTCCCGGCATCGCCCGGTTCTTCTCAGCAACTCCCCGCCACAACCCTGCTTTTCTCATCCATAAAACGCCTCTTCTGATAACATCGCTTCATAGACCATTATACACTACCGGATTGTAAGACTGACAGTTGCGGACACCCTATTAGACATGGATTAAATCTGAGTCGCTACCTAAAATCGCCAATCCGTCAAATTGAAAGCAGCTCCCACTAATCCCGATTCTTACCACTGAAACCGAACCCCAATAATTCAATCAAGTCTTGATTCTCGATTTTTAACCAAATAAAATAAGCCGGCTATTTGCCGGCGTATTTTCTTGTCGGGGTGAGAGGATTCGAACCTCCGACCCCCGGTTCCCAAAACCGGTGCTCTAACCAAACTGAGCCACACCCCGAAATATACGGCATACCCTGAAGGTATGCCAGATGGTATTTTAACACATAGTCGGTGGAAAGTGCAGTAATTAATATCTGCGCGTTGTTGTGCGCCGTCGCGTGTTGTCCGCGCGGCAGACGGATTATGAATCCTTCAGGTGCTCGCGAACCTCTTCCATCTTCTCCCGCATCTTCATGAAAGCTTGTCCGCGATGGCTTATCTTGTTCTTCTCGTCGAGGCCCATCTCGGCGACTGTGCGCGTCTCCCCTGTTGGAAAAAACAGCGGGTCATAGCCGAACCCCAGCGCACCGTGCGGCTCAAAACCTATGCGCCCTTCGACTGTGCCCTCGGTCGAAGTTCTCCAGCCGTCCGGTGTCATTAATATGGCGACGCAGCGAAAACGCGCGGTTCGCTCCTCCTCGGGAACGCCGTCGAGCGCCCGCAGCAGCTTCTCGTTGTTCTTGGCGGCATTTCCATGCTCGCCCGCGTATATGGCCGAGTCAACGCCGGGGTCGCCTCCCAGAGCATCTACCTCAAGCCCGGAATCATCAGAGACCGCCGGTTTACCGTACTTCTCGACCAAAGCCTCCACTTTAAGCAGGGCGTTATCGTAAAACGTCGTCCCGGTCTCCTCGACGTCCGGCCAGTCGGGAAAATCTTTATACGTGTAGACCCTCAAGTCGGACAACTCTAGGATGTCGACGATTTCCCTGATTTTGCCGTCATTCTTACTTGCTATGATGAGTTCCAACATTGACCGATAAATCCTTTCCAAGAATCTCGCGCTGCAGCGAGATAAGCTCCGAGGCTCCTTTTTCCGCCAAATTGAGTAGTTGCTCCAGCTCAGAGCGCTCAAAGGGGTGCTCTTCGGCGGTTCCCTGAACCTCGATGAACTTGCCCGACGCCGTCATTACCACATTCATGTCGACCTGCGCCTTGCAATCCTCCTCATAACAGAGGTCGAGCAGCGGGACACCGTCGACGACGCCGACGCTTACCGCCGACACAAAATCAGAGAGCGGCAACTCGGCTACTCTCCTGTTCGCGACTAACCATCTGAGCGCGTCATATAATGCGATAAACGCGCCGGTAATCGATGCGGTCCGCGTGCCGCCATCGGCTCGCACCACATCGCAATCTATCCAAATAGTCACCTCGGGCAGCGCCTTGAGGTCCACCACCGAGCGGAGTGAACGCCCGATTAGGCGCTGAATCTCATGGGTGCGCCCCCCGACGCGGCCCTGGCTCGCCTCGCGCACCATCCTGATACCGGTCGAGCGCGGCAGCATGCCGTATTCGGCGGTAACCCAGCCCTGACCCTGCCCGCGCAGCCAATTCGGCACTCTATCCTCGACTGTGGCGGTACAAATGACATTTGTGTTGCCCATCTCGATAAGGACCGAGCCCTCCGCGTGCGGCAAGTAATTCCTGGTTATGCTGACTTCCCGAATCTCGTCGGGTCGTCTTCCATCGACGCGCTCCATGAGTCTCTCCTTTGTTATTTAATATCGCGGCTCAAACACCCACGACGCTGAGGATTTTATATCAACGCTTGATTCCACGTTATAGCAATAAGCGCTGGTTGGCAATATGGGGCTCGCGGTTGGGATTATCCGGTCTGTACACTCTCTCAGATAGTAGATTTGGATGATCGTGTACCCGACTTCGACGATTTAACGGTTCATTTTTTCGCGAAATACGTCTTCCCTGATTAGAATCCGCCGCTTCAGCATCAGCAATAAAAGGGGGTATCCCAGACCGTATACGACGACGGTCTGTCCTATTCCCACGAAGAGAACGCTCGGCCAATATGGGAGGTCGAGGACTATTTTCAGAAGCGCGGCAACGCCGAAAGCATTGAGCACCACGGGCGCCGTCAAAGCCGGCAAGGGCTGCTTGATTCTCCATATAAACACCGCTGAAAGCAAGGTCAGGAGCGAGCCGAATACTATGTCGAGCATGCCCAAAGATGTACCCATGAGCGTTCCGATACTATTTGCCAGCAAGCATCCGACGAACAAGCCCGGTATCGCCGCCGGCTCAAAAAACGCCAAAATACTGAGGGCTTCGGAGAGCCTGAATTGGACCATACCGAAGCTTATGACATTAAGCGGCGGCGTCACGGTAAGCGCCACATACATCGCCGCAATAATAGCTCCTCTAGTGAGCCAGATTATTCTATCCTTTTTCAACGCGATTCACCTTTGCTTTCAAAGGGAGTCGCACGCGCTCGACACGGGCTATCTCCTGTCCTAAAAACCGCGCCCCCAGCCGCCCAAAAACACCCTCATCCCCGCTCGAGAAAAATCTCGGCTCGGGTCTTGCGCTGCCTTCACGCAAGCTATCTTTGCGCTGCAAAAATTCCTTGAGTTCGCGCGCGGTTTCTTCGGCCGAGCTTATCAACGTGATATCGTCTCCGGCGACTTTGGCAATCGTATCCGACAACAGCGGGTAGTGCGTACACCCTAGAATCAAGCTATCGATACCGTCGCGAACCAACGGGTCGAGGTACCATTTGATAGCCCCTTCCACCTTCTCGCCTGTTATCTCGTCGCGCTCAACGAAATCCGCGAGCTCCGGGCAAGCCAGCGAATAGGCTTTGACCCCGGCGTCTATGGTCTTCATGGAGGTAATATATGAGCCGCTCGATATCGTCGCCTGCGTGCCTATTACTCCGACGCGACGGTTCCGCGTCGCCTGGACCGCCGCGCGCGCTCCCGGCTCGATGACGCCGATAATCGGGATACTATAGAATTGCTGGGCCGCTTCGAGCGCGGCCGCCGACGCGCTATTACAGGCTATCACTATGAACTTAACATCATACATGAGCAAGAAGTCGATTATCTCAAAGACAAAACCCCGGAGTTCCTCCGCGCTGCGCGGCCCATAAGGAAACCTGGCGGTATCGCCGAAATAAAGCGTCTGCTCGTGCGGCAGTTGGCGCATAATCTCACTGACGACGGTCAAGCCGCCGAGCCCCGAGTCGAATATGCCTATCGGCCTGCTGTCCATTCTGCCTCCACTTTAACGCTTCGCTTAAAAATGCCGCACTCAAACAACATTCCTCATTATAGCTAAAATGAGGTCAATATAATAAAGATTATGGGATATTTTGCGTAGTTTTGGAGCAAACTTGTGCGCAGGCGTTTGAGTTTAGGGGCATCGAGGATACGCAACCTTGAAGGGCTCTGAGTTGACGTGCGATTTCTAGAGATGGATTCTGTAAAAGCGGATTCAGCCGGTATGCTAAGCTACGCGAATCTGGCGCTCATCGCCCAATATTTTGGACGCTTCTTCGGCGGGTACGGGGCGGCTGAAGACAAAGCCTTGCATGCTATCGCACTTGAGCGACCTCAAGAGCTCCAGCTGCTCCAAAGTCTCGACGCCTTCCGCAAGCGCCTTCAGCTTCATCGTGTGCGCGACCGTTATAATCGCGGTGGCGATTGCCGCGTCTTCGGTTCCGGCTCTCAGCTCTCTGATGAACGACCGGTCTATTTTGAGAACGTCAATCGGGAACCGTTTCAAATATCCAAGGGATGAATACCCGGTGCCGAAATCGTCTATCGATATAAAGATTCCTTTTTTCTTCAACTTGTTGAGCGTATCGACCGCCGCATCGGCGTCTTTCATGAGAACGCTCTCGGTTATCTCCAGCTCCAGATACCTTGGGTCGAGGCCGGTCTCTTTTACAATCCGCGCCACCCTCTCAGCTAAGTCAACCTGCTGGAACTGGCGACAAGACAAATTGACAGCCATCCTTATCGGAACATGTCCCGCGTCTTGCCAAGCTTTGTTCTGCTCGCACGCGGTACGCAACACCCATTCGCCTATCGGCACTATCAAGCCCGTCTCCTCAGCCATCGGGATAAACTCCGCCGGGTAGACCAGACCTAGGTCGGGATGATGCCAGCGAATCAGGGCTTCCATGCCGATTATCGCTCCGGTCTTCAAGTCCACTTGCGGTTGGTAATAGACCACGAACTCATGGCGTTCAAGCGCTTTTCGCATACTGACTTCCATCGCCAGCCGCTCGAACGCTTTGGCATTCATCGACGGCGTGTAGAGCTGGTAATTATTTCTGCCCTGTTCTTTTGCACGATAGAGCGCGATGTCAGCGTTCTTTAAGAGCGACTGGACGTCTTTACCGTCACTCGGATAGAGCGCAATACCGATGCTCGTCGTTATATGAAGTTCCCGGCCATCGAAGTCAAAGGATGGCTTCAAAACATCGATTATTTTTTGCGCAACGCTTGTCGCGTCATCGACCGTCTCTATCTGCGGCAAGAGCAACGTAAATTCATCGCCGCCAAGACGAGCTATAGTATCCCCTTCGCGAAGGCACCCTTTGAGCCGGTCGGCTACTTGCTGGAGTAATTTGTCGCCGACGGTGTGGCCAAGCGTATCGTTTATCGTCTTGAACCTATCCAGGTCAAGGAAGAGCAAGGCCATCATATTGCCGCTGCGATGGGCGTTGGCGATGGCCAGGATAAGCCGGTCGGATAGTAGCGTGCGGTTGGGTAAATCAGTAAGCAGGTCATAAAATGCCATATAGTTGAGCATCTCTTCAGCGTGCTTGCGTTCGGTAATATCCTCAAAACTCTCAACACCGCCGATGACGTTGCCGTCGGCGTCGCGAACTACATCCACGTTCTTCGAAAGAGTCCGGATTTGGCCATCTTTGCGGCGTATTGTACACTCCCTGCCCATAATGGGTTTCAACACGTCCGCTGAGAACAGGCCGCATTTGCTAACACAAGGATCCAGCGAAAAAACCGCACATTTTTTCCCGATAATCTCGGAAGACTCGTAGCCGGTTATCTCAACCGCTTTATCGTTGAAACTAGTGATAAGAGACTCGTTGTCGACGGTGAACACGGCGCTCGGCATGACCCGGTAGAGCTGTTCCACCCGCTCTTTCGCCTCCACGACAGCGGCCAGCGCTTGTCTGTGCTCAGTCACATCCCTAACTGCGACTTGGATAGCCTGCTTGCCGTTGTACATAATCGGAGAGGCCGCTACCTCGACATCTATTATCCCACCATCGAGGCGCACAAACCTTTCTTCGGTTAAATCGACCTCGTTGCCCTGCATCATCAGAGCGACACGCTCTTTTACCAGAGCTTGGTCGTCGGGATGGACAAAGCTAAGCACCGGTTTATCGATGAGCTCGGCAGGTTTCGAGGCCCCAAGGAGCTTCGCTGCGGCCGCGTTCGCGTAGACGACCTTTCCGCCGCTATGGACTGCTAGCGCAACCGGTGAAAGTTCCACCAGGCGACGGTAGCGTTCCTCACTCTCTTTGAGTAGTCTCTCGGAATCCTTACGGTCGGTGATGTCACGTGCTGTAGAGATGACCACGTCTTCACCTTGAAGCTCGATAACACCGGCATGGACCTCAACGTAAAACAAAGTCCCGTCCGGTTTTGTGTGAAACGATTCGAAGACCACGCTGCGGTTCTTCTTCAATAATTCGATTCTCTCGTCGAACCGATACACGAGCTTGGGAGGGATGAAGTCTTTGACGGACATGTTGAGAAGCTCTTCGCGCGTCTTACCTCTTTGTTTACAGGCAGCTTCATTTACGTAGATATGATTTCCCTCATAGTCATGGACGACGACCGAGTCCATCGCGCAATCAAGAAGCAGGGATTTGAACGTCGATTCTTCTTCGGCCTTATGATTCTCTGTAATATCGATTCCGGTAGCGATGACCCACTTAACATTCCCATCGTGCCCGACTAACGCAGTGTTTGACCATGCGATGAGGCGCCGACTGCCATCCTTGGCCATCCAATAATTCTTATAGGTGTTGGGGAACTGTCCCGCTTTCAGGTTTTGAAATACGCGCTTAACGTCCTCTCTCTCTTCTGGGAGAATCAAGAGGTCGAACACGTATTTTCCGCGCACTTCTTCGAACGTGTAGCCTGTCGCTTGCTCGCAGGCACGGTTGAATTGTGCGATACGGCCATCCTGGTCGAGTACAGCCACAATCGCGCCCGCCGTCTCTAACACCGCCGCGTTGAAATTTCGTTCATCCATGAAGGCTTCTTCGAGGCTTTTGTGTTCGGTGAAGTCTTGGAGCGTCTCTATCGCGCCGACTAGCTCGCCCTGCGCATCATGGATAGGTGCGGCTTCAAATACAACAAATCTGCGTTCTTTGCCCAGATCTTCGTACCATGCTTCCGCTCTGATGGCGCCCGGTGCTAGTTTCGACTCACTGTGTTTCTTGTATAGATTCGAAAGTTCGCTATAGTCACCGTCGATTACCACATCTGACAAGCATGGTCGCTGGTGACTGTAAAACGCCTTCCAGTGGTCGGTGGTGCCGATAACCTCAGATTTGTCTGTGCCGGTTAGTTCTTCACAGGCATTGTTCCAGAAAATTACCTTGTGGTCCCTGTCTATAACAAAGGTCGCCACTGTAGAATTTTCCAATAAGTTTTCCAGAAAATCAAAACGTTCCTGCAATGGTCGTCTCCCTTGTGCTCTTGAAATATATTTTTAAATCTCGACAGAGCTTGAATGCTACTCTAAAAATATCGGTCTACTGAGAAAAACCTTAAAGAATATGACGAGATGGACACGTAGGGGCACGAAGATGGGTGACGGCGGTTCTGAAACAAGAGCGGGTTGCGCATGAAGTTTCTATATGATAACGAACATATGTTCTATATGCAAGCGTAAAAATAGGCCACCTATAAAAGGCGGCCTATTTTTGTGGAGGCGGTGGGAATCGAACCCACGTCCTCAGGCATTTCCACAAGAGCATCTACGAGTGTAGACTATGTTTGTTATTCGCTTCCGGCATCCCCACAGTCAGGGTAAACTGGTCGCTATCCCATAAGATTTTCTTCAACCCCTATGGGCGTCCGGGTGAAGTGAGCTCACTATGATGACGTCGCCCTAGAGATGTGAGCAATCTCTAGTTTGACGAGCCACAATTAAGCGGCTAGTGCAATTGGTTCGTTTGCGTTTGTTTTTTGTCAGATAGTTTAACGAGTTGTCTGAGCTCGACTCGCTTCTCTTGCCGAAACCAACCTCAGTCGAAGCCTGTCGCCCCCATATTTTTGGCCGGCAATATTAACCGCCGGCGCATTTTTCAATGTACAAAACCCTATGTAAATTATATAGAATTAAGCTTCCGCTGTAAATGGACCAGCGCTCTCACGCTCAGCATACCAAGCGCTCGACCCTACTGTTTCTGCCGCTCGCGGAGCGCGCGCTCGATGTCGCGTTTCGCGGTACGCTCGGAGATGTCCTTGCGTTTATCGTGGAGGAGCTTACCTCTTGCCAACCCTATCTCGACCTTCGCCTTGCCACGGTTGTTGAAATAGACCTTGAGAGGTATGAGCGTATAACCCTTCTCTTTTGTCTTTCCTATCAGGCGCAGTATCTCTTTCTTGTGCAGTAGTAGTTTGCGGGGCCGAATCGGGTCGGGCTGCGTAAATTTATCTACATGGCTATAGGGGCTTATATGGACATTGAATAACCACATCTCGCCGTCGTCTATCCGCGCGTAGCTATCCCGCAGATTGATTTTGCCGGCGCGAATCGACTTGACCTCAGACCCTTTAAGCTCCATTCCTGCCTCATAGGTCTCATCGATATGGTAATCATGGTATGCTTTTCTGTTTTTGGCCGCGATTCTTTCCGTTTTCATGCTAATGAATTATATCACTTCACGACCGAGATTGTAGCGATAACTCTTGACTGAAATAACACGTCGTAGCGAGTCGTTCAACCATAACGTACAGCTAACGGCTATCTTGCCCCCTTAGAGCGTTTCTTACGAGTTTGTTCCTCCTCGGCCAACACAAAGTCTATCCTGCGCTCACCGATGACGACGTTCGTAATCTGGACCCGCACAGTGTGTCCGATTTGAAACGTCCGCCCCGTGCGCCGCCCAAGCAGCGTAAAAGTAGCCTCATCGTATTCGTAATAGTCATCGGTTATGTCCTTAATATGCACGAGCCCCTCGGCCGTGTTCGCGAGCTGAACAAAGAATCCATATCCCGCGACGCCCGTTATCGTCCCATCGAATTCCTCTCCGATATGCGCTTTCATAAGCTCACAAAGCTTGACATCGACCGATTCGCGCGAGGCATCGTCGGCTTCGCGCTCCATGTAGGAGCTATGCTCGCAAATCTCGGTGAGACTATCGACCATTCCTACCAGCTCGGGCTCGGATAAACTCTGGTCGAGTGTAGCCTTGACCAGACGGTGGACGATGAGGTCGGGATAGCGCCTGATTGGCGAGGTAAAATGGGTATAATTCTGTGAAGCCAACCCGAAGTGGAGCATGCTCGACGGCGTGTATTTCGCCCTCTTCATCGCCCGCAGCAAAAGGTTGTTTATGAGCAACTTCTCCGGCTTGTCGTGCGCGTGTGTTATTATTTGCTGGATTACCCTCGGATGCGCCCCTTTGAGCTTCTTGACCGGATAATGGAGGTTCTCGATAAGTTCCTCTATCTGAACGAGGCTCTCCTCGTTGGGCTTGTCGTGGACGCGATAGACCATCGGTGAATCCTGCCAATACATAAAGCCGGCTACCGTCTCATTGGTGAGAATCATCGCTTCTTCGATAAGCTTGGTCGCGGCGGTACGCTCGCGTACTATGACCTCTAAAGGTTTGAGATCGGCATCGAGAATCACCTTCGGCTCGATAGTCTCAAAATTGAGACTCCCCCGCCTCAAGCGCTTACCTTCTAGAACATCGCTCAGCTCGCGCATCGAGACGAGAAGGTCGCGAACATCCGCATCCGGGAAGACCCCTGTCGCAAACGCCTCGTCGACCTGCTCATAGGTCAGTCGGTAATTGCTGTTTATCACCCCGTTGAATATCTCGAAATCGCCTACCTCGCCGACCTCATCGACGACCATCTCGACAGAGAGACTCAACCTGTCGACACGCGGGTTGAGACTGCAAATATTGTTCGAGAGCTTATGCGGCAACATCGGCAACACCCGGTCAGCCAGATAGACGCTGGTCGCGCGCTCGTAAGCCTCCTGGTCCAGCGCGCTGCCGATGCCCACATAATGAGAGACATCGGCGATATGTACGCCGAGGTGGAAGTGACCGCTATGGTCGCGCCTGATGCTGATGGCATCATCGAAATCCTTGGCGTCGAGCCCGTCTATCGTTACCGTAAAGACACCGCGATAATCTTTGCGCCCCAGCGTATCGGCGACGATGACGCTATCGGGCGCCGATACGGCCTCGGCCATGGTCGCCGGCGTAAACTCCGTGCTCAGATTGTGTTCGCGGACGATGACGTCTATCTCTATCGTCGGCGACGTCTCATCGCCGATTATCTCGATGATGCTCCCGCGCGCCGCGCGCACTCCATCCGGGTATTCGAGTATCTTGGCTACGACCATGTCCCCGTCTTTCGCGTCGATAGCATCGTTTCTATGGACAAAGACCTGGTACTGTATGCGCTTGTCCGACGGGACTACTATGCTTATCTTGCCGTGCCGGTCATAACGTCCGACGACCGTCTCGTAAGCCCTCTCCAGTATGCGCGCTATCTCGCCCTCGCTGCGCGGACCCTGTCTGGTCTTTCTTCGCGAAATGCGAATCGCGACCTTATCACCGTGCATGGCCCCGTTTATCTTGCTCGCCGGAACGAAAACATCGCCGATGGAGGTCTTGACGAAACCATATCCGGCCTTGTTCGCCAGCAGCTCGCCGATGACCAAATCGAGCTGCGCCGGCAATGCATACTTGCCCTTCTTCGTCTGCAGGACTTTCCCTTCGGCTTCGAGCAAGGCCAGGGCTTTCTTTATATCATGCTTGTCTACGCCCGGAAGCTGAAGTTCAGCCGCCAGCCCGTCCAGGTCCTGCGGCGCGTATCCCTTCTTACTCATCAGCTTTATTAGCTCACGCGTTATCTGCATTTAACACCCCTCAAAGTTTTCACCATATTCGATTTTTTGGTATTTACGGTTTCCGGTAACTGTTATAGAATGAGCAAGTAACTTGCAACAGACTCGGAGGTTATAATCGATGCAAAACTTTCGTCATGCCTCACCTGCTCCTTGTATCGTCAATGAAGGCATCCTGATTAACAAGAAAGACATGCGACGCGCCCTCGAGACCCTCGAGAGTGTCAAGTATGCCTACAACGTCGACGGCAGCACCATCAGCGAGGGCGAAGGTGTCGTGGTTAAAGTCTTTTCTAACGCCGAGACCTCGACTCTCATCGTAAACGGCTGCATATTCTTGAACATCCTCAGCTTTAATTATTTACGTTTCTTCCCTTATGATAACAATTTGAGCGTAATAGAATTGGTCGATGACATTAAAATCCTGAAGCTCACCCCGATTGAAGAGGACAATAAGCGCGCAAATCGCGTCAATCGCGAGATCTTTACGGCGTCACGCTACGACGAAGAGGCACCGGCGGAGCTCTTCGACGAAATCGACGACGACGACCGGATGTAGCATTGAAATCAAATAGCCCAGGGCAGACGCTCTGGGCTATTTTTATTTGCGCACGTCGCCGGCGGGTGCGGCCTTACGATGCCGCTTTAAGTATCCGCTTCCCCGAGATTAGCTCCCTCAAAACCTCTTTGGCTTTCTTAAGCTGAACGTCCTCTTTATCTTTGTGCGGGTCGAATTTGACGATGATATCGGGCTTGATTCCTTTTTTGTGAATCATCCGCCCTTTCGGTGTCAGATACTTATCGGTCGTGAGCAATATCCCCGACCCGTCCGAAAGATCAATGACCGTCTGTACCGACGCTTTACCAAAAGTGGTCTCACCGACTATTACGGCCCGCTTATAATCCTGTAAAGCCCCGGCGACGATTTCAGCGGCGCTGGCACTGCCTTTATTGACGAGAATGACGAGGGGCATCGTCTGATCGGCCCCGCCGTTCGCATTTTTCGATTCGATTTGGCCGGTCCTTGATTTGACCTTTACGATAGCGCCCGACTTTATCCACATGCTTCCCACGTCGACGGACTGCTCGAGAATGCCGCCCGGATTGTTTCTAAGGTCGAAGACGACGCCTTTTACCTTTTGCGACTTGAGTTTTTCGTAGTGTTTCTTGAGGTCGGTTTGGGTCTGCTCGTTGAACTGGTGGAGCCTAAGATAACCGATATCGCCATCGACCTTTTCGGACGAGACGTTCGGGATGTTGATTTGTGCCCTTACCAGGTCAAAAACGAGCGGCTTCTTCGTGCCCTCGCGGCGCATCGTCAGCTTGACCTTCGTGCCGCGCTTTCCGCGAATGAGCTTTACCGCCTCGTCGCTATTGATGCCCTTGGTCGCTTTGTCGTCTATATTCGTTATAATATCGTTCTCTTTAATGCCCGCCTTATGTGCCGGGGTGCCGTCGATAGGCGATATCACGACCAATTCTTTCGCTTTGTTCTGGCTTATGACAATGCCGACACCATCGAAATGCCCTGTTGTCTCCTCCATGAACGAGTCGAAATGTGTCTTGTCGAAGTAGTGGGTATACGGGTCATCGAGAGCTTCGAGCATACCCTCCACAGCACCATTTATCAGCTTTTTTTCTGAGATTTCCTCTACATAGGCGTGGTCGATTATCGAGAACACTTCCTGAACCTTCTGAACCGACGGTAATCCTTCCTGGTACGCCGCCGTACGCTGCTGCTCCAGCATCTTGCCGAGAAACATGCCTCCGGCGAATGTTGCGAAGACTACCAAAAACGCGAGTGCGACTCCAATTGCGGCTAAGACTTTTCTATCCAAAACTTACACCTCTTTTAATACAATGACTTTTAATAGTATAAGCAAAAACAGGGGTATCCGCCATAGCTTGCGAAATATTGGGGCTACAATAGAATAACCGGAGTCAACGAATGGACGCAGATCGGTTTTACTGAGGATTTATTAGTACCAGTTCATGGGATTCTGCGGCTCGCCGTCTTTTCGCACTTCGAAATGGAGGTGGGGGCCGGTAGACAGGCCGGTCGAGCCTATCTTGCCAACCGTCTGCCCTTTCGAAACGCTTTCCCCGTCGGAGATGCTGATCGATGAGAGGTGGGCGTATAGGGTGCTTAAGTTGCCGCCATGACTGACGATTACGGTCTGTCCGTATCCTTTAAGCCATCCGGCCTGGATGACCACGCCATCGTCGACCGTGATAACCGCTTGACCGGAAGGCGCGCCGATGTCGATGCCGGTGTGCATACGCGTTACACCCAGTATGGGATGCTTTCTCATGCCGAACGAGGATGTAACATCGCCATCGGTCGGCCAAGCAAAAGCGCCCGGCGAGAAATCGCTCGGTCGCACCGAAGAGCGCCCGCTCCCGCGCGCCTTGCGTTCCAACTCCTTTATTTTTGAGGTAAGTCGCGACGACTCATCGAGAAGCTGGTCTTCGGCCAACTCATATGCTGAACGGTTGTCCTTTATCTGTACAAGAAGCGCTTGTTTCCTGCCGTTCTCGGATTGGAGAGCCTTCTTCTTGGTCAGCCGCGCTTGGGTCAGCTCTTTGATACGCTGCTCCTCAGCGACCAACTTGACGCGCTCACCGTTTACGGCGACTTTGTTCTGTTCGACATCGCGCTTTTTCTGCTCGATGATGTCTTTGGTGTCGGTTATCCGGCCGACTATATTGATGTCCTGGGCCACGACGTACTCCAGGAAACGCATCCGGTTGAGAAAGCTCGTGAAGTTGCTCGCGTTGAGCAGAACGTCGAGGTAGCCCGCGCTTCCGCGTTTGTACATGCCTTCGACGCGGTTGTCTAGAAGAGTCTTCTGTTCGTCGAGTTTTGCGGAGGTCTGCTCCAGCTCCTGCTCAGTATCCCATAGTTCTACCTGTAACACTTCGAGCTGGCGCTCGGTCACACCGCGCTTCAGGCCTACCTTCTTGAGCTCGGCGTCGAACCGGTCCAACTCTTTTTGAGCGGCAAATACGCTGTCGTCGACCGATTTTATCTCGCCGACGAGCCTGGCCTCTTGGGCTTTGGATTGCTTTATCTTTTCACGAGTCTGTTTGAGACGGCTGTTGACGCCGTTTAGCTCGCTTTTCTTAGTGGAGACCGCAGAAGAAAAGGCAGGATTAACTTGAGAGATAATGACTAATATCGCAATTACTGCTGTTATTTTTTGCCGCAACGCAGTAGTAATACCCATGGCTCCACCTTTGATTAGCTACTAGTTAAGCATTGGAGGCTTGGCAAGTCAACCAGCGCACTACATAAGGGCGCGTAATCCTCAAGCTTACGTATAGCAACCGCACCTGCTTGCCATTTTAGACTCTCAAGAATCGCCGTAGAGCTATGGCACTCCCTGCCGCGCCGATGAACATCCCGGCAGCAAGCAAAGCAAATATTAGTTGATAGAATTCCTGCGGGCTCGAACTGATTGGCAGAAACACCAGCGCGCCCTTTATCTTATCTATGAGCATGACTTTTGCGAGGTACAGCAGTAGCGCCGCGATAATACCGCCGATGAAGCCCTGTAAGATACCCTCGAGCAAAAACGGCCAACGGATAAACCAGTTCGACGCGCCGACGAGCCGCATAATCGCCACCTCTTTGCGTCGCGCGTAAATCGCGAGGCGAATCGCATTAGCGATAAGAACCAGGGATGTAAAAGCGAGCAGCCCAACGAAGACCACGATGAACCACCGCGCGACCCTGGTTACCTGAAACAGCCGCTCAACAGTCTCTCTATCGTGTCTAATATCGTCAATCTCAGAACGTCCCTTTAACCGGTCGACGACATCGTTGGCCTTTTGCGGATTCTTAAGCGTTACCTCTAGAGACGCCGGCAGCGGGTTGCCTTCGAGCATCTCGAGCATGTCCGACTCTTTGAATTCTTGCTTAAGCCTGCCGAGCGCCTGTTCTTTGGAGACATAGGTTGCCTTCTGCACCTCTTCCCAGGAGATGATCTCAGCCTGGAGCGCTTCGACCGATTCGGCGGGTACCCCTTCGGCCAGGAAAAGCACTACTTCGACCTTCTGCTCGGTCGATTTTATGATGTTGTTCATCGCGAACGCGAAGAGCATGAAAGCTCCTACCAGCAGCAGCGATAGTGCGACTGTGGTGATGCCTGCCATACTGATGACCCAATTTTTCTTGAAACTTACCAAAGACTCTTTCAAGAAGTAAAAAGGACGAAATTGCATAAAGTTCGGCTCCTTCTAAATATTCAACACAGAAATTCCGGGTTTGCCGGCGATCGTTCCCCTGAATTCCTTCACATTACTCCTCGTAACCGTATACACCGCGTTGCTGGTCTCGCATGAGAACCCCGTCCTCAAGCGCGATGACACGTTTGCGCATGCTGTCGACCATCTCGCGGTCGTGCGTCGCGACCAAAACCGTCGTCCCAGTCCGGTTTATCTTGTTCAGAAGCGACATGATGCCGCTCGAACTCGCCGGGTCGAGATTTCCGGTCGGCTCGTCTGCAAGGATAATGGCCGGACGGTTGGCGAAAGCCCTCGCAATCGAGACGCGCTGCTGCTCACCGCCGGAGAGTTCATCCGGGTAATTATTAAGCTTCTCCTCAAGACCGACGAGCCGTATGACCTCGGGAACCTGCGCTTTGATGACTTTCGTCGGGCGCCCGATAACCTCGAGCGCGAATGCGACATTCTCGTAGACTGTCTTGTTGGGAAGAAGTTTGTAATCCTGAAAGACGCAGCCTATGTTGCGCCTGAGCAGCGGCACGCGCCAGCGGCGCATGTTGACAAGGTCATGCCCGGCAATAAAGATATCGCCTTTTGTGGGTATCAATTCCCTAAGCAACAAGCGTATAAAAGTAGATTTACCACAACCTGAGGGACCGACCAAGAAGATGAATTCACCGCGGTCGATATCGACGTTGATGTCCTTTAGTGCGGGACGATGAGCCCCCTTATATGACATTGTTACGTTCTTTATTCTAATCATGCTACTATCACTCCCAAAATCGGTATGCTACCAGAAGGCTTGAGATAAAGCAAAGGTCTATGCCGGTATGCTTTGCGGGAAAATGGGGCTCGCGCGTCTACTTGCCCAGTAGACCTTTCGCCGCTTGGGAGATGTCTTCGTCGGTTAGTCCGTAATATTTTAGCAACTCGGCCGGCTCGCCTGAGCGCCCAAAAACGTCCTTTATTCCCACTCTTGCTACCGGTACCGGATGCTTCTCGCATAACAACTCCGCGACAGCGCTCCCGAGTCCACCAATAATGCTATGTTCCTCTGCTACTACCACTCTTCCGGTTTTTACCGCCGATTCTATTATAGCGTTATCGTCTAGTGGTTTTATAGTAGATATATTGATAACCTCGGCGCTAATACCATCTTTAGCAAGGCTCTCGGCCGCTACCAGGCTGCTACTTACCATAATGCCGGTCGCAAAAATCGTGACATCCGTGCCTTCCCTAAGGACAATCGCCTTACCGGGAACGAAATCGTAATCCTCGTCGAATATCATCGGCAACGTCGCACGACCGAGGCGCACGTAGACAGGTCCGTCTATCTCCACCGCTTTGGCAATCGCCTTTTTCGCCTCGTAATAATCGGCCGGAACGATGACGGTCATGCCGGGAATCACGCGCATAAGCGCGATATCTTCGATGGTCTGGTGCGACCCGCCGTCGGCTCCGACCGTTATACCGGCGTGCGTGGGGCATATTTTAACATTGAGAGAGGGATACGCTATCGTATTTCTCACCTGCTCGAACGCGCGACCCGTGGCAAACATCGCAAACGAGCCCGTAAAACATATTTTGCCGGTCGTCGCGAGACCCGCCGCCATCGCCATCATGTTCTGCTCGGCGACGCCGCAATCAAAAAACCTGTCAGGAAATTCTTTCTTAAATTTTATCGTCGTTGTCGACTTCGCCAAGTCCGCCTCTAAGACGACTATATTCGGGTTTACTCGACCCAACTCTATCAGTGTTTCGCCATACGCTTCGCGCGTCGCTCTCTTCTCGGACATCGTGCTCCTTACTATCTGTCTCGCCTTCTATTGGACCATTGAACGTGCATATTAAGCCCGATAAGCGGGCGACTATCTCTGCGGGCAACCTCTGGGTAAATGAGGCTATCGTTACTCGACGCTTAGCCGAGCGGTCCCGATGCCTCTATCTCGCCACAGGCCTGCGCGACCTCATCTTTGGACGGCGCTTTCCCGTGAAAATCGACTTGCCCTTCCATAAATGAGACGTTTTTACCTTTTACGGTGTTGGCGATTATCATAGTCGGTTTACCCTTTATCGATTTCGCCTCGTCGAGGGCGCCAATTATCTGCTCAATGTTATGTCCATCGATTTCAATCGTGTGCCAGCCGAAAGCCGACCATTTCGCGGCGGCGGGCCGGATATCGACGATATCGCTTACACGGCCGTCTATCTGCAAATTGTTATAATCGAGAATGCCGACGAGGTTGTCTAGTTTGTGCTGCGGCGCAAACATGCTCGCCTCCCAGATTATCCCCTCCTGAGACTCACCGTCGCCGATGAGCGTATAGACCCGCGATTCGCTTTTGTCTATCTTCAAGCCCAGCGCCATCCCTACCGCCGCCGAGAACCCCATCCCCAACGAGCCGGTCGAGATCTCAACACCGGGTGTTTTATTCATATCGGGGTGTCCCTGGAGATGGCTGTCTATCTTGCGCAACGTCGCAAGGTCTTCCCTGGGGAAATAGCCGCTCTCGGCGAGTGCCGCGTACAGGACCGGCGCGGCGTGCCCTTTGCTTAAGACAAAACGGTCGCGGCCCGGCCACCGCGGCTCCGCCGCATTATGGTTCATCTCATGGAAATAGAGTGTCGTAACGATATCGGCCGCCGATAGCGAGCCGCCCGGATGACCCGAGCCTGCCGCGCCAAGCATGTTGATTATTCGGGTCCTTATAGTCCTGGCTTTCGCCTCTACCAATGAGACGGTCGCCTGTTTGTTTGTCGTGTGCGTGGTCAAGTCTGCTCCTTTCACAATCCGCATATGATATGACCGGCGCAAGCCGGCCGGCAATGCCTCGCCAAAGCACTGTTTTGGCGTTAACAATTAATCCCATCTATCTTTATAGCGCGTTTTGCACCGCGCGGCAAATAACTTCGAGATTTCGGTGACCGCTTGCATACGCCCATCCGGGCTGGAATTGCTAAAACTCACTTGAAACGAGGTGCGGGCGCTGTCAGTTGCCCGCGTTGACCAACATCTGGTTGTCTTGAACGAGCACTTTGGTGATTTTCATATTAAACGGCAGGTCGCTCACGGGAAGATCGAGTCCTATCTCGCCTATCCAGTTCTTAGCCTCGCTTAGCCCGAGGCTGTCGGTGGCTGCGAACTTAGCCTCGGTCGGCTCGAGAACGAGCCGGTCCCCCTTTAGCCTGGGCCTGAACGAAACATCGAGCTTGCCTATCATCTCGATTTCGGCGTTTGCGACAACCTCATTTGGCTTAAGGTCGAGGCGCCAACCTTTCAAATCGTCATGACTTCTCGCGATAAACTTGTTTATCTCAGCTTCGCTGACGACTATGCTCGCTCTGGCCCTGCCGATGTCACGAATCGCGGCGTCACGCGTCTGCAGGGTCTTTTTGACGTCGAACTCGATGTCTTTGACTGTGATGACGACGCTCTTGGCTTTGATGCCGTTGAACTCGCTCTTAGTGCATTCGATGTAAACGCGCTCTATCTTGCCGCGAAAGAGTTCCAGATAACTGTGGTCGACGCGGACGTAGGCGCAATCCTTGAGGTCGTAATCGCGGCGGATAGTCTCGATAACGGTCTTCTCTATCGAGTAACTGACGATGGTCGGGACGATTATCGCGAAGAATACGCCCAAGACTATGATTAGTGTTGTGATTATACACCAGCGTTTCACGCTAACTCCTAACGCCGGGCTCTCCTTGAGGCAAGATAGTCCTGCACTTTTTGAGCCGAGGTGTTTACGATTTGGTCTTCGGTTATGCCCGCTAAGGTAACCAGTTCTAAGGCCTGGTCAAAGACGCCTACCTGTGTGTATATATGAGCGTCACTGCTTATTATAACATGCGAGCGCTTCTCGCGGATAAGCTCTGCGATAGCCAAATCATAATCGTAGGCTGCCGGCCGGCTGGTGGTCGGCAAGAACGAGCTGTTGTTTATTTCGAGCGGGATGCCCTTCTCGACCGCGGCTTCGACGAGCGTCTCGGGGTCGATAGGAAATTTCGCGTTGCCGGGATGGACGATAAAGTCGAGCAACGGATTATCCATCGCCCGGCAAAGAGCTTCGGTATTCTGCGCGACCGAGCCGCTCACGTAGCCGCAATTCGGATGAAACCCGGCGTGGACCAGCTCGAGTGGCGCGAGATAATCTTCGGGCAAATCGAGGTCGCCGTTGGCGTTGGTGACGTTAGCCTCGATTCCTTTGAGAACGTGGACGCCGTTGAGTTCGGCCGGCATTATGCGCAGGTTCCAGAAGTGGTACCGGTGTGCGCCGCCGGGCAACGCCGGGCCGTGGTCGGTAAGCCCGACCATCTTAAGACCCCTCCTGGCCGCCTCCTTCGTTATCTCCTCCACGGTGCTGTAGGCGTGCCCGCTGGCCACCGTATGGACGTGGAGGTCGGCTTCGAGTTTGATGGTCGGCTTTTTAGGTTTAGTCATGGTTATCAGCTTTCAACTAACATGATTATTAATGCTCCCGAAACTCCGGGTTTGGGTGCCGGTCTATTATGTCGCCCTCTGCTCATCGGCGGCTTCCGAAATCCGCTGCCGGTGGTACTCGATTATGAAATCATCGAGGTCGCCGTCGAGAACCGCCTGGACGTTGCCCTTCTCGACGCCGGTGCGGTGGTCTTTGACGAGTTGGTAGGGGTGCATCACATACGACATTATCTGGCTCCCCCAGGCTATCTCTTTTTTTTGCTTGTGCCGCTCGGCCGCCTCGCGCGCCTGCTCCGCCTGAATGCGCTCGTATAGGCGGGCGCGGAGGATTATCATCGCGGTCTCTTTGTTCTTAGTTTGCGAGCGCTCGTTCTGGCACTGGGCCATAACGCCTGTCGGGGTGTGCGTGATTCGCACCGCGGAGTCGGTCACGTTGACATGTTGGCCGCCCGCGCCCGTTGAGCGGTAGGTCTCTATCCTTAAATCAGCAGGGTCGATAGTGATTTGGACGTCGCGCTCGACCTCCGGGATGACATCGACCGACGCAAACGAGGTGTGGCGCCGGCCGCCGTAATCGAACGGAGATATCCGCACGAGGCGATGGACGCCGCGCACCGCCTGCAGAAAGCCGTAAGCGTATTTCCCTTGGATGGTAAAGGTCGCGGTCTTGATGCCGGCTTCGTCGCCGGCCGCAATCTCATAGACGCTCGCCTGATAGTTTTTATCTTTCGACCATTGGATTACCATGCGCATGAGCATCTCGGCCCAGTCTTGCGACTCGGTGCCGCCCGCCCCGGGGTGGACGGTGACGATGGCGCTGTGGCTGTCAAGCGGGTCGGTAAACCAGCTCCGCAGCTCGAGGTCGTCGGCGTATCTCTTCAAACGCCTGAAGTCTCGCTCCACGTCGGAGGCGAGCGCCTCATCGCCTTCGGAGACTGCGAGTTCGTTCATTATCTCGAGTTCTTCGGCGTCATCATCCGCCTTCTCCCAGGCTACGATGTCGTCTTTTATATCGCTCATCTTCGACATCAAGGCTTGCGCGGCTTCCTGGTCGTCCCAGAAGCCCGGCTTGCTCGCCTCTTTTTCAAGCTTTGTTATCTCATCGCGCTTAGTGTCGACGTCAAAGATAATCCTTTATGTCTCGTATCTTGTCACGTACCAAGCTTATCTCTTCACTAAAATCCGTTGCCAATCTATAGCACCCCTAATCGAATCTGATTTCGGTTTAATAATCTAGCCGCAGCACTTCTTGTACTTCTTGCCGCTTCCGCACGGGCACGGGTCGTTTCGCCCGGTCTTGTCATCGTTGACTTTGGGCTTTTTCGGCCCTTCCCCACCGCCGCTGGTCACCAAGACCTTCTCTTTCGGGCGCTCGGGCTCGTCGCGGACGATCTTCACATGGTACATATATTGGAGCACATCTTCTTTGATGCCCTCGCTCATCGCGTTAAAGGCCCCAAACGCCTCCGATTTGTACTCGATAAGCGGGTCGCGCTGGCCGATGGCGCGCAAACCGATACCCTCTTTGAGATAATCCATCTCGTAGAGGTGCTCGCGCCACTTGTTATCGATTACCTCCAGTACAACCATGCGCTCTATATCACGGAGAACTTCCGGGCCCAGCTCTTCCTCGCGTTTCATATATGCAGCCCTCGCGCTCTCGATGAGCCGCTCCCCGAGTTCTTCGCGCGTAATCGTCGCGTCGTCAATCGAATCCCTGCCCCAACCCAGCGTGAAGAGCTGGTTGATATAGGCGAAGAGGCCGTCCCAATCCCAGGCCTCGGCGTATTTTTCATCGCCGGTGAATATCGCTGCCGCGCCCGACATGACATCGTCTATCATCTCGAGCACGCGCTCATGCAAGTCTTCGCCGGTGAGCACCGCAAAGCGCTCATTGTAGATGACCTCACGCTGCTTGTTCATCACGTCGTCGTATTCGAGGACATGCTTACGTATCGAGAAGTTCTGCGCCTCGACCTGTTTCTGCGCGGTCTCAATCGACTTCGATATCATGCTGTGCTCTATCGGCTGGTCGTCGGGAACGCCGAGCCGTTCCATAATATTGCCGATTCTCTCCGAGCCGAAGAGACGCATGAGGTCGTCTTCGAGCGATAGATAGAACCGGGTGGAGCCGGGGTCTCCCTGGCGACCCGAGCGGCCGCGGAGCTGGTTGTCGATACGGCGCGACTCGTGGCGCTCGGTACCGATAACATGCAGGCCGCCGGCGTCCAAGACCTCTTCGGCCTCGCCCGGCTCGGGTGGGTTGCCGCCGAGAACTATGTCGACGCCTCGACCTGCCATGTTAGTCGCGATAGTAACCGCGCCTTTTCGGCCGGCCTGCGCGATTATCTCGGCCTCGCGCTCGTGGTGTTTGGCGTTTAGTACTTCGTGTTTGACGCCGCGGCGCTTGAGCATCTTGCCGAGAAGCTCACTCCGCTCAATCGAGACGGTGCCCACCAGTATCGGCTGCCCTTGTTTGTTGCGCTCGACGATATCGTCGATGACCGCCTTGTACTTGATCTCCTCGGTCTTGTAGATGAGGTCGGCCATGTCATCTCTTATCATAGGCATATTGGTCGGGATGACGACCGTCGCCAATTTATATATGTGCATAAACTCGTCGGCCTCGGTCGCGGCCGTACCGGTCATACCGGCGAGCTTCTCATACATGCGAAAGTAGTTTTGCAGGGTGATGGTGGCAAGCGTCTGGTTCTCTTCCTTGATTCGTACGCCCTCTTTGGCCTCTATCGCCTGGTGCAGGCCCTCGCTGTAGCGGCGCCCTTCCATCAGGCGGCCGGTGAACTCATCGACGATGATGACCTCGCCGTCTTTGACGATGTAATCGACGTCTTTCTTAAAGAGCGCCTGTGCTTTGAGCCCCTGCTGCAGGTGGTTCACGAGCTGGCTGTTGATGTGGTCGTACATGTTGTCGATGCCGAGCGCTTCTTCGACGCGCGTGACGCCCTCCTCGGTCACCGCAACGGTGCGATGCTTCTCGTCGACGTCGTAGTCGCGGCCTTTTTTGAGCTTGGGAATAATCCGCGCAAAAGTATAGTAGGTGTCGGCCGACTGCTCCGGCTGGCCCGATATGATAAGCGGCGTCCTGGCCTCATCGACGAGAATGCTGTCGACCTCATCGATTATGGCAAAGTGACGGCCGCGCTGGACGCGCTGGTCGATATGGCTGACCATGTTGTCGCGCAGGTAATCGAAGCCGAACTCGTTGTTCGTGCCGTAAGTTATATCCGCCTTATAGGCTTCCCTTTTTACCTCGAGCGGCGTGTCGTTCTGCAACAAGCCGACCCTGAAGCCCAAAAACTCGTATATCTGCCCCATCCACTCGCTATCGCGCTTGGCCAGGTAATCATTGACGGTGACGACATGGACTCCCTTGCCCTCAAGCGCATTGAGGTATACAGGAAGCGTCGCGACGAGCGTCTTACCCTCACCGGTTCTCATCTCGGTTATTTTGCCCTCGTGAAGGACTGTTCCGCCCATTATCTGGACATCGAAGTGGCGCATGTTGAGGACACGCTTGGATGCTTCGCGCACGACCGCGAACGCTTCCGGCAAGATGTCGTCGACCGTCTCACCCTCGGCGAGACGCGCCTTAAACTCGGCGGTCTTCGCTTTAAGCTCGGTGTCGCTGAGCGGGGCCATTTCCGGCTCCCACGCGTTGACCGCTTCCACCCTATCTTCGAGCATTTTAAACTTTTTGCCCTCCCCCATGCGGAGGACCTTCTCAAGTGCCTTAAACAATTCTCTTCATCTCCAGTTGTGATATCACATTTAAGGATACAGCAGTCGGTAATCTTAATCCAGAATATCGGAGGGCTGTGCGATTTCCGAATAACCACACGTATTGTAGCACTTTTCGCGAGTATGGTCATTGGAGAAGATTGGTAGAAGCATGTCGGTTGACGATGGCATGTTTGGTCGAAAATGCCCTTTTAAGTTTGTCTAGATTTTCCCGGCCAGCTCTAACAACGATGTTTAATAACTTACTTAAAGGAGAAGGAGACATAAAAAGAAATTATGAAAGGAGTTGAAGATGAAAAAGATTCTGGTAGTTGTCACCCACGCGACCGATGATCCGACTAAGTGTACCTTAGCCTTTGTTACTGCTGTGGGCGCTCATGAGGCCGGCATAGAGGTGGGCATCGCTCTGCTTGGCGAGGGGGCGTATTTGACAAAGGAGGCGGTGGCCAAGAGCGTGCATGGGGTCGGCCTTCCACCTCTTGTTGAGTTAATCGAGAAAGTGGTCAAGGGGAACGTTCCAGTGTATGTTTGAGGGGCTTGCTTGGTTGCCCGTGGGGTGACAGAAGAAGACCTTAAAACGTTGAACGCCTCATCCATTGACGCGGTTAAGTTTGCCAATTTAGTTTCCGAGTCGAGTGTGGTTAGTTTCTAATAGAGGGAAAGCAGGCGACAAAGTTTCTCTTTGTCGCCTGCTTTCTGCTTGTTCTAAGACCTGCGAAGGAATTTCGAGATATCGTCATGGGTTCCGACGATTATGAAGCTGACCGTATCACTTTCGAAAACAAAAAGAACTCGGATTTTAAGGTCGACTCTAATCTCCCAAAAATCACCCCGGAGCTGTTTTAGTCCGAGACCGACGGTTCGTTGACCGGTCTCGAAAAAGTCGATTAGTGAGAATATCGCATCGACTACCCGTATTTTCGCACCCGGTTCAAGCTTCTTAAACATTCGCTCAAAGGAAGGTTTGTACTCGTAGTTCACTCGGACAGCCTTTCGAGGTGCTTCTTAGCTGCGGCTGCTGTCTTGTATTTCTTGCCCGCCTCTTTGGCTAGCGACTCAAGCTCTTCCCACTCTTTCTCTGAAAACTTGTCATCAACGACTTTCGGCGTGAGGATAATCCGCTTGCCGTCGTCCGACACTTCGAAATAATCCCCCGGATTCACACCGACATGTTCAAGATTCTCTTTAGGAATGCTTACACTGCTTCTTTCTGTTAATCGCCTTATCAAGATTACCACCTCAATGCAATTATGACGGATATACTGCATATCCGTCAATCCGTTAATCCGAATTGCTGAATTATTTAGGAATTCTTAGTTAGATGCTTTCCGCATGCGTCCGGCTTAGCTCACAAACTCCATCAATTTCCCCTGTTTGCGGAGCACATTGATGAGGGAGCGGACTACTTTGGGGTCGTAGACTATGGCTTGGTCTTTCTTGATGCGGGTTATGGCCTGGTAGGCGGTGAGGCGCTCGTCGGGGTTGTCCGACCGGGTGAACTTGTCGAATGAGCTGGCGACGTTGATGATGCGTGCGCCGAGAGACAGCTCGGAGGGCGAGCTGACTTTATCTATCGGGAAGTGGTGCTTGCGGACCATGTCGGCGGCGTCTTTTAAGAAATCGACCTCTTCGATTATCTCCGCGCCGATGATGGCGTGCGGGGCTTCGCCGCTCTGCGCGCTCGCCTGCTCCAGTAGATGGTCGAGCGAATCCTCGTCGACGCCGAGCATGCCGATGTCGTGCAGAAGCGCGGCGTAGCCGATTAGCTCCAGGTCGCGCCCGTGCATCCCCATCTCTTTGCCTATATCGACCGAGTAGCTCGCTACCCGCTGGCCGTGGCCGCGCCGGCGCGGGTTCTGCGCCTCGATAGTGTTGGCGAGCGCTTCAATCGTCTTCCGGTAAACCCTGCGGATATCGAGAAAAGACTTAAAGGAGAGGCGCGTCACCAGAAGCGGCACGAAAAATATGAGCAACCCCCAGTACGCCATGCCGTCATACATTATCGCAAGGAGTACCCCGAGCGATGAGAGCGCTAAATAGAACGGGGCCAAAAACTCGACCGCCGATATAAACGCGGGGACGTACGGTGTTCCCCGGTTGATGGAGATGGCCAGTTGGTCGACTCCGAGCATCAAGAAAGTATAGACGCCGCAGAGCAATACCAGCGCCGTTATGCCGTAAAAGGGCTCGATTTTCCCGGTCTCGCCGCCGACCGCGTAAAAGACCTGGGCGGCCGCGATGACAATTAAAACGAGCTGCGATAGCGGGTACATCGTCGCCGCAAATTTTAGTTTCAACCGCTGCACCAGCATCGATACGACGACACCGACAACGATGATGAGAATCGCCTGCGGCAGCGGAAAGAGCAAGACTGAGGCGATGATTACCGCCGTGTCGATGTGGACCTTGCCCCCTTGCGGCAGGCGGATATCGAGGAGCCGGCTGATGATTGCCGCGAGCGCGAACAAACCGACCATGGCGAAATTATCCGCAGTCAGGCGCAGCGAGTAGACCGCGAGCGCCACGACGCCAAACGATATTACAACACTCCTATATACTTTTGCCTTATGCTGGATTCTCGACTGCAATGCTTAGCTGCAACTCCTTTATCTCGGGGCCGGCCTCATCCATCGAAAGGTCGAGCGTGCGCATGAAAGCCTCGACGACTTCGCCATCGAACTGCCGGTTGGAGCACGCCATCAATTCCTCAGCCGCTTCCTCGACGCTCATCGCCGGCCTATACGAGCGCGTCGAGGTCATCGCGTCGAAGCTGTCGGCGACCGTCATTATCCGCGCGAGAAGCGGGATGCGCTCTCCCGCCAGGCCCTCTCCGTAACCGCGTCCGTTGAGGTGCTCGTGGTGGTAATAGACCGCGGGGATTGCCTTTTCCAGAAAATCGATATCGCTTAAGATGCCCGCGCCGATTCTGGGGTGCGCCTGTATCTTTTTGAACTCTTCGTTGTTGAGTTTTCCCGGCTTGTTGAGAATCTTGCGGGCGATGCCGATTTTTCCGATATCATGCAAGAGCGCGGCGTAGCGAAGCGTCTCCACCCGGTCTTCGGGTAGTTTCAACTCGCGCGCGATTTGCTCCGCGTACTTGGCGACACGTTCCGAGTGGCCGCGCGTGTACGGGTCTTTGGCCTCTAGCGCCTGGACCAACGCTTTGACCGTATCGAGATACGCGCCTCGCAGCTGCATATAGACCTGGAAGGTCTGCCGGGCAATGAGCAGCGGCACTATCAAAAGGACAAAGCTCGCCGGCCCGGTCAGGTAGTATATCTGCGCCAGAACCAATCCCAGCACACCGAGCGCGAAATAGTTCGGGATGAGCCACTGATAGTCGAAACGCCAGATACCAACGGGTGATTCGTCGTTTAAGAGGCCAACGCCGAACGCGATAAGACCGGTGTTTATGGCGAAAAAAACCGTGCTCGCAAAGACTACGGGCACGATTATATACGGGAAGTCGGCGACGGTTATCCCGCCGATAGAACCTCCGGTCAAGATGTAGACGTAGCCTGCGGCATAGGCCGAAATCACATAATTGCACGCGCTGAAGACCATCTTATACCAGGCGATTTTGCGTTTGAGGTCGCTGATATTGATTACTGTTATAAGGCTGGCAATTACTACGGCCTGGGGACCAAAGAGCAGCGCCGCCGCAAAAATAACGGCGAAACTAACTGAAATCGAAGCGTTCTTGGGTAGCGAGATGGTAAAAGAATCGGCGACAAAGATGAACAACGCAAAAAAAGCGACATCCGCCCATGATAGAGAGGGCTTGGTTATCAAGCTTGCAAGCAAAACCACAAATGCCGCTGCGTATACGCTATAAAAAAATATTCTCGCCTTAGAAGTGATGTCCTTCACTGTATCTCTTTGAGTGTAATAGTCGAACCGACAGCCGGTCGTCCTTCTTGCTTTAAATAAAGAAGGACCGACATCAAAAGAAAATCAACCCATTCTGCTGCCGGCTCCGCCGGCCAGAATCAAGCTTGCAAGGGCAACGAGTGTCATCAGAATACGGGCTTTCAACAAAGAGACCTCCTTTTAGGTTCTCTCCCCTTCCCCGCTCGCTGTCGGAAGGGTCAGCACCGCTCCGCTCAATAACTAATCGATTGTTCACCTTTGTCTCGAACATTTTGATGTCGGCCCAGAACTCAACGCTATGGGGTTATCAAGAATTCCAAGCGCCTGTTGACAGCGTCGAGCACCGCTCTTACTATCGCTTCGCGCTCATCGTCTTTTACTATAGCACAACCGACATAAGTCTCATCGCCGCTACTGTCGAGTAGCGCTACCGAGGCAACGACCACCGTATCGCGACCCAAAGCCATCGCCGTGATGTCTTCGAGGGCGAAAGCCTCGTCCCCTGGGATTATCTGCTCTACGGCGGCTAAGGTAGCGCTCGCGACAAGCCGGAGCCTTCCTGCTCTCGATGCAACGCCCTCCGCCAGGCCTTCGTATGCAGTGTCTCCGTGGCGCAACGTCACAGCGACTCTTGCCCGCCGGTCATCGACTTCGTGCCGGACCGAGTCGAGTTTCGGCCGCGCTCTGCGCACCCTTGTCTGGGCGGAGCCTAGCTGGGCGATACTGATTTTACGGTGGTTTACGGGTAGGCCAAACTGCGCCATCAACATCGATTCGATGTCCCGGGAGATTTGCTTGGGCCCTTTGCCTGAACTCGCTAAGATATGAATCTCTTCGATTCCACGACCCGGACCAACTACGATTCGTGCTGCCTTGATTTCTTCGATTTGGCAGATCAAGCTCTCGATCTCGTCGACCGAGACGTCATCTATCGTTGGATTCATTTGAGTTCCTCTTCTGCCACCTTACTGCGAACAAATTCTTCGATATGTGCTTCCCTCTAACTATAACGCAATTGCGCGACCGGCGTTACATCTTGCCGGAAATCGGCTCAATTAAACCGTAGTTATGGTCGCGACGCCTGTAGACGACGTTTACCTCATCGGTGTCGGCGTTGGTGAAGACAAAGAAATCGTGCCCTAAAAGCTCCATCTGCTGGGTCGCCTCTTCGGCGTCCATCGGCTTGACCGCAATCTGCTTGACCTTGACGATACGCGGCCCATCGTACTCGTCTTCGACCGCGACGAGAGCCGCGCTCATCTCACCGGGCTTCGGAGAGCCTTTGGCGCTCTTGGAGAGTTTGTTCTTATAACGTTTGATTTGCCGTTCGAGCTTGTCGACGACCATATCGATTGAGGCATACATGTCGGTCGAGGACTCCTTGGCTCTTAAAATAGGCCCCTTCGGGAAGACTGTTACCTCGATGGTCTTCGATTTTTCGATGCTCGGGTTCTTCTCATCTATGAAAGCGATTTCGATTTTGATGATTTTGTCGAAATACTTGCTTATCCTCCCGATTTTCTCTTCGGCATATGCTCGAAGCGCATCGGTTACCTCCATATGCCTGCCTTTTACGATTATTTCCATGCGCATACTCTCCTAACTATGCTCGGGTCGACCGACAATTCTTATACTTTGAATAATTACAGTAGCGGAAATGCAGGTCGACTCTATGCCCCGTTTATTCTTAGAATCTTCCCATATGTATACATAGTTTACCAGCAAAGCAAATCGCCGGCATACCTTTTTACATTAAATCGTTAAATTGTTGACGGCAAGTACGTGTGCCCTGCCGGGCGCACTAACGTAAAACCCCATGTATAAATACATGGGGTGTTGTTGTTGGTTTTCAGTGGCTTCAAAATGTTTACACTTGTCTTTGGACATTTGAAGCCTGAGGACCGCGATCTCCCTCAACCACCTCGAACATGACTGCCTGGCCTTCGTTGAGGGTCTTAAAGCCTTCCTCCTGAATGGCAGAAAAGTGTACGAAAACATCATCGCCGCTATCCAGCTCGATAAATCCGTAGCCTTTCTCCGCGCTAAACCATTTGACCGTTCCCTGAAGCACGTGCACCTCCTAAATCCAAACAAACCAACAACCTAGGTATATGATACCACTTTGAACCCGTCTACAAAACGAAAGTGCTATCTATAGTACCCATAATTACATACATACCACCCAGGAAACTCAATCACCAGGTAAATATTGCCATATTAATATGGTTACTTTGACGACACCCGTCATCCGTAAACCGGTGGCGCGCATACCACGCCGCGTAGGGGTTCTTATTATTACGCGAATTTGACATGCCCTTATTAGCTTGCCGCGTCCTTTACTATACGGAACATGGTATTTGAGCCCGTCGCCTTTTATGCATGAAGCGTGTGTTGTAGCGTGATATTTGTTAACAATATTATAATAAATTCTTACAGTTGGCCAATCGGTGTGTGCTATTGTGTTTTTATGCTAATCATTATGACATGCGAACCGAATAGGCTAAGCGCCGGCAGTGCGGGCAAAACCGCATGAATCGCCATAACCCTATAGGGAGTGGCACCCCGCGCTCATTTCTCAGTACGTGGACGGGCTTGCGCCGCCTGCTCGGCGGCTTCTCGGAGCTCATTTTCCCGCAGGTCTGCCTGGTCTGCGAAAGCACCTCAAAAGCGCCGCTCTGCGCGAGTTGCGCGGACGGCTTTTCACGGATAACCAGCCCCGTCTGCGAGAAGTGCGGCAAACCCTGTGAGCGACCGGTCGCCGACTGCCGCGAATGCCGGGGCAAACACCTCCACTTCACCCTGGCGCGCTCGGGCGGCGCCTACACCGGCAGCCTAAAAAGCGCGATTCACTCTTTGAAATATAAAAACGGCAAGCGTCTTGCGGCGTATCTCAGCCGCTTCGTCGATGACGAGGCGGGCCGTCTGATGGAAGCGGTCGACGCCATCGCCTTTGTCCCGCTCTCTAAACTCAAAGAAGCCGAACGCGGTTACAACCAATCGGGATTGCTCGCAAGACATCTGGCTCGCCGGTATAATAAGCCGCTTTACACCAAGCTCGCGAAAGTCAAAAACATCCCGGAGCAACACCGCCTCGGCTTCGCCCAGCGCGGGGACAACGTCAAGGGGGCTTTTCGGGCTTTCGGCAAAGTTCCCGAGCGCGTATTGCTCATCGACGACGTCTACACGACCGGAAGTACCGCGAGCGAGTGCGCGAGCGCACTTAAACAACGCGGTGCGGCTGTTGTTTACGTGTTGACCGTGGCCAGAACACCGCTCGATGTTTCCCGAGGCGACCGTCGGCGCGCGGTTGTGGATTCTTGTAAATGCAGGTAAAATCAGGTAGATTATGACTTTGGGTTTCTGTTTAGGTCTGTGGTTGCCCCGGCGCCGCCTAGTGTTGCGCCGGATAATCCAAGCTAGATGCAGGCAAAAGGATCCACGTAAGGCAAAAGCTATCTATATCTGACTTTTGTTGAGCATGGTGCGTCTTAGGAGTAAGCCCTGCCGTTCCAGGAGGACGAGAGGGGTATCAGTGGCTCTAAAGTGGCTGCGAGGCCTCCAGCAGGCGAGTGTGGGGTCAAAGACCAGGTCAGCTAAGCAGAAGCCCAATTTTCTCTCGCGCTAACCCACCAGTAAACTCAGGACATATTGCCACACCGGTATCGTTACCAGGCTTATCATCGTCGTCGTAACGATGGCCGCCGGCAGAAAGTCGTTGTCCAGCCCGTATTTTAGCCCGATTATCATCGAGAACATGGCCGCGGGCATCGATGCCTCCAGCACGGTTATCCCGAGGTCGACGCGGCTCAACCCGAACAATGTCGCGCCGGCCAGTGCCGTGAGCGGCGCCACAAAGAGCTTTATCGCGCTGACTATGCCTAGCTCGAGCTTGTATCGGCGCACCTGCCCGACCTCAAGAGCCAGCCCGATGGAGATCATTATCAACGGCACCGTCGCTCCCGCCAAAAACCCGATGACGTCGAGCAAAAATTTCGGCAAGCCGACACTCTTTAGTATAAACGCGGCGACCAACCCCAGAAGCGGCGGGAACAAAAGTATCTCCCGCACCATGTTTATCTTCCCCTCCCGGTCACCGTACCTGCCGGCGACTATCAAACCAGCTGTAAAGAAGATTATCACCGTCCCGAAGAGGTCGTAGAAGACCGCTTTTATCAGGTTTTCGATGCCGAATATCTCCATCGTCAGCGGGAATCCGAGATAGCCGGTGTTGCCGACGGCAGCCACAATCAAGAGAGCCCCGAATGTCGGGCGCGAGCTGCGCGCAAAACGCCCCACAACAAACGCCGTCAGCATGCTGGCGGCGACGATAATCAAAGCCAGCAAAGATATCTTGATTATAGATAGAGACAGCTCAGATTCGAAAACAGCGCGAAATATGAGCGCCGGCATCGTGATGTAGACGATGATGTTGTTTAAGACCACATTATCCGCTCGCTTGAGCAGACCGGCCCGCTTGCTGAAAAACCCGATTGAGATGAGTATTAGTATTGACAGGATGATGCCGACTAATTCGTTGATGCCGCCTCCTGCCTAAAAAAGCCTGGCGATTGCCTTGTCGTAGGGCGGCTTCAAAACACCCTTGTCGGTAATGATAGCGGTGATGTAGCGGTTGGGCGTAACGTCGAACGCCGGGTTGGCAACGGTGACGCCCTCGGTCGCGACCTGTGAGCCGCCAAACCCGGTCACCTCGTGCGATTCGCGCTCTTCAATCGGTATGTGGCTCCCGTCCGGAATCGAGATATCGATAGTCGTAACCGGAACCGCGACATAAAACGGGATATTGTGCTCTTTCGCCAGAACCGCCACCGAGTAAGTGCCGATTTTGTTTGCTATGTCGCCGTTGGCCGCCACTCTGTCCGCCCCGACGACTATCTTATCGACCTTTCCCAGGCTCATGAAATGGCCGGCCATGTTGTCACAAATCAGCGTGACCGGTATGTTTTCCCTCATCAACTCCCACGTTGTAAGCCGGGCGCCCTGCAAGAGCGGCCGTGTTTCATCGGCGTAGACGTGGATCTTCTTGCCCTGGTTGTGGGCCGAGCGTATAACCGCGAGAGCGGTACCATAGTCTACGGTCGCCAGCGCCCCCGCGTTGCAGTGTGTGAGCACGTTATCGCCGTCGGCGATGAGTTCGGCACCGTAATCGCCCATCTTCTTGCTCATCTCGAGTTCCTCGGCGGCGATTAAATCCGCCTCCTCCTTAAGAACCCGTTTGAGCCTGCTGACCGCGAGATGTGAATTGGCGCTCGCCTTTTCTTTCATTCGCTCAAGCGCCCAGAAGAGGTTGACCGCGGTCGGACGCGTCGCCCCGATAAGCTTTATCGCTTCACCGAGTTCATCCAGAAAATCCTTGGTGCTTTTTGCCTGGGATTTCATGGCCGCCAGCGCAACTGCGTAAGCGGCGGCAACACCGATTGCGGGCGCACCGCGCACGCTCAAAATCTTTATCGCTTCAGCGACCCTCTGGTAGTCGTCGGTGACTATATACTCTTCTTTCAGCGGAAGCTTCGTCTGGTCTATCAAAATGACTTTCCCGTTCTTCCACTCGATTGTCTTCATACTAACGCCTCCAAAACATTTCGCGAATTCGTCCTACGTCCCCATCTCCCACGAATGAAGGTACTTGTACTGCTCTTCCGTCAGCACATCTATATCGATGCCCATGGAAGCGAGTTTGAGCCGCGCTATTTCCTGGTCGATATCGGTCGGCACGCCGATGACGTCATTCTTCATATTCTTCGCTTCTTTAAGCATAAGCTCAGCGGCCAAGGCCTGATTCGCAAAGCTCATATCCATAACGCTTGCGGGATGCCCTTCGGCGGCGGCGAGATTTACCAGGCGGCCATCGGCCAACAGGTAGATGCGGCGGCCGTTTTTCATCAAAAACTCCTCGACGAACTCGCGGACCTCTCTGCGCGATTCGGACATCTCTTCGAGTGCCGCGATATTTATCTCGACATTGAAATGCCCGCTGTTCGCGATTATAGCCCCATCCTTCATCGCGTCGAAATGCGCGCGGTCGATAACGTGAAGGTTGCCGGTGACGGTCACCCATATATCGGCGATTTTCGCGGCCTCGATCGACGGCATGACTCGATAGCCATCCATAACGGCTTCAATCGCTTTGAGCGGATTTATTTCGACGACTACGACATTGGCGCCCATACCGCCGGCGCGCATCGCTATGCCGCGCCCACACCAGCCATAACCGGTCACCACTAAAGTTCTTCCGGCGAGCAGGATGTTCGTCGCCCGCATAATTCCATCGAGGGTGCTCTGTCCGGTCCCGTAGCGGTTATCGAAGAAGTGCTTGGTTTGGGCGTCATTTACCGCGATAATCGGGTAGCGCAAAACTCCCTGCTCCGCCATGCTTTTGAGACGGATAACACCGGTCGTCGTCTCCTCGGTCCCACCGATTATCTCACCGACCTGGTCGACCCGGTCGGTATGTAAAACCGATACGAGGTCGGCGCCGTCGTCCATCGTGATCTCGGGGTGGAAGTCGAGCGCCGCGTGGATATGCTCATAATAGGTCTTGTCGTCTTCACCTTTTATAGCGAAGACCGGTATCTCGTAGTCTTTTACGAGGGACGCCGCTACATCATCTTGCGTGCTCAGCGGATTCGAGGCGCAAAGAACGACCTCTGCCCCGCCGGCCTTTAGGGTCCGCATCAGGTTTGCCGTCTCCGACGTGACATGGAGGCAGGCGGCCAGCTTCGCTCCGTTGAGGGGCTTTTCTTTTTCAAACCTCTCGCGAATGAGACGCAACACCGGCATATCCTTGTCGGCCCATTCGATTCTCTTCTTCCCGATCTCCGCGAGACCGAGGTCTTTTACGTCATACTTCATGCTATCGCTCCTTTGCAGCTTACATTTTCTCTAAGACTTTTATTATCAAACGGATAAGAGACTCCGATGATTTCTGCGCGGCGGTTATGACCTCTTCGTGGCTTACCGTGTGTTGCCCGCCTGAGACATTGGTTATCACCGCAAATCCCAACACATCCAGCCCGGCGTGGCGCGCTATAAGAACCTCGGGCACAGTCGACATACCGACGGCATCCGCCATCGTCGAATAATACTTAATCTCCGCGGGCGTCTCGTAGGCCGGACCGAGCAGGCCGACATATACACCCTCCTTAAGCGATATGCCCTCCGCTTCGGACACGCTGTGCGCCAACGCGAGATATTCGCTTTTATAGGCTTCGGTCATGTCCAAAAACCTCGGCCCTATCTCGTCGTCGTTCGCTCCCACTAACGGATTAGCGGGCATCATATTGATGTGATCCCTTATGGCCATTATATCGCCCTGCGAAAAATCCCGGTTGAGGCCGCCAGCCGCACACGTTACTATCAGGGTCTTCGCGCCGAGCCCGTTCAACACCCTGACCGGATAAGATATGCCGGCCGAAGTATATCCCTCATAGTAATGGAAGCGTCCCTGCATCACGGCTACGCGTTTGCCGGCGAGCGTTCCGATGACCAGGTTGCCAAAATGGCCCTCGGTCGTCGGTCTCGGAAAATGTGGTAATTCATCATACGTAAAGCTCTTGGCGTTTTCAACCTCGTCGACCAGGCCCCCAAGACCCGACCCTAAGATTATCCCAATATCGACGGTCCCCGCAACCCGTTCTTTGATATAGCGAAGTGTCTCTTTGAGGTTTCGTCTTAACTGCTCTACTAGCTCCATTAATATTCCCCGCTCGAAGTAGTCGTCTATCTGTTTTTTTATCCGTTGCCAACTGTAAGTAAAAGCATGTTGGTTTTAGGTTTGAATGTCAACCCGCTGCCAGGATATATGCGCCCTTAAACGTTGTCCGCGGCGACCTGCTTGCCCGAGATTTTGCCGCGAATCAGCCGCCGGATCATCGCTATCTCCTCGGCCCGAGCCAGAACCAATACACCAAGATACAGAAGAGCGCCTACGCTTATCGCAATCCCTACTACCATCAACTCGGCAAGCTTAGTATCGCCGGCAAGCGTTGCACTCAGGTAGGACGCCGTAAACCACGCCCCCACTCCCATCACTACCGCCGCCAAGGCAGTCTTCGCGAAAGACACTATAAGCTTTGCCTCATCCAAGCCCTGGAGGCGCTTTCTAAGCGCGCCCAGCATGACCAAGGCCATGACACTCACAGCGATTGTATAGCTAAGAGCGAGACCGACGTGCGCCAACGGGCGCACGAGAACTATATCGAGCACTACCAGTACGACTATAAAGACGAGCGACGCCTTGAGCGGCGTCATGCCGTCATGGAGCGCGTAAAACGACCGCACGAGCAGCATATTAAGACCCATAGCGACCAGGCCGAAAGAGTACGCGGCAAGCGCCGCCGCAGTCGCGACCGTCGCGGTCGGCCCGAACGCCCCATGCTCGAATAGAAGACCTATTATCGGTTTGCTTAAGACAAAAAGACCGACCGATGCCGGTACCGCAACCATCGCGATAATGCGAACGCCGAGCGATATCGTGTTGCGCAGCGCTTCCATGTCTCGCATAGCGGCCTGCCGGGAAAGCGTCGGGAACAAGACGATGGCGATAGCCGCGACGAGCGTGTTCAACGGCAAGCTGCCCACTTTGAACGCGTAATTGAGATAAGATATGCTCCCGGTCTCAAGAAACGACGCAAACCACTTGTCGACGATAAGATTCGACTGGCTGGCGGCCAGAGCAACCAGCACCGGCAAGAATAGTTTGGCGACGCTCTTTGCGCGCTCGCTGCGCAAATCCAGCACCGCACGATACGGCAATCTTCGCTTCAACAGCGCCGGCAGCTGAATTAGCACTTGGCACACCGAAGCCGCAAGAAACCCGATGGCGGCGGCGTAGATGCCCATCCGTTGCGCCAGAAAGATAATAGCCGCGACCATTATAACGTTTTGCACGAGCGCGACCAGGCTCGGTGTGGCGAAATGGTTATATGAATTAAGCGTCCCCGCCATCAATCCGGATATGCCAAGGAATATGAGCGCCGGGGCCATTATGCGCAACAGGTTCGACGCCAGCGCAAGCTGTTCGCCTGAGGAGCCAAAGCCCGGGGAGACTAGAAAGACTACCTGCGGCGCGAAGACCATCAATGCCGCCGCGACAAAGCCGAAGGCAATCAGTAAAAGGTTGAGAATCGTATGCGCGAGGCGCCACGCTTCTTCTTCATCGTCGTTGGCGAGCAACCCGCTGAATACCGGTATAAACGAGGCACTCAGCGCGCCCATGACGACGAGGCTGTAGATTATATTAGGGATGGTGAACGCGACGATAAACGCATCGGTCTCGGCGCCGGCTCCAAACTTGTTGGCAATGACCATCTCGCGCACGAAGCCGAATATGCGACCCGAAAGCGTTGCGATAGTCACTATGCCCGCCGAGAGCGCAAGCGCCCTGCCTTTGCTCATGTATTATCTCCTCGCCATCTCCTGGCCTGTATGCTCACAGTAGCCCCGCCTACATCAAGCCCCGCTCGCGTATGACGAGGTAGACAAATTTCGGCAGAGCCAAAATCCTTTTAAATCTCGTCGGTTGCTGAACGAACCGGTAGAGCCACTCCAAACCGGCGTGCCTCACCCATTCAGGCGCGCGTTTTACCTGACCGGCTATGACGTCAAAACTCCCCCCGACACCGACACACGCGGGGACACCGAGCTGGCGCAAATGCTCGGCAATCCATTTCTCCTGTTTGCCCATGCCCAAGCCGACCAGCAGGATATCCGGCCCTGCTTGCCTAATCCGCTCGACGAGACCGGATTCCTCTTTAACGGAGAAAAAGCCGCTCTCGATGCCGACGATATTGAGACCTGGATAACGCTCCTGTAATTTTAGCGCGGCTTCTCGGGCGATCCCTTCTTCGGAGCCGACCATGTATATACGGTAGCCCTTGCGCACGGCTACTTTCGCCATTTCCTCTATCATATCGATGCCCGGAACACGCGTCCGCAGCTTGCCCGCCCATACTATTCCAATGCTGTCGGGAACCACAAGATGCGCGCCCTGCAAGACCTTTCTAAACGCATCGTCTTTCTTGGCCATGACCATCATCTCGGCATTGAGAGTGACGATGAGATGCGGTTTGCGCTCTTTTATCAGGTCCTCTATCGCCGCTATCGCCTCATCCATCTCGAAAGCGTCGAAGCGAACCCCTAGAATGTAGCGCTCCTTCAACAGTTGTTTCGCGAGCAACGCATTCTGCCTCGCTTTGCCGCGCGCCTCTTCAATCGAATAGCCCCAGTTACCGTCGAGCGCCAAGAGCCGCTCGACTTCGGGGACGAGTTTTTGCTCATCGAGGTCGCGGCAGGCTAAAGGTGCGTGAGCACCGACAGCTTTCGAAAATTCGTCGACTTTAGGGTCGTAAGCTACCGGAAGAAACGGGATACCCTGGAGCGCGGCAAAGAGATTGGAGTGAAGGCGCATCCCCACCAGGACATCCAACTCACCGATGACACCCATGACCTCCGCCGGCAGCTCGATACCATCGATAACAGTCGCCGGCTCTTTCATCCTTGCCACTATCTGCTTGGCCACCGAGTCGTCTCGCTTCGCATGAAATGGAATGAACACGATACTCGACCCCGTGCGCGCCTTGATACTGTCGGCGGCGGCGGCTACGCGCCCGAACTCTATGCCGCGCCAAGCCCGCAGGGCGAAACCTACGATAGGCCGGTCCAATCCATTAAGCCTCGACATCCGTACCGGCTTGAGAAGGAGCGCCGGGTCGCCGGTGACGACCACTTCGCGACGGACTCTCATCTCTTGTAAAATTTTTTTCGAGCCTTCGTCGCGTACCGCAATCACGTTCGCGCCCGATATCGCCAATTTGGTGAGAAATCTACTAAAATATCTGTTCAGCGGGCCTATTCCTTGCCCGTAAATCATTATAGGAACGCGCTCAAGACGCGCCAGCAATAGAAGCGAGCAATAGTAAACTAGGCTTCGGACGCTGGTGACATCTTGCAGGAGCCCGCCGCCCCCGCTGATAAAAAGGTCGCTCTTCTTTAAGGCTCGGCGCACCGAACCGACCGAGCGTGGAATAGCTTTGACTCCATACTTGGCCTCTGTTTCAAAAGGACGGTTCGAAGCAACGGTGATCTCAGCGTTGGGCACTTCACTCTTGAGCGACGTGACCATCGACGAGAGTATCGCTTCATCACCCGTATTGCCAAACCCGTAATATCCTGAAATCAGTACATTTTTCATAACTACCTTAGACTGCAACAATCATGTCAGCGCTTCGTTCGACTCAATAATCTTATCAAAAGAGGGTTCACTTTGCGCCCCTTTTTAGCAGCACCCTTAAAATAGCGGGGTGGTTTTTGTCGGCTCGCAACTCCCATTAAAGTCGCTACCTCTAGAACCGATATATAACTGTAGCAATATCATTCGCTTGCGCGTCGGATAAAACCGGAGCCGGCCGCGCGAGTTTTGCAGGCGGCGCACATACCCTGAAAAGCATGAACGATTCGCAAAAGCTTGTCGAGAGGACGATTGTAATGAGGTTTAAGGCACGTATCGCTCTAATCGCAGCACTGATAGTTTTGATATCATCTCTAGCGGTTGGAGCTGCGGGCGCTGTCAGCCTGACCGCCGATGAGCAATACATGCTCAACCTCGTCAACAAAGAGCGTCGCACCAACGGCCTAAACGCACTCGAAGTCGACCCTAAACTCACTTTCATGGCCCGCCGTTACGGCCAAGAGATGATAACGCACGACTTCTTCAGCCATGATTCTCCGGTTTCAGGGTCTTTGCTCGACCGGGTTCTAGCATCCGGTGTCTCCGATGGATGGCTCCTTGCAGGCGAAAACCTCGCAGGCGCACCCTCGGTAGAGGCCGCGTTTAAGGGACTCATGGAGAGCCCGACACATAAGGCGAACATGCTGGAGGCAAAGTATACGCACGTCGGCATCGGCGCGGTCGATGGCGGCCCGTACGGTAAGATGTTCGCGCAAGAATTCATCGCCTATCCCAAGAGCATGTTTTTCGTATCGCGCGACCCCAATTACGACCTGCTCGTCTACATCAACGACAAACTGCTCTGCGCCGACCCCCCTTCGTTTATCCGTCAAGGGCGCACGTTGGTGCCGATTAGAAAATTCTTTGAAGAGCTCGGCGCTGCCGTAGTGTGGGATAGTGCGAGCAACTTAATAACCATTGACCACAACGGTGTCAACATCCAGCTTACAGTCGGCGACAATGTAGCCATTATCAACGGTGAGCCCGTCATCTTGGATGTCATGCCATCGATGAAGGCGGGCGCGACCTTTGTCCCCTTACGGTTCATCGCCGAGTGTCTAGGTGCTCAGGTCTCCTGGAACACCAACCTCAGAACCGTCACCGTAAAGCTGCCCAACGCATCCGATAACCCTTAAAGAGACAGAAACGTTTAACCTGATTCCACAGCTCGCTCAGGCTAATACAGTGCGTTCTTGATGACCCGTGCCGCTTCCGCCCTGCTCATCGCCTGCTCCGGTCGAAAGTAATTCCCGGAATAACCGGTGATGACAGATGCATTGCGGGCCGACATAACCGAAACAAACCCCCAATGCCCGGGCGATACATCGTTAAAGGTAGTCCCCGAGTAATCGAGCGAATAGGCCCCGCTGCGCAAGAGCATCGCGGCCATTTCCACGCGTTTTATCTGCGCCTCGGGCTGGAAGAGGTTCTCCCCGTAACCGCTTATCATTCCCAAATCATACGCCGCCTCGATATACGGCCATGCCCAGTGCGCGGATGAAACATCCTTGAAATAACCGCTGTAAGAGGACTTCTTAGAAAACCCGAGGGATTCAACGAGCATCTTGACGAATTCCGCCCGGCCGACCGCCTTGGTGGGCATGAAAATACCTCCCGGATAACCGGCAAGAACTTTTTCCGAAGCAAGCGTTTCGATGTCCTCAAATGCCCAGTACTCCGCTCCCACATCGGAGAAGGTCTGCTTATAGCAGGTTATCTCGGCGCTTGCGGTATTGCCGTTCTCGTCATAAGCCTGCGCTTTTATCGTATTCTTGCCGAACAAGTCGCCCGTGTTGACGTTGAAGACATACGGCGGCGCGACCACGGTGCCTTGCCGAACGCCGTTAAGGTAAAACTCGACGAAAGCGATTCCGGCATTTGCCGAAGACGCATTCGCTGAAACCGGCATAATCGATTTGGTGATTTGCGTGTTGTTCGCCGGGGAGACAATCGTTACCGCCGGTTTCGTGCTGATTGTGCTTATCTGAACCGCTTCGCCGGCATTTATGCGCCCGTGTCCATAGTAGCGGTCCCAGCCGGCGGCACCTAGGTCGTCCGCGCTCACGTCTATGATGCCCTCAACGCGTTCGGGTGTGAGTGCCGGGTTGATAGCGAGTAAAAGCGCGGCGAGCCCGCTCACAACTCCGGTCGCCATCGAAGTACCACTATTCGCCTCATAGGCCTGTCCATCATAAGATTTTGACGCCAGAAAGGTCGACAGGATAGATACACCGGGCGCGACGACATCGACATGCTGCCCGAAATTGGACTGGTGAATCCATGCGTCTTTGCTGTCTACCGCGCCCACCCCGATAACACCTTCGTAGGCTGCCGGGTAGTTGGGCGTGCCGCTCCCGTCGTTGCCGGTAGCCGCCACGATAAGCGCGCCTTTGCCTTGCGCGTACTTGACCGCTTCACCAAGTGTTTTTGACGGCGTCGGCCCGGCCAAGCTCATATTGATGATTCGCGCGCCGTTGTCCGCCGCCCACATCAAGCCCAGCGCGATGCTCCCATCATCGCCGAAACCTATATCGTCCAATACTTTCACCGGCATTATCCTGGCCGTCGAGGCTATCCCCGCGACCCCTAGCGAGTTGTTGGTCTTGGCCGCGATAATCCCGCTGATATGTGTCCCATGGCCCGCTTCATCGGTAAAATTGTCGTCGCTCCCCTGTTTTCCACTCCCATCGACAAAAAAGCGTTTACCTAAGACCTTGCCGCCGTTGGATGTATTTATTGCCAGCGAGTCTTTGAGGTCCTCGTGGTTCGGATCGACTCCCGTATCGAGTACGGCGACTTTTACCTGCGTCTGAGCCGATCCCGCTAACTCCCACGCCTTACCCATGCCTATCTTGGACAGGCCCCACTGGTCGGCGTAGAGCGGGTCGTTTGGTATAAAATCAGTCGCTGTCCTTCTGTAATTGGGTTCCGCGAACTCGACCAGGCCGCTCTCCATATAATAGTGGGCCGCCTCGTCGACTGTGCCACTCTCAATAAACACTCGCGCGATATCGAGTTTTTTGATAATCGACAATGGGCGGGCGGCGACTTCTCTGTGAAGCGCATCGGCTGCCGCCTGGTCGACACCGGCTTTAAAGCGAACTAAAAGTTCGTCGGGCCTGGCGGCACCCGCAGAGGCCGCGCTGACGCGCTTCGCATGCGCACTCTCGCTCACGCCCGCGTCCGGCGTGTATCCGGTGTTGCCCGCAGGATTTGCCCCAACCGCCGCAATGGACAGGTTCAGATAGGACAGTATTAGAAAGAAGCTTACGAAGAAAGCGGTCTTGCGCAAATTCTCGCTATGTAGAAAGCCCATCAATCAACCACCTAAACTACGACGTAATAAAGCTGCAACTATAAATGTAAAGATTCTAACATATATCGCAGTCCAATGGTAAGATAAAAGACGGGTCTAAGCAATAGGGCACCTTCATTGTTAGTATCATGTTTGCGTTATTTAATAATTGAATTTATCGTCTTATAGTGTTACCATGTCATCTGACATAGCTAAGTGCTCTATCCGGCACATACCGCTGTGAGCCGGCATAATCCCTTTTTCCGAAGTTTAGACCGGATTCGAGCAAAACCCCAATAAAAGGTGATATCATGAGGCGAACGATTTTCGCAATAGCACTGCTTACAACCCTAATACTGAGCTTCACGCCGGCGGCATTCGCCGCGCCCGGCAGCTCTTTTTCAGACGTCGACAAAGATTATTGGGCCGCCAAACAAATTCTCTCGCTCGCCGACCACGGTATAATCAGGGGCGGCGAAGACGGCCGGTTCAGGCCGGCGGACGGTTTGCGCCGGGGCGAGCTTGCAAAACTTCTGTCCGAAGCGTTTCTGCTTAAACAAGCGACCGGTTCTATAGCTTTTAACGACCTGTCCAGTGACCACTGGGCGGCTCAGTTTATCTCCAAAACCATCGGAGCGACCTGGATGAACGGGTTCCCCGATGAGACATTTCGCCCCGACGACGCCACCACCAGGGCGCAAGTAGCAAAGATTCTCGTCCAAGCAAAAGGCTATTCTATCGCGAGTATCTCCACCAATTCATTTACCGATGTGGCAAGCGCCTATTGGGGCCAACCGTACATCGAGGCCGCCGCCAAGAACTACATAATTACGGGTTATCCGGACGGCACGTTCCATCCAAACGCACCTATTACCAGGGCTGAAGCCGCCGCGCTTATATACCGTTCCCTCGTCGGCAAAGACTTCGTCATCCAAACCTCAGCAGTTAATGAGATAACATACGAAAAACACCGCCGCTTTCAAAATTCGGGTCCTTTCAGTATTCATGTGTTGAGGATTCCCAAATATGCCTCAGCCGCTACCAACCTGGGGCTCGGCAAGGACAGGTTCCTGGGTCTCGAACGGTTAAGCTCACTCGCCAAACGCAAGAACGCGATCGCGGGCATTAACGCCGATTTCTTCTCGAGCGACAGCAAGAGTGGTTGTAGCGGGCTCCTTGTTGACGGGCAGATACTCTCCTCCCCTATCAACGAGCGGTCACACTTCGGCTTCTCGAGCGACCGAAGCACCTTTATAGATAGGGCGTCTCTCGATGCGTCGCTCACGTTCGAGACGACAAGCGGCGTCGAGAAAACCGGCGTCATAGCGTGGGTAAACAAGGCTCGCGACATGGTGCCCTCCAAAGACACTATAGTCGCATACACGCCTTTTTACGGTCCGTCGACACTGACCAACAGCAACGGCACCGAAGTCGAGCTGCGAATCAACAAAACGGTTACTCCGGGCAGCGAGATAATCGGAACGGTTGTAGACGTCAGGTACGGCACGGGAAACAAAGCCATCCCGCTCGACAGTATAGTCCTCTCGGGAATCGGCTCGGGTAAGACCTTCCTGACCAATAACATTTGGATAGGCGCGACAGTCAGGCTCAATTTCAATCTTAAGCCATCCTGGCGCGACGACACCAAAGCTATCGGCGGAGGTCCTCGTCTTATGAGGGACGGCCAGGTAAGCGTCGAAAACGAAGGATTCGAGTCGAGCATCGTCTCAAAGCGGCATCCGAGAACCGCGATAGGCATCGACCCGCAAGGCAATCTCATTATCCTCGTGGTCGACGGACGGATGAGCTTCTATAGCGTGGGGATGACCCTGGCGGAGCTGGCCGAAGAAATAAAGTATCATGGAGCCATCGATGCCATGAGCCTCGATGGCGGGGGCTCTAGCACCCTCTACTTCAACGGGGCTGTGCGCAACTACCCCAACGAGGGCAAAGGTGAACGCGCGATAAACAATGCGCTGCTGTGGTATTAGTTGTTTACCATCCTATAGACGCAGGTGGCGGTCTCCGCGCGCAGGCAACTGGCGTCCGGCTTGAACTTGCCGTCGGCATACCCGTTTACAATCCCGTTCGATGCCGCTATCGCAACATAATCCCGGGCCCAGTGGTTACTCACATCTGAAAAATTCGGCGCGCCCGCCCGCGCTCTCAACCCGCCGGCCCCAGTAAGCATCTTCACCATCTCAGCGCGTGTGATAAGGCCGTCAGGACGGAAAGAGCCGTCGACGTATCCCGAGATATAGCCTAGGTCGGCAAGGGCCGCGATATAGTCCTTGGCCCAATGTCTTTTCGTGTCGCGGAAGGTCTTGCTCCCGCCGGCGCTTATTTTAAATGATTTCGCGACCAGCGTCGAGAACTCGGCGCGTGTGATAGGATTTTCCGGACGGAGCGACCCATCGGGATAGCCCGATAGCATGCCCTGCTTGATCAACCATTGGATATATTCATAGGCCCAATTGTCGGCCTCGGAATACTCCGCGGCCCGCACCGACGTGTCGACCACGCCGCCGAAATCAGCCGTCCAGTACCATTGGTATTTAGCGTCGGTGTCGTATGCCCTGGCTAGCCCGACCGCCTTATAGGCCTTACTGAGCATGATGGTATTATGACCGGGTGACGATTTCCAGCCCGCAAAAGCATCGGCCGCCCTCCATTGACCGCCGGCGATATTCTCGCCGAGGGCAGTGCTATAGGTATAACCAGCCGCTTCTATCCGATCGGAAAAGCTAGCGCCGTTCAAAGATTTGTGAGAGAAATAATCTTTTGAGGCCATATCGAGGCTGTGGCCGGCAGCGGCTTGCGTCAACCGTTCTGAAAGAACCAGCTCTCCAAGGCCTTTACTCGCCCTGTAATCGTTTATCAAATCGAGAAGCGCAAGCTCTTCAAAGGTCGCTGCGGTGGCTGTAGACGGAGAGGCAATCGATAAGATGAGCAGCATAACCAAAGCGGTGATTATTCGATTAATAATCGTTTCCTCCTTTGCTACGAAAACGGCTGCTTCCATAAGTATGCCTTAAACTGCGACTATTGGTACGGCTATTATTTCAGCAAGTCTAAGGATTGCATAGTTCTCACAAATAGTAAAGCCCTTGACTTATTGTGCAAGCGCCTGTCTATAGACCGCTCCTTTGTTATAACGGGCTCAGCCGGCCTGTAGTTACGGGCATATCGAGAAGATTATCTTGGTAGACTCGGCTCGGCTGGCGTTGCCGGTCGGACGGAACGTTCCGTCCGGATATCCGTTGATAATACCGGAATTGCGCGCGGTCATTATCGGAACATACGCCCAAAAATCAGATGCTACGTCCGAGAAGAGATCCCCGGACGCGTTCTCGTTGGCACCTGCCGCATTGACGACGATTTCAGCGGCCTCGGCACGGTTTATGATCACATCCGGCCTGAAATTGCCGGCCGCATCACCACTGATTATGTTCGATTCTTTAGCGGCTTCGACATAAGGCGAGACCCAGTGCGCGGATGAGACATCGGGAAAATATCCATTATGCACAGTAAGCGTATCTATGCCGCTCGCCGTGACGACCATCTTAATAAACTCGGCTCTCGTGACCGCGCTCGTCGGCTTGAAAGTCCCGTCGCCATAGCCGGTGACCACACCTTTTTTGACGAGCGAGAAGATATACTGAAAACACCAGTCGTCCGTCCCGATGTCTTTGAAGAGGCCGGCCTTGGCGGCCATCAGCGACGGATACGGGTTGATCGGATTCTTGTAGCCGCCCTGGTGGATTTCGAAATGAACGTGCGAACCCGATTCCTCGGCATTTCCACTATCCCCCACGTATGCTATATGCTGCCCGGCCGCCACCCTCGACCCGTTGACTATCCCGGGAGCATAGGCATTCTGCGGCCCACCCATCCCATCATCGGTTCCGGGTATGTCGTTATTGAGGTGAACATAATAATAGGCGTTGCCATCGTCGCCCTTGAGCATGAGGTTGTAATATGGGAGGCCGTTAGCGGTGCTGGTCTGCTCGCCGTTGTTGAGCCACGATACGACACCGTCCACTGCGGCCACCAAGGGGGTCATCTTCGCCGCCATGATGTCGATACCCTCGTGGGTACGCGTCGTGCCCCGGGGGGCGCCGAAGGTATCCGTAAAACTGCAGGAGCCCTCTACTGGAAAGACGATGGGAATCACGGTTTCCGCCGCAGCCTGCGCTGCAAAAGCGAATATAAGACTAAGTGTAAAAAATAGCAGCCAAGCGCTTCTCTTGATTCGATATTTGCTGTGATGCATTGGAGTCTCCTTTATGGGGGCTAGACTTCATATTTTGCTACGTCTAAATAATTAAACGGTTGGTTACTTAGAAAGATACCACATTATTATTGGATAACCGAATAAATCATCTTGCTCGCCTCGGCCCTCGATGCAAGCCCGTCCGGCTTGAAGACGCCGCCCGGATAGCCGCCGACTATGCTTTTATTCTTGGCCGTCATGACCATCTCGTAAGCCCAATGGCTCGAGTTGATATCCGAGAACGCGGTGCCGCTCTTATCGACAGGATATGCTTGCGAGCGGACTACCATCGCGCATATCTCGGCTCGCTTGATGTTATTTGAGGGTTTGAAGACGCCGCCCGGATAGCCGCTGATAACACCGTGCTCTTTTGCCGTCTCTATATACGCGTACGCCCAGTGGCTCGCCGGAACATCTTTGAAGGAAGGTGAAGCAGGCGCCGCCAGCGGCCAGCCTGAGGCAACGACTATCATTTTCGCAAACTCGGCCCTGGTCACACTATTGCCGGGGCGAAACGTGCCGTCGCTGTAGCCGCTGACTATCTTCAACGCCGCCAGCCGGCCTATGAAGGTATAGGCCCAGTGTTCGCGTCCGACGTCTTTGAAGGTGACCGGTTCGAGCAGCTCATCGATGACGAGCTCTACCCTGGCGCTGGGGTCGCTTTCGAGCGACCCGCCGGCTACGGCTGTCACGTAATAATAGTAGGTCTTCAATCCTTCGACCGTGCCATCGACATACGTGGCGGCGGCGGCGACGCTCGGGTTAAGCTTGGCGCCCGCCGCTTTGATGTCTTCGGCACGGTAGATATTATATCCGGTGAGACCGGTTGCGGTCACTGAGTTCCAGGTAAGCGTGACCTTGCCCTCTTTATACGAGGCTTTTAGGCCGGTCGGCGCTGGTGGTTTGTCTCCAGGGTCTGCGCCGCCACCGCCACCACCACCGCCACCACCAGCTCCACCACCACCGACAGGGCCGTCTTCACCGGCACCGCCACCCGGCCCGCCGCCGCTCTCACCGACGACCATAGTAAAATCGATGCCGGGCACGGTGTTTGGAGCGCCGACAAAGACCTTGTCGGCCGTTTCGAACGCCGTCTTGTTGTTATAATACACATCCGCATAGCCGATTTGGTAGGCCTGAACCTTATAATAGCCGGACGCTAAACCGACTACCGTATAGTTCCCCGAGGCGTCGATTGAAGCCTGGCGCATATATCTGTTGATATCGAGAAGGCCACTGTTGAGCACCGGTATGGCAAAAACCGTCGCCGCGGGAGCGCCCGTCACTCTACCCGTCACTCTACCGCCTACGTACATCGATACGTCGACGTTGTTGGTGGCGACACCGTCTTCGACCTCTACTATATCTGCGGCATCCCAAGTAGGCTTGCCGTTATAGAGCTGGAATATATACTGACGCGCGTTATCGTTTTGGGCAAGCGCGGCATTGATGATTACTTTATAGCTACCGGGCGGCAATCCACCTATCGTGTAGGCGCCGGCGGAGCTGGTGAAGGTCTTGTAGGTGCCGCTTCTCGCAGGGTCAAAATTACCGCTCGAATCTACCGGCATGGCCTCAACATACATACCCTGAATCGCCGTTCCGGTTCCGGCGGCAGACGCCTTGCCGGATATGCTTCCGTTCGAACCGGCGTTTGCCGTAAACGGGATGAACAGCAGCACGGTGGCGCAGATTAGCGCAATAATAAGCATTAGTGTTTTTCTATACATGTGAGCCCCCAGAAAAGCCGATTAAAACATGATAACTGTCAAATATACCCATGTATTTGTATCGGCCGCGTATTCTGGGGGCTTTAATGAGGAAGCAGCGTTATCTACTTCCCCATCATCACTGATATCATTTTGGATGCTTCGGCGCGCGTTGCCTTGGCTGACGGGCGGAATGTTCCATCCGGAAAACCGGAGACAACGCCATTTTCTTTAGCGGTCGCGATGTATGTCTCGGCCCAATGCCCGCTGCAGTCCGGGAATACGTTGAGGTGCTCCCCGAGACGATATTGTTTTGCATACGCCACCATCTTACATATCTCGGCGCGGGTGATACTGTCATCCGGACGGAAGTTCCCATCCTTATAGCCATCAATAAAACCTAGCGATTTTGCCTTTTCGATATGGCCTTGCGCCCAGTGGCTGCCGGTGTCTTTAAAGGATTGAGCCGCACTCCCCAGCGGGGCCTCGCCTAACGCAGCCAATACTATTTTGCAGAACTCCGCTCGGGTGATGTTGGCGTTCGGACGGAAGCTACCGTCACTGTAACCGTCGATAATACCTGCCGTGACCAGTTTTTTAACATAGGCCATATACCAGGCGGCTGCTGGAGTATCGTTAAATGTAAGGTCGGACAAGACCGCAGTGAGCGAGACTGACCCGTAGTCGGAGCGCGCGCTTTCTTTGCCGTCCAAGCCGACTGTCGTCGCCCAGTAATAGTAGGTGATGTTCGGCTCGACCGCTGTGTCGGAATATGATGTCGTCGTCAGTGGTGTACTATTGATTCGTGTCACCAAGCCAGTTGGTTTGGTTCCCCGGTAGAGATTGTAACCGGCTATCTGCGGCGCCGACGATTGTGCTGAGGCGGTGTTCCAGGTAAGCGTTATCTTTCCATTCCCCGCCTCTGCCTTCAAACCGGTAGGCTTCGGCAGGACTGCCTGCGTTGTATCGCTGCCGCCTCCAGAAGAGCCACCACTACCACTGCCGCCACTCGGGTTTGGACCGGGGTCAACCGGCGGCGGTGTCGCGGCCCTTGTCCCGGTCGCCACTACATACGGGTACCCGTCGCCCACGTCGAATGCTTTCACCTGGTACGTCCAGAAGCCGTCTGGGGCATCCGCGCTCACGACAGTTACCGGAGACTGATTTGCAGTCTTTTCGCGCAAGGTTGAATCCGGTTGGCGAACCGACAACCCGTACGATGCATTCTGGCTACTGTCCCGCCAGGCAAGCTTTACGATGACATCCTTTCCGGTTGGGACCGTGATGCCGCACGCGGTAGATGTCTCGCCGGAGTTCAACAACCCGACATTCACCTTATTTAATGTGTAACCATCATCCGCAAGCTGAGTTTTCAGGCTATTGATATGCTTGCCCGCAAGCGTGCTCAAGACCATATAGCGGAGCAGCTTGTGGCCGTTTGCGTCGGTAGCGCCGTTTTGAGGACTTGCATAATAGCTGGTGTAGACGACGCGTCCCAACCCCTCGTTAAAACCCGCAACCAGAGGTTTATCTTTGAGGACGGTTGAGCCGCCTGCGCCTGTTTTAATATTGCCGGAAATATAAACGTCCACCCCAGGTTCAACGTTATAGATTGAGACCCAGGGCGACATCTGGTCGTTAAAATATAGGTTGGTCTTGGAAGGCGGCGCAGCCGAGTTTACCGAGTTTATATAGTCCGCAAACCCCTTATCTTTGATGTCCGCGTTAATATCTTGAGAAAGACCAATCCATGGGTTTGACTCGAATACGATTTTACCCGGGAACGCGTTTTTCAGCAGATTAAACGACATATCCGATGTATACAGCGAGCCACCGGCCTGAACAAACTCTTTGATTGCCGAGACGCTGCCGCTTGAAAAGTCTACCGTCGACGAGTTAATAAAGAGCGCTTTTAGATTAGCCTTCAGTCGTCCGGCGTCCGCGAGGTCATCTTCTGTAACGACCGATACCTGGTAGCCCAAGTCCCGTAATAGCGATTCAATCTGCTCATAAGCTATATTGGCGGCGCCTTCGGGCACCATCACACCTATATCAGTCTTATTAAGCCCGAAGGTCCTAGTCCTAGCCGTTTCCGCATTAATGTCAATCGTAGTGCGGATGGCCTCGTGTCCGAGACGTGTTATATAGATGCCGTACTCCCCGGCGGGCAGGTCGAATTGAAACGACCCGGAAGTCGGATTGTACAGCTGTGTGAGCACACCGTCATCTTTGAGGATTCTCACCCTGGCACCGTTTAAGGAGCCGCCGGTCGCTGTGTCGACAACCGTGACATTGAACTTGAAGCTCGTCTGGCTCGAGGATGGCTGAACGCTGGCGTTGCTGACTATCTCCGATGTGACGCCGGAGTTTCCGCCCAGCCTTAGCTCTACCGGCCCGGAAACTGTCGATGAGCTGACGTTATATTTAATATCGCGGAGAATGACGCTTCCCGCTGTGGTCGTAGTCGATTGGCTTACATGCCATGTTGCCTTCGTGTTGCCGGCGGATAAGATAGCGTTTGGTTTGGACAGCTTCAATGTTGCCGGCATAGCATTGGGTGTTTGCGCAAAAGAAACTCCCGGCGTCAATATTTCTACTGTGACCTCGTTTGCCGATGTGGTGGACTTGAGCGAAGTCGGCTTGATTTCCTTTATCTCAATATCGCCGGCCGTCTTTGC
>JAUXNY010000075.1 GCA_030682615.1 Candidatus Aquicultor sp. | reverse complement strand
CGCATCGATATCAGCGCCCGGATTATATCGTTTTACTTTGTTTATAAGACTTCGAATTCTCGCCAAAATATTGTCCCCCAGTATACAAGATTCTAGCAGATAACCGGGGCTCTTAATAGATTACGCGCACGATGTTCTAAGGGCTTACTCGCCATATAGATGCTTTATCTTTTCCATGCGATACCCGGTTAAAACATAAATATAGAAGGCCCGCGATGTGCTCGCGGGCCTTCTATTTTAGATAACGTGTCTTATTAGATAACGCATCTTATACTTGCGCTTCCAGGACTTTTATACTTACGACGCTGAAGCCCGCGCTATCGTCTCCTTACCGTATTTGTTCTTCAGGTTTCGATAGTATGGCTCCGCTTCTTTCCAGACGACGAATACCGGCGACGCGAAGAATATCGACGAGTAAGTACCGGCGATTGTCCCTATCATCAGCGCAAACGCGAAGTCTTTCAACGTCTCTCCACCGAATATCAGTATCGCTATAATCGGCAGAAGCGTTGTTAGCGAGGTGTTTATCGACCTCATTAAGACTTGGTTAATCGACTTGTTCGCCATCGCCCCGTAGGTAGTGCGAACGATATTAGTAGAGTTCTCCTTGATTCTATGGAAAACGACAATCGTGTCATAGAGTGAGTAACCCAAGATGGTAATGAGCGCCGCTATCATGTTCGGGTTTACCTCGCGCCCGACAAGCGCATATACTCCGGCCGTTATGATTACGTCGTGGAAGAGCGCGAGTATCGCCGCTACCGACATCTTAAACTCATAGCGCACCGTGATAAATATTAAGAGCAGGACCAAGGCGGCGACAAACGCGTATATCGCGCGCTCGGTGATTAGCGCTCCCCAACTCGCATCGACCGTCATCGTTTTCCGGTCGGCAATACCGAATTTCGTATCGAGCGCTTTAAACAGCGCAGTCTCTTGATCGGACGAGAGTTCCGTCGTGCGCAAGAGCATCATCGTACCCTTAGTCGTAGAGGAAAGCGCCCCCACATCTGTGCCGATGATGTTCTCAATGGGTTGAATCTTGCTGTCACCCAATCCCTGTTCTTTAAGAACCGAGCGGACATCCTCGACAGAAACGGTCTTTTTGAACCTGACATCCGATGAGCTTCCGCCTTTGAAATCGATGCTATAGTTGAACCCTATTACCAGCATTCCCACGAGGCTCAACACAATTATGGCCGCGGAGATAGCAAACCATATGTTCTTCTTGCCTATAAAATCAAACTTAAGCATTTTGCTTCACCTTCCCGACCCTGACTAGAAGTTTCGGGCTCTTTATCGGCCATATCTGGGCTAGCAGGCCCAGTGATGACCTCGTGAACAAAAGCATGATGACGATATCGAGGGTAAGACCGACTATAAGCGCAAGCGCAAAGCCGCGAATCTGGCTCACACCTACGAAGAAGAGCACGAACATTACCAGCATCGTAACCAAATCCGCGTCGAGACTCGTCCTGAACCCGTGCCAGAACCCGCTGTCCACCGCCGTCCTAAAGGTCTTTCCTTCACGCATCTCTTCTTTGACGCGCTCGAAAATGATTATTTTAGAGTCGGCCGCTATACCGATGCTTATAATAAGGCCGGCGATGCCGGGAAGCGTCAACGTCCAACCGTAGAACTGACCCATCGCAGCGACTACGCCCCAGACCGATATCGCATAGGCTGAAATACCCAACCACGTGATAAGACCGAGGCCCTGATAGTAGAGGAGCAAATACAATGCGACGAGCAAGAAGCCCGCGATGCCGGCGATTACGCCCGACCGCAGCGCTTCGGCACCGAGCGTGGCACCAACCCTGCGATACTCGAGAATATCGAGTGTTACGGGGATAGAGCCGCTATTCAAGACAATGGCGATCTCTTTCGCCTCATCAATCGAGTCGATTCCCTCTATGAGCGCCTTTCCGTCGGGGATGGCGCCTTTGATATTAGGAGCCGTGATTATCTGGTCATCGAGAACAATGGCCAGTCGCTTATTGACGTTGTTCGCCGTAATCTGGCCGAACTTCACCGCGCCCTCGTCATCGAAGGTCATGTTGACTATTGGTTGGGCACCGATCTGCCCGCCGAAAGTAGCCTGAGCACTCTTGATTTTGTCGCCGGTCAATTCTACCGGACCAAGCACGGGCTTGCCTTCGCTTTTCTGCTTGTTCAACTCAGCCATGTCGTTGATTGCGGCATACGCGTCCTGAACAATTGCAAACTCGAGGACGGCGGCCTTTCCGAGAATCTCTTTCGCCCGCTCCGGGTCTTTTACTCCCGGGAGCTGTACAACGATGTTGCGCGCGCCTTCCCGTTGAATCTCGGGTTCGGCGACACCGAGCGCGTTGACGCGCTGGTTTAGTACGAATTCCGCCTGCTGCATCCGTTCTTCTGTTACCTTGACTTCAGGCGAGTCCTTCGCCTCGTAAGTAACTTGCAGGCCGCCCCTCAGGTCAAGGCCGAGTTTAGCCGATTTTTCGATCGGAAATATCATTACGATAGAAAGCCCAACCATGATCAGCACTAGACCGAGGGATAACAGGTGCTTTTGCTTGTCAGTCATTCCTTCCCCCCTACAGAAGTTTTACTCCGTTAATAACCAGACCGAACTCGCATCCTAGGAATTCGGCCGCCCTGCGACATATTACCATACGCGATAGGAATATCTCAAAATACTCCATCACCTGGCTGATAGTGGTGTCAATATCTATTTCAAGCTCGATCAGCTTGCGGTCGTTATCGACCCGCAAAAACGAGCGCTGAGCGGCGAGGTTGACCCGGTCGTGAATATCGCGCGTCAACGGGTCCGGTGTGCGAACCCTGCTGCGGTGAACATCGGTCTTATCTCCAAGAATAATCGCCGCGCTTATCGTGCTAGTCGCCATTCCATAGTCTTCCTCGTGGTTGCCGATAGCATTCATTACAACCATCATCTCCTCGGGAGACATGCCGAGGCGTATCAGTACCGACTGCGCGAGCATCGCGGCCGAGACCGCATGAAAGCTACGCCCTATCGCGTTCCCGATATCATGCAAATAACCGGCCATCCCGGCCAGTTCGGCGTCACGATCCGGGAAATGCAGCCTGCGCAGGACATTCATGGAGATGTTGGATACGAGTTCGGCGTGGCGAAATCCGTGTTCTGTGAAGCCGATGGCTTCCATGTGTTTGTCCGCTTGTGTGATGTACGCTTTTACATAAGAGTCATCTTTGATTTCAGCTAGAGTTACGGGCATTCCCTGCAGCCACCTTCTTTAATTCTGTTGTTATATTCATCGTTACGCGTGCCTGCGCCGATTTTACATCATTGCGACATAACATCGCCATTATACTATTTAACAAGGCCATTGTCAGTGAATTCGTACTTATATTAGTTATAATCCTGAGCTTGGCTAACAAGCAAGCCATTTATGCTGCGCTCAGCCGCATGCGGCGGCAGTACATTTGAGAGGATTTTCGCGTTCGCGGGGCTGAGCGGTTGTGCCGGGCGCAGACTATTTAATGCGCAGATAGCAACCGTCGATATCACGTCTGACAAACCCGGATATCTCTAGCGTTAACAATAGAACCGAGGCCGTAGCGGTGTCGACCGGGATATTGCGCGTGACTTCATCGAAGCGCTTGGGCTCCCAGCCCAGCTGGATGAGAAAGTCTTTCTCGGGACCGGAGAGCCTTTCGAGGGGTTCACCCTGATCCAGCGTAATACCCGTTAAACTCAGCACATCCAACACATCCTGCGCGGACTCTATCAGGTGCGCCCCTTGTTTGATTAGCGCGTTGGCCCCCTTGCTCATCGGGCTCTTGCTATAGCCGGGCGCCGCGAAGACATCGCGCCCATACTCGAGAGCAAAGTCGGCGGTAATGAGCGCGCCGCTTTTGAGAGCGGCCTCGACCACAATGACGCCATTGCACATACCGGCGACGATACGGTTTCGCGCCGGAAAATTGCGCGGAAACGGCTGCGTTCCCAGCGGGTATTCTGAGATGAGAGCCGCGCGCTCCTCTATCTGCGCAAAAAGGTTGCGGTTCTCCGGCGGGTAGACGAGGTCGAGCCCGCACCCGAGCACCGCCGCCGTAAGCCCGCCCGCCTCGAGCGCGCCGGTATGCGCGGCCGTATCGATGCCGCGCGCGCCGCCGGAGACGACCATCACGCCGACAGCGGCAAGCGCTGAGGCCAACTCCATGGCGAAGGCCTTCCCCTGAAGGGTCGCATGCCTGGAGCCGACGATAGCTATCGAGGCATCGCAGGCGGGCAGCGTGCCTTTGATGAAAAACGCCTTCGGATGCCAGGGCGCATCGAGAAGAAGTTGCGGAAAACCCTCGTCTTCGTCGGTCATGATGGATATGCCCCGAACGCTAAGTTTCTCTAGTTCCTCGTCCAGATCGATGGCCGCGCGCAGAGCGGCCGTCTCAGCTACGTCTTTATCGGTGAATCCAAGGCCGCTCAGCGCTATGTGGTCGCTTTCCCAGAGCGCCCGGGGACCGCCGGCCTTTTCAGCTAAGGTATATTGGCGGTTGCGAAAAGCCGGCACCAGCTTTATGCCCAACCAATATTTTTTGTCGCCTCCATCGGGCACACCGTCATGCCTCTCTAATCGCATAAGTCGGCCCCCTTGGCCGCCGGCAACGCGACCATGCGCCGGTAGTGCGCGTTGAGCCCCATCATATATACTTCCTGTCTAGTGCGCGGTACTGAACCGCTTCGGCGACATGCTCGATTTCAATGCGCTCGCTCCCGGAAAGATCGGCTATCGTGCGCGAGACTTTCAAAACACGCTCGAACGCCCTTCCGCTCAAACCCAACTTATCGACCGATGCTTCCAGAAACGAGGTCGCTTCGGGCGTCAAGACGCAGAACCGCTTGACTTCTCTCGCCTTCATGTGCGAATTATTGACGAGCAACCGTCCGTTGCCGTTGCTGTTTATGGTCTGGAAGCGCTCACCTTGTACGGCGCGAGCCGAATCGATTCGCCGTTTGATACGCGAGGAAGTCTCTCCATCGGACGAGCGCATAAGCTCGTCCTTACTGAGACGCGGAACCTCGATGTGTATGTCTATTCTGTCGAGGAGCGGCCCCGAGATGCGCCCCCTGTATTGCTGGACCCTATGTGGCCCGCAAATGCACTGCTTCGCCCTGTCACCCAGATGGCCACAAGGGCACGGGTTCATCGCGGCCACGAGCGTAAATTGCGCCGGATAGGTGAGCGACCCCGACGCCCGCGAAATCGTTACTTTTCCCTCCTCCAAGGGCTGGCGCAACACCTGGAGGACGCCTTTGGAAAACTCCGGAAATTCGTCGAGGAACAGGACGCCGTTGTGCGATAGCGAGACCTCGCCCGGCCTCGGATAACTGCCGCCGCCGATGAGGCCGGCATTGCTTATCGTGTGGTGCGGTTCCCGAAACGGCCGCGTCGTTATCAGCGACTGCTCGGGGCTGAGCATGCCTGCGACCGAATATACTTTGGTCACCTCAATAGCTTCATCGAGGCTGAGCAATGGCAATATGGAGGGCAGACGTGAGGCGAGCATTGTCTTGCCGGAGCCCGGAGGGCCGATTAGAAGGATGTTGTGCCCGCCCGCCGCAGCGACCTCCAGCGCTCTCTTTATGTGCTCCTGCCCTTTGACATCCGCAAAGTCCGGCTCGAATTCACCTGCGTCTGACACCTCAGCCCGGTATCTCACCGGCTCTATGACGGCCCTACCGGCAAAGAAGTCGACGACCTCGTTGAGGTTGGCTACCGGGATAATATCTATCCCATCGATAATGGAGGCTTCGCGGGCGCTCTCTGCAGGCAACACCACGCCCCGTTTTCCCTGCGCCTTAGCGCAAATAGCCAATAGCAGCGCGCCGTTTATCCGCCTTATCTCGCCGGTAAGCGACAACTCGCCGGCGATCAAATAATCCCCAAACCGTTCAGCCGGCACCTGTCCGGTAACGGCAAGAACTCCTAACGCTATCGGAAGGTCGAAGACCGGGCCCTCTTTTCGAATATTCGCAGGGGCCATATTGACGACTATACGCTTCAAGGGGAACTCATACTCGGAGTTTTCGATTCCGCTGCGAACCCGCTCTTTCGACTCTTGCACCGCCGTATCGGCGAGGCCGACTATGCTTACTCTCGGTAACCCGAGCGAAGCGTCTACCTCTACCTCCACAGGCATGGCACTCATACCCACGACCGTTGCTGAAAGTACCTTTGCCGGCACGAGCCCCTCCATGTGTTTAGATATCGACTATTATTAGTGCTTTTGTGCTATTACGTATAATAGCTTTTGCTTTAGCCTAATGCAATGGCTCTCGACACAAATTCAAGGGCGTCTTGGGATAGTGAGGGAAGCCTGCGCTATATCTGGTATCCGGGCAGCGCTTGTCGCAATTTGGGGATAAGGGGCGATCTTACGAGGTATACGGGAGCTTTGGCTAGCCGTCCTTTTGCTTGCAGAGAAGCTTCTTCAGGGCTTCGACCAGCCGCTCGCGGTCCTCTTCGACGTAGCGGGACGGCCCCTTTGTCCTTCCGCCCGCTCTCCTCACTTTTTGCTTTACATGTCGAATAAAAAGCTCTTGTTCGATGGTGGCGTTATTGTAAAAACTGCCGCGCGGCGAGATTGCGTGCGCGCCTTTGGCCAAAACCATCGCCGCCAAGCCGATGTCGTTAGTGATGACGACTTCGTCCGCGCGAACACCTAGCATTATCGCGAAATCCGCCGCGTCGCGCTCGCTCGCCACCTCCTCGATCGTCACGTCCTTTGCATCTTTGAATCGGCGAAGGTTTTGAGTCTCATTTCCGACAAGGAGGACCTGGGCGCCGCAAGCACGAGCGGCTTTGATAATATTCGAGATAGCCGGGCAAGCGTCGGCATCGACTATTACTCTCATGGGCAGACTGTCTTGGAATTTTCGAGATGAATGCCGTCACAACTTCTATTCATAAGCCTATCTTTGCTTTCTCTACGCGGAGATTAATTGCCGCAACGGCTATTTCGGCATCGCGACGACTTTCAAACGCCTGGTCTTGGACTCGTAGTTTTCACAGGTCAACAGCGTCAATCGTTCATCGTCGGTAAGCTCATATAATTCCGGGTCATCCTCTCCAAGGGTCTCCTTGGTTTTTACCACGTATGTGTACACGCGGCCTCGATATGCGACGAGCACCTCGTCGCCGTCTTCCAACTCGCTGAGAAGGCCAAACGTCGTTTGAGGCACCCAGTTTGCGGGGTCATAATTGTGCCCGACGATAATGACGTTCTTCCCCTCGCCGGGAAAACCACTCTCCGGCACATGCGCTACGCCTCGCCTTAAGGAATCCTCCGTGACTGTGGGCAGCACCGGGGAGTCCACCCTGATTTTCGGTATGACTACCCAGAAATGCCCCTGTTCGAGGACGATCTTGTTTATCGCGGGCGCGGGGCTGACTGCGGCATATATTTTTGGATAGGCTAAAGTCCCCAATAACGTTAAGCCGCAAACCAGCAGAATCGCGCCGAGCGCGATGCTGACCCCACGTTTCCCGGTGTTGCCTAAGTCCCTTTTTTTGCTGCCTTTAGCACTGGCCCTAGCGGCCTTTTTACCCATGCGCATCCTTTTATTGGCGCCGGCTCCCACGCGTTACGTCTGCCGTCCTGCGAAGTCGTTCGTTAAACCGATTTCGGCGCGCCGAAAACTCACTCGAATCGCTCCGTAAACATATTATACATCGCTTAGGGCGTGGTTTTACAGAGCAAATTACTCTGTCGAGTCGCGGCCCATGCTATCATGCAACGGTAATCATAGCCTTTAACCACGACGTTCTAAGTTGTTGCGCAAGCGCGATATACATTAAGGCGCAAACTTGGCTAGCCGATACATTTGATGAGTACTGATGCCGCTCGATTCGGCAAAGGAGTTTTAATTGGAGCTCGGAACCCTTCTCCAACCCGGCCAACTAGTCAGACTAAAAGTCAACGACTCGACCGCGCCGTACGTCGTCAATATGTGTCATAATAGCAAGCTCATAGTGTGCAAAGCCGTCAAACAACCTATTCCTGTAACGCCGGATACATTCCGCGTTTTTATAATCAAGGACAGCGAAAGCGGGTTGTTCATCATCAAGGCGCACCTTAAGGAGTCGAGCGAGCGCGGTGCAGTCATCGCCCTGACCAATCTTTCGGAGCCGCGCTTTGTTCAAAGACGCGAACACTACCGCCTGAGCCACGGTGAAATATCGGTGCCTCTCGACATAGAGCTGCGCCCGCAAAACAACGTAAACCGCTACAAGCGTCTCAAGCTGCACGATATCAGCGCCGGGGGAATCGGCTTGATTGTCAAGGCATCGAGCGCGTTTACAGTGGGCACGCACGTAAACCTGACTATGAACCTCGATCGCAGCGGTTCTATCACGGCTATTGGAGAAATCGTCCATATCACTTCCTTCAACGCTAACGCCAGGGATTTTCTCGTCGGAATCAAATATATTCAAATAGACAAAGCGAGCCTGGACGCGCTGATGAGCTTCATACAGGAGCAGGTCGACTTTGAACACAAAGAAAACCCGGCCGAGGCTGATGCTGAAAGCGCGGGATTATTCTGCGACGATGAAACAGGTTAGATGTTTATAGGCTCCTTACACGAAAAGTGTAAAGTTTCCGCTCGCTTCTACCGATAAAATAGTTATTGCATCCCTAAGCGACTGAGCACAGCGTAGGAAAGCCTATGTGGCCACCATCTGGTGGCCCTCAGTCTTTTCAGGACTAGTTTTCAAATCATTTTCAAATAAACCCTAAATAGACGCCGGTGAAACGCCGATAAAGTTATTATCAAATCAGTCCCTTGTTTAAAAGGTTGTCGGCAGGCAACCTTTTAAATTTGTGCTCATTCCCTTCACCCGATCCTCCATCAAGACCACATAGTGCCGCCTTTAGGAGCACGTGTGTTTTGAGGCGTCACGAATGTAGATTGTCGCCCAAATGTTGCGCGTTTCGTGCGGATTTTGATAAGCTGTTTAAAACTTGATTACTCAGAAGGCAAAGGGAAATGGGCAAACAAGACGAAGTTCGAGCACTAGGCGATTTTGGCGAAGTGAATTTCAAGATGAAACGGTTGTTGCTGGCGACAGACGGCTCGGTCCCTGCCATAATGGCTACCAAGTATGCGATTGCGCTGGCTAAGGTCTTTAAAGCGGCCTTAAAAATAATCTTCGTCGACACCAGCGAGGATGAGCATGACTATTCGCGCAACATCGTCATGTTGGAGACCCCGAAGGAAATGCGCCAAAGCACGGCGGGTGTCTCCATCGCGAAGATATACGCCGACAAGAACAAGATCAACTACAACATCGAGGTAATAAAAGGCAACGTTCCAAAGACCATCATCAAGGCGGCTGCCGATTATGAAGCAGACCTTATTATTATAGGAAATACCGGCCGGACGGGCCTGAAACGGCTCGCACTCGGCAGCGTCTCAGAGGCGGTCGTTAAAGAATCCACGATACCTGTGCTTGTGATTAAGGGCAGTTAGAGCCACATACGGTATTTATTGTTCCACTTAAACCTCGCTTTGTGCCGTTTACCGACTTTTACTGTTTTGAGCCCAGCTTCTGGATTACGCTAAATACGTCAAGCTTTTCACTTAATGGTTGCGAAAAGCGATGCGACCCTAAGGGAGCCAAATGATAGATAATCTTTACGAGTCGACGGCGATGTCGAAGTCATCTGATGTACAAGAGTTATTTATCGATATAAGAAAGATATTGCTGGCAACAGACGGGTCCCAATCATCGATTATGGCAACCGAACAAGCGATAGCTTGGGCTAGTTTTTTCGAAGCCGATGTAAGAGCGATTTACGTCGAAAGCGACTATGAAATGCTTGAATCGCCCTACATGGAAACGGAAAAGCACCTTAAGGGCAAGCCGGGAATCGGCAAATACACCGAGGTGCTGGAATCAGTAAAGAATTACGCGGAGCAAAACAACGTGAACATAGAGACACGTGTGCTCCGAGGGCAAGTCGCTAGAACGATAGCCGACTATGCCGAGGTATACGGACCGGACTTGATTATAATCGGTAACTCGGAAAAATCAGGGATAAAACGGTCACTTGGAAGTGTCGTAGACGCGGTTATGAAAAGCACGGATGTACCGGTGCTTGTGATATCTGATAACTAGTTGAAAACTAAATAGTTGGGACAATGGGCAGGTGCTCGACTCCCCCAGTAGGCTTCAAGCCTAAAAACTTTTTCCCAAACCTTAATGGCTATAGCTCCCGATAGACCATAAGGATCCCCTTTTAACACCTGCCCATTTTCTTTTTTTTTGCCCTAAAACGCGTCTTCGATGTGGGTTATTTGAAAGCCTGCTCCTTGCGCCAGCAAGGAGATGACATCGAATCTTATGCTCTCGAGTCCAGCCAGACTGCGCGCAGTAGCCAAGTACAGCTCCGCCACATTCCTGATTGTTCTTTGCTTTGATACCGTTACCGCTTCGAACGGCTCGCCGAATGCCCTACTCAACCTGGTCTTGACCTCACAAAAGACTAGTGTACGCCCGGTTACGGCGATAATATCGATTTCACCCATCTTCGAGCGGTGGTTTCTTTTTATGATGCGATAATCCTTACCTTTAAGATAATGGACCGCGACATCTTCGCCGGCCTTGCCTATAGACATGTACCCCTCGCTCTAGCTTAAGCCTGCTTTCAAGGCTCTATGGAAGAAGCCCACGAGCAGTCGATACACTGCGTTCATGGGCTACCTGAATCCTGATTGAATTCCTGATTGAACCTATTTTACCGCGCTCATATAATCATCGAGCTTTTTCTTGAGCAATAGCGATTTCATCTGCGCCGAGAGGTCACTCAATATCTCGAGAACCTCGGCGATACGCCGGTCGCGGTCATCGCTCTTGTGGCGAATCATCGGTAACAATATCTGCTGGAATAGCGCCGCTTCTTTGTCGGCCAGCGTCGCATACATGCGCAGGTGCCGCGGCTCGATGCCATATTTGTTCATCTCTCTCGCGATGGTCATGAGGCGTATATCGGCTGAAGTATAGCTCTTGCCTTCAGAGGTTTTCATAAGCTGGATTATCCCGAAATTCTCGAGCATCTTCGCGACATCCGCGGAGATGCCGATGCTGTTGATGGCCTTCTCGGCCGAGACGGGACCGGCGGTCTCGGAGCCGATTTCTCCTTCGCTGTTCTCCTGCGCGATTTGCCTGATATCGGTGGTAACTTGCCCCATATCCATCATATCGAGGTTTTGCCTGATGACGTTGAGGGGCATATATTTTTCTTTCTGCAAGCGCAGGGCCAGGTCTAAGCGGCGGACATCATCTTTGGAGAACTTTCGATACCCTCCCGCTGTGCGCTCCGGCTTGATTAGGTTCTCTTCTTCATAGTAGCGAATCTTGCTGATTGAAAGGTCAGGATAGCGCGGCTTCAGCTGTTGAACCACTTCACCTATCGTTGAATAGTCTCTCTTAGTCGCCATTGCCTGTCCTCCCTCCAAATAATCGCTTGCTTAGACCACATAATTCTATCTAGACGCTCTCATGCTTAGAGACATCTTATTGTCTGTCCTATCTCTGCTTGTTTTAACTAATGCTTTTTAGACACGAAGATCATCCGGAACTTGCCGATTTGAAGTTCGTCGTTTGAATGAAGCGTTGTCGGCTCCTCGATGCGCTCCTGGTTGACGTACGTTCCGTTCAAGCTTCCGGAATCGGCGACGCTAACGCGATTACGCTTCATCTTTATCTTCGCATGGTGCCTGGATATCGTGATGTCATCCAGAAATATATCGCTGGCGGGGTCGCGACCGAGAGTAATCTCGTCCTTGGTCAGGCTGAACTTCTGCCCGACATAGGCGCCTTTTTTGACTACTAAAACCGGCTCGTCCTCAACTGCTAACTCTAGTTCAGCCTGCGCCTGCTCTAAATCAGCTCGCGAAAGCGAAATCGTCTGTTCCGCATCGGATACCAGCAACTCCCCGCATTGGCGGCAGACATCATCGCCGATTTCGTTTTTGCTACCGCATTTACCGCACTCCATTTTGACCCACCAAGTTCGATATGCCTAGTAATAATCGCTTATTTTGTAGCCTCTTTAAGCTTGTCTTCATACGCCTGCATGACTTCCTTGCGTTCGAGAACGTGAGCCAAATGACCGTCGCTGATTCTGCCCTTGATGTTCGGGTCTTCCAGTATCTCGCTGAGCTTTCTACCTTTGCGAGCCTCGCTTACTATGTAATCGGTCAAACGGTCTTCTTGAATATTCGCGCCTGCTTCTTTAAGGAATTGCTCAATTATCTCGGTGATTCTTGATTTTGACATCTCGTCTCCTCTCACCTCAATCGACTATGGCCGCATCTATCGCTGTTATAACCGCTGCGACCTCTTTAGCGCCTGCTAATAGCGCACCTGCTTAAAATGCGTCCTCGTCAGAGACGTCTACCTTAGAAACACTCGTCAAGCCGCGTGCCAAAATCTCGCTCAGCCTGTCGACGTCGGCCTCGGAGATGACTCGTCCGCCCTCTCTGGAAGCTTTCATCCTGTCGACGAGTTCCGCCTTGAGGATATCTATTTTTCCATGGAGCACCCGTCGCCTAAACGAAACCCGCTCTTCTTCTCCGCAAAGCTGGTCTAGAATTTCCCTGAGTTCTTCGTCTGATTTTTCGGAAATGTCAACTAATACGTTACTGAGGTCTAACTCGTTCTTCTTAACCATGACACATCCCTCTTTGTTTTGTTTGTCCGAGTTTAGCACAGAACCCAGGCTGCTCCCAGATTCATGCTCCAGCCTGTGCAAACCGCCTAAGCGCCCTCTTTTACGATTAAACCGCAAGTGTTTAGTGATGATTATTGCGCTGAAATAGTGTGATTTTTATGGGCTATCCGACGTTCGGCTAATTTACTCTATAATCTAAAGATAAACTTGAGTGTTTAAAAAATCCAGTACTTTGACGAATTATTTTTCTTTTTTACGCCTACAGTCCCTTTACGTATTCGGCGTACTCTGTTTCGCTCATCAGCGCATCGAGCTCGGCCGAGTCGCTAAGCTCTACCTTATACATCCAGCCGTCGCCATACGGGTCCCCGTTGATTACCTCCGGCCTATCTACCGGCTTTTCGTTTACCGCGATTATCTTTCCGCTTACCGGAGCGTAAAGGTCTGATGTCGATTTTGCCGATTCTATCTCGCCGATGACATCGCCTGCCGCAATTTCCTCACCGGCATCCGGGATATCGAGATAGACGATATCGCCGAGCATGCCCTGTGCGTAATCCGATATTCCGACGACGGCGGTGCTATTGGCGACGCGCACCCAGCCATGCTCTTTGTGGAATAATAGGTCTTCCGTCGACATCTACCGACTCCTTTCAATCGTTCAGCTTCGGTGGACTTTCGGTTGTGCTAAAGCAAACTATGCTACTTTACGTTCTAGATAGGCAACGACCTCGCCGGTCGGCTGCGGCAACCCCGCTATCTTAACTGCCTTTAACGGGTCGATGAACTCCTCGTTTACGCATTCCTTAGCTTGATGGACGTTCTTGCAGACATAGCGCATGATGGGATAGAACCCGTATTTCTCATAATATGTGCGCATGAACTTTATGACTTCCATCTTATCGGGCGTAAGCTCACCTACCCCTTCTTTCTCGGCTAACGTGTGGGCGATAGATTCATCCCATTGATGGTAGTCGACCAAGTACCCTTCTTCGTCCACGTCGACGGGCACTCCCGTGTTTACACCTTCTGACATCGCATACCTCCAATTCTGTTATTGCCAACACTAAATTCCGCGCTGTCATGACCCGCCAAAATGGGGAGGGTTCACTTCTGCACCAATAGAGCAATCGCTCATCGCGGTGTCCTTATTGATACCC
>JAUXNY010000054.1 GCA_030682615.1 Candidatus Aquicultor sp. | reverse complement strand
TGATTGCGACGCCGGGCAAGCAGCCATCGCGTTTAAGCTCGATGCTCCGGCGATGGTTACGGTCAACGTCCTTGATTCACAGGGTAAGACGGTACGCTGCCTGGTCGATAACGCTCAATATGATGCCGGCGAGCATGAAGTCACGTGGTACGGCATAATCGATTTTCCCGAAATGGTCGACGCGAGTCTTGCGGCGGATTTTGGGGACAAGGGCGTGCTTATCGCACCCGATGGCGATTACACGTTGCAGGTCTTGGCGCAAACCGGCGACGGGCGGAAGTACCGGGGCGGCGCGCAGGTGCAGGCGGCGTCTGATGTATAACGAAAAGGCGGGTTTCCGTAGAGTCGAAAGTGAGCCGGCGCTCGGTGACAAGGTGCGTTTATGTATCGCCAGAGGCGAACTGGCGTTTAGCGGGAAGATAGGGTTGGTGACTGATGAAATTTAGGAAGGACGAGAAAGCATTTAAGAAAGCGACAGGGATAGCCTTATTGGTCCTGCTGGCGGCGTTTTTGCTTATTGTCGGCTGCGGCCGAAAACAGGATGTCAGCTTTGGTTATAGCTTTACGATCTCCCCGACGAAGGGCGAAGTCTTAAAAGACGTCACGGTCTACTTGCCGTTCCCGACCAAGGAGGGCAAGCCGACGCAGGAGATATTCGACGCTTTGATGCGGGATTATAGGAAGTATGCGGCAGACGACCATCCGGACGCAAAGATCTCCTTAGAAAGCACAAAATATGGTTCTATGTTGAAGGTCTCTATCTCTAAGCTTGACCACAGGGGTTTTGGCCTTGGAGGCGGCTACGGGTATGAGGAGCCTTATTCCGATAAGCAGATAGCGCCGCACTTCATGTTAAACCCGAGAAAAAATGTTAGAAAGCTCCCCGATGGATTCGGCCACGTCAGCGACACCTATGTTTACGCGGATTTCAAGGGCGGAGAAGAGCTTGGTTTAGCTCTCGAGTACAGCATATCGATTCTGTCTCCCGCGCTCTTTCCGCTCGATTATGTTCCGGAGGATGGCTGTACCTCATATTTAGGCTTCGAAGAGCCTCCAACCGAATCCGGCAGTCGCGTCAAATACGTTAACCGGCAGGGATGGTCTAAGATGCCCTTGTCCAACACCAACTACGATGGAGAATCGTATGAACCAGAATAGGGTTTTGAGATCAGGGTGGTCAATTTTAGCGTTGGCTTTGGCATTAGTCTTTTGTCTAGACGGAACGGCAGGGGCGTGGAGCGGGATTACGCATTACCATATCAACCGCTCGGTCGGCGTCGAGCCGGCGGCGGCGTTCGGGATGAGCGGAACCGGCCCGGACATGAGCATCGAATGGATTGGGCGCGGCCCTTCTATCCCGGACGAAAAGGGGGATCGTCAGAATTGGTCGGATTACTTCCATTCGCCTAATCCAAAGATAACCGGCGAGTCGAGACCCTTTGCGGACAAACCCAACTTTGGCTATCTCATGCTCAAAGTCTCCGAAAAAAACGGGTCCGTCTCCGACGAGGAGCGGGCGCGGGCGCTCGGCTGGGGCGGCCACAACGCGGCCGACTGGGTAGCGCATAGCGATAACCTTTTCCCGATTTGCCCGAAGGGCACCCGTGGTGAGAAAAAGCACTTTATCGGAGAGTGCCTCTACGACATGTACTCGTTTATCACGCGAGGACCCATGTATCAGCCCCTATCGGTCTTGTTTGTCTTTGACGACCGGCAGATATATAAGGCACTCTTTAATTATAGGCTTATCTCTATCCATGAGAATTATCTCAAAAGTCAGAAGGTTATTAGCGAGGAAATATTCAAGAAGACAGCTCTCGAGACAACCCTCCCAAAATCCTTTATACGCGGACGCATCCTGCGCTGGTCTTTGAAGATGACGCTCGTTCAATTCGCGTACGCGAAAAGCCCGGTAGCGGTAGACCCGGCCAAGCGGCTGAAATTTCTGGTTTCTATGCAGAAAAAGCAGGTGGAGAGTAATCTGGCTCTATCCGAGATGTCGGTCAATGCCTGGACGAACGTGTTGACGCCTCGGGGTTCAATACCCGATTTTGCCGGCCAGGTCGTGCCTTATTACAAGAAACCCCTCATGGCGGTGCCGGCAGGACTATCCTTAAGCGGCGCCACCTTCAGGGCCGCAGCTACTAGCCCGGAAGAAGACTGGGTTAGCCAAGAAACCAACAGTATCTCCGCCGACGAAGAAGACGCGCTGCTCTGGGATGCGATTATCGACAGTGCTTGCGCGAAGGGCCTCATCGCGATAGACGAGACGGAGACGCCGGATGGGCTCTATAGCGTAAACGTCTCGGTCATCGATGAGCAAGGACTTCTGGATGAGGTTGCCGGGACGATCGAGCGTGTAGCGGCAGACAGCGCATACGAAGAGCCCCTCGGAGTGTTCTGGAAACGACTCTTGATAGAGGGCGAAGCCGACCCGGACCGTCTCGCCGACCTTTCTGGGCCGACTATCACCGATCCTTTCCCTCTAGCGGGTTCTTTTATCAATTTATCGGCGCCTGAGGTGCGCGCAAGAATCGGGGATGACCCGTTTGGCACAGGCGTCGACACAGAGAGCGTCACGTTTACCATAGACGGCGTAGAAGCGGCACCTCGCTTCATCGACGGGCTTGCCTCTTACCGACCACAAACTGTCCTCGCCGACGGCGTACATCAGGTTTTGGTCTCAGCGCGTGACCTTGCCGGCAACAAGGGCGGCACGGCATGGACGTTTACCGTCGACACCGTTGGCCCGAGGCTTTGTTATAACGTCAAGAATCGCATCATAAACAGCAGCAGGCCGCGCGCCGAAGTGCTGGTCTTGCCGGATGAGCCGGTCAGCTATGTCGTGAGAATCCATCCCATAGTCGGAGGCTATCCCGATTACGGCACCGTCCTTTATGAGAGCGAGCTACCAACCGTCAGTGCCGAGCAGAGGCAAATCCTCTGGAGCGGCGTGGATAGCAACGGCAATAGGGTCGCGGCGGGCGATTATATGATGCGCATTAATGCGTATGACCG
>JAUXNY010000017.1 GCA_030682615.1 Candidatus Aquicultor sp. | reverse complement strand
AGCCGAAAACACGCCGCCGGCTTCAATAAATTCATGCGTGAGGTTCTGCTTGTTTATGCAGACCGCAATCATAGGCGGCTCCGACGTCGTCTGCATGACGGTATTTGCGATTTGTCCGTTGAGCCGCTCACCCTTCTTTGACCCTATGACATACATGCCGTAGCTGATTTTTTGCAGTGCCTTAGTGTTCACATATTCACCTCCTCCTTATAGTGTATTCCACCGCTTGAAGGTTCTAAACGCCAAGTGCTTAAGTAACCAGCAATCCATAACTGTCATGGACGCTTCAAATCCCTTTTAAGCGAACCGGCATTACAGCCGTATATACCCAGAACCCAGCGTAAAAAGATATGTTCTTAGCGTGTGCCTATGGTACGATTAGCTCAGCCAACGTGCATAAGTCTGCCCTTGGGAGCAAAGTAATGAGAGATTTCTTGGACTGGTTCAGCAACGCGCAATGGGTCGTGAAAATATCGCTCATCTTGGTGGCCTCGATAATTATCTTGGGTGCTTTAGGGTTTGGCGCGTCGTTGCTTTCCGGCTTGGGTTCGGAACAAAATACCGGCTACGATGTCGAGTATAACGTGACCGGCACATCCAAAAGAGCGATAATCACTTACACCAATGAAAAGGGCTGGACCGATAAGCTGGAAACCAGCGTACCTTGGCGATGGAAATCCCCTGCCGGCGCTCCGGCCGGAACGTCTTTATACATATCGGCGCAAGCTAGAGATTCCGGTTTAATAAAGGTCGAGATAATCGTCGATGGAAAGGTCTGGAAGGAGCAAGAAAACTTCGGGCCCTTCGTTATGGCGACCGCTTCAGGCTATGCCGGCGACAAATAACGCTGCGCCGCAAATAGTGCCGCTATGGGTATAATATAGATGCCGTTGTCGGTCGGTCTATGGTATAGTATCTTATCAGCCCAGTATGTTTTGTAGTAGCTCTTAGAAATTTTAATAACCCTTAAGCCCTACGCCAACCAGCAACATCACAGCAATAGTCGAAACAGAAATAGCCAGACCAACGACCGTCCGCAATAGCGGTTATCATAAAGCGCTGCTAAAACGCGGGCACAACGTTAGTAAATAGACGTTTTTGGCAAGAATCAAGTAAAGGAGGCGATACATTTGAAAAAGATGCTGTATTTCTTAGGGGCGGCGGCCATCGGGTGCGCGTTAGTCTTCTGGTACCAGCCAATCGTATCCAGCTGGCTTAGGTTGAAACGTTTAGGCGTCTTATAGGCGGGTTATATATAGCTTTTCTCAAGCAACACGACAAAGACGGCCGGCGATTTTAATCAAAACCAAGCTGCATTACAGCAGCTTGGTTTTTAGTTTTAGCGTTTAAGCTCCTCTTCGACGGCGCGCACTATCTCCGCCTCATCGATATCGACGGTCGTCCCGGCAATCGTCAATGAATATATATCGTCCGGCTTGACTGTAAGTTTGCCATATAGCCAGTTGGCGAACATCTCGACGGAACAGTTCTCATCGAAATCGACGACAAGGTCGATGACCTCGGTCCACTCCGTAGAATCCTCATTCTCTATAAGGCTTTGCGAACTGACAACGGCTTCACCGGGTACGGCCTTCGGATACCGGCTTGGAAACCTGCGGGTATTAAAGAGCCTAAGTCCCAACTCATAATCGCGAGTGATGATTCTGACTTCTATCTGCACAGAAAACGCCTTCCTTCTAAGCGGCCCCACCAACACCGGGCAGGCCTCGGCTCATTACATTTTATGAGCTACTGCCGGCTATTTTACCATATAATCCGGGACATCATCGCGTCTGGAGCAGTGCTTAGTCGCTACAGAAATGGGAATAATCACTCAAGTGGTTTACGCCGGCTTAAAATCGGTAGATCGCAGCCAAGCCCGTGCGCGTCGGCATTTGTTCTGCGGGGACGACCACGACCTGGCCGCCCATCTTTAAGACCAGCTCTCCAAGGTCGTCGAGGAGGTCGTCAACGTCCGGATTGACCAGGTCGTCGAGTTCAATCCGACCGGTCTCGGCGTCAAGCCTCCCGGGAACCTGGCGTTCGGCTTCGATAAGAAGTGTCGCCACTTTTCCACCCACAGCCGCTTCGCCGACCGCAGCCAATTCGTCTGAGCCAAGCCCCTTGGAACTTGCCTCCTCGAACGCCTCTACCAGCGCCGCGAGCCGGGCAAGATAATGGGGCTCGACAGCCCGCCAGGCGCGGTCGCGGAGTACATCTACCGGCAGGGCGCCGGTATGGATGTCGATTCCCTCGGCCAACAGGAACGGGTTGCGGCTGACCTGGCGAAAAAGACTGCTGCTATCCGGCAGCGCCGCCAACAATAAAGGCAGGCCTGATGGTCGCGAGTGATGTTCTAAGACGGCACGGTCGGCAGCGCGGAAGAATCGCTCCGCGTCACTGTCCACCTCATCCTGCTTCGCGCTGTGGCCATGGTACGTCGCAGGCTCGGCGCCCCCCCTGCCATAGGAGGCGACGGTTTGCTGCGGCTCGGTCAATTCCTCGCCCAGCGCCTCGGTGAGCGTCCGCGGGACGCCTTGGGCCGGCTCGACCTCATCAAGGGCGTCGCGGTTGCCCTCGAATAGTTTGACCTCATGCCGGTCAAGACCGAGAACCTGGTAGCGGTCGGCCGACTGAACGATGCGCATCAGCGGCTTGGTGTGAAAGCTATCGGCCACGACAACCAACTCACCAACCCGGCGCTGGAGTCTATATGCTCGAAACATTCCGGGTGCGCTCAGCACGGCCAATCCGTCAAGGGTGTGACTCCAGAAGTCGTGATCTTCGGCCAAAGCCTGGAACGGCTCTAGAAGCGGTTGGACTTCACGCGTCGGATACCTCTGTCGCAGCGACTCCTCCATCACCTTCAAGAGGTTCCGAAACCGTAACAGGTCCTGGCTGCTTTCCGGCTGATACCGATGAGTCGGCTGGTAGAGCGAAAGACACGGCGGCTCATGAGTGTCAAAATACCCGGCTAAATAATCGTTAATAAGTGAGTCCATGGTCTTTGTTCCCTCCCGTGAAATCCTTCCAATATGGCTGACTGGCTTAACAGCAATCCATCGCGGACAATAGAGTTGCTTAATAAAGATATACCGCATCGGATATAAATCCAAAACGACACCACAAGAAATGATCGGATGGTGGGATGGCTATCTACCGGTCATTAAGCGGGACATAGGCCCGGCGCGGCGCGACACTCTTGTAAGCGGGCCGAATAATCTTCCCGCTGTTCGCGATTTCCTCGATACGGTGAGCGCACCATCCGACAATGCGCGAGACGGCAAATAGAGGTGTAAACAGTTCCGGCGGTATGTTCAGCATCGAGTAGACGAACCCCGAGTAGAAATCGATATTCGCACTGACGCCCTTGTACATCCTGCGCGATTTGGCGATGGCTGCCGGAGCCAGCGCCTCGACCTTCGCATGCAGTCGATATTCATCTTTTAGACCCTTTTCTTCAGCCAGCATCGCTGCATACTGTTTTAGAATAAGCGTCCGCGGGTCCGAAATGGAATAGACCGGATGCCCCATGCCGTAAATCAACCCCGAACGGTCGAACGCGTCCTTGTTCAGCATTCGTAGAAGATAGTTCTCGACCTCGTCATCGTCTTCCCAGTCCTTCACTTCGCCTTTTATTTCCTCGAACATCTGAACCGCTTTAATATTCGCACCGCCATGGCGCGGTCCTTTGAGAGAACCAAGGGCCGCCGCAATGGTCGCATACGTGTCGGTCCCGCTTGACGAAACCACATGCGCGGTGAAGGAAGAGTTGTTGCCGCCGCCGTGCTCCGCATGGAGTACCAGGGTCAGGTCGAGCACCATCGCTTCGAGCTTCGAGTACTGGTTGTCGGGCCTGAGCATGCGCAAGATGTTCTCAGCGGTAGACAACTCGGCGAGCGGACTGCGAATTACCAGGCTCCTATCTTTGAAATGATGCGCGTACGCCCGATAAGCGTAAACGGCAAGCACGGGAAAGGTCGATATTAGTCGCAGGCTCTGCTGCAGGATGTTCGTTATCGAGATATCATCTGGATTTTCGTCCAAGACATACAGCGCCAGAACATTTCGCGCCATCGCATTCATTATATCGCGGCTGGGCATCCGCAAAAGCGCATCATGGACAAAGCGCTTTGGCAGCACGCGATGCGTAGCCACCCAGTCATGGAAGAGCCCCAGCTCCGCTTCGTTGGGCAGCTCACCGAAGAGAATCAAGTAGCATGTCTCTTCGAAGCCAAGGCGGTCCTCGGCCACGAAGCCGTCGACAAGCTCCGTGATGCTTATCCCTCTATAAATCAACTGCCCGGGAATCGGCACGAGTATGTCGCCGTCGGCGGCGGCTCCGACCACGTCCCCTATCTGCGTCAAGCCGGCCAGCACGCCATGCCCATAAACATCGCGCAACCCCCGCTTGACGTCGTATTCCACGTACAGCGTAGGGTCGACCAAGCTGCTCTCTTTCGCCAGACGACTCCATCTATCGAGCAACGCATCGGCTGCGGTTTCCGTGTTCTCTGCGCTCTTTTCGGCATGGCCGTCGGTACTCGGTTTCATATATTTCATCCTTTCACCCAAAGAATGCGCTCCCGCAAGCTGCGTTCAGGCAAGTTCTCACCCTGTCGTTGCGCAATGCTTGGCCCGGCTTGTCGAATCATCAGAACTTACCTGTCCACAAGAAAGAGTCAACGAAGCGAGCACGAGAGCCATGGATTTCAGAGAGTAACTCGTTCTGTATCAAGCTTAAGTTTGTTAGTATTTATCCTTATGATATGCGAAAAACGCGAAGAGTGCCACTTTAGACGCCCGCTAAGCTGCGTCGATTACCATTATAACCTGCGGTATTAGCTGCTAAATCGATTCATTACAAAAGGGACGGGGGACGTTCTCAACTTACGCGAATTGCTTGCACGCGCGAACAATGAAGCTTAAGCAATAGTCACAAAAGACCAGTCCGCTCGACCGGCCTTTCTTGTGGTTGTGGGCCCTGGTGGATGAGCTTCGAACTTACCTTTCGTATATTGATTAGTCGCTCAAGACGAGGACACTCTCTATCAGCTAACCAATTTTATAAAAATGTTGTAGTAAGTTACTTTAGTATCGTCACTGCAACCAAGATGGCGCTGATGACGGTAAAGACAGTAATTGCGATTGTCATATTGCGTACTTGCCTAGTAAATGCAAGCATTTCATATGTTTGTCGATTTTGCCGCCTGCGAATTAGCTCATCACGAAAAAACTGGGTGCCAACAACGGTATTTCTAGCTTCAGCATCATACCTTAGGATAAGATCTTGCTCGCTCATAGACTCAAGCTCTTCATGCGTCGGAATCATGCCCATGAACAACCCTCTGTTTCTTTTCGTTAATATTTCTCATGTTGACCTTCTTGACTAGGGGCAATTTGGCTCCTTATGTGTATGCTCCCCGTTTCAACAAAATGCTTAAAGCGCCCCATGAGATTGTAATCAAGTAACTTGGCGTCTCCACTGCTACCCTTAAGTAGAGTAATGAATTCACGCAGATCAATTAGGTGGAAGAATGCACCTGTTGTTTTTATCGCATCCATTAACAGAGCTTCGATCTCGCTCCAATCACCCCAATGCATAAGTTCTGTAATCAGGATAATGCAATGTGGTGGCTGGTCTCGATTAGGGATCAGCTCATTGCCTTTCGCGTCGAAGATAGCATCTCCTCGTTTGAGCGCCCTAGACGCGCCGATGAGTTGCCTGATAGCCTTTTTTGTTTGCTTTTGAACACTATTGGTTCGTCTTTCCTGGCTCCGGCCATAGCCAGCTTTTAGAATAGATAGGTCCTTAGCCTCGATCAAGAAGCTTCCGTAATCGTAAAATGTGAGTACATCAGTAAACTCACGAACTTTCTCACCTGTTTGCGCTTGCGGACTTTTGTATAGTGTAAGCGGAAAAACAGACTCCAAGGAAGACCAAATTGCCCGCTCGAACATTTCGCCCTCATCCTCGTCGTCTATGGTTATCATATGGTGGTCTTGATGACCGATAAAAACAGCATTAATAATACGCCAATCTTCTACAGTAACTGGGGTTTCCACTGTAGCGATTTGATATGCACTGTCATACATATCGGTGTTGTCGATGCTAAAGCAAAAGCAATCAAGAGCATGTGATGCATCCCCAGTGAACACACCATTATACAGCTCAGAAATTGGATCTATTAGGCTAAACACACGAGAAGCGTCCTCAACGCTTAAGTCGGCATTAGTCCAAGCTAGGCAAACATCCATCTCGTTAAAGAGAAAGATTGGAAAACGCCGTTCCTGCAGGACGCGTTGCAACGCATCATGCTCTTCAAGCTCACGCTGAACGCCTGAAATGGAGACAGGCGCGTCGGGCATATCAAAAACTCGTGCACCAGTACAAAGGTATGAGTCATTTATGCCGAACGTGAAACGAAGAGAGCAACCAGCTATTAAAGCTTTAATGCTAGAGGTCGGTGCTTTTAGCAAAACTGCGACTTCTGTTCCATCGTTCGCAGGAACAAACCACAGCGAGGCAACCTCCGAGTTCATTTCACGATAGACGCGTTTGCTTGGCACGTGCATGGCCACTCCAATATATGGATAGGAACTGAAAGCTAATCCTCTTGATACCTGCATACGGGAGCATTAGCTATTCTTCCGGGTATGATTGATATTGGTCTAACAAATTCTCAGTCGCATTCGACATATTCGTCGGGAACATCTTCCCAGGTGCTACATCTTAGATATACTGCACGTTTGAAAGCGCGAAAGATCGTGTTACGGTCGAAGCTAGCTTGCGGCATTACGGCCAGCACGGCATCTTCTAGGGCTCGTGTAAATTCGACGCTAAGGTGATCGACAATTTCGTCTGGCTGCACGCGTGCCATATTTCCTCCTATTCTATTCACTCTAACATGCTTATCTTATCCTACATTTCATAGATTTTACGAACGCTTCGTGAAGTAGTTTTGAGGGAGCAGCCACCATTTGGACCCCCTTGGAAAGCCGTTATCATGCAATATTGTCAACTGTTCATATCGGCTAGGTTCATAGACCTAATGTTCTGTCCCTCTTTCTTGCTCACTACGAACATCGCACTTGTAACGCGCTATAGAGATAATCAACTCCAAGCCCCTGCTTGCTTGATCTGGAACCCCATGCTCTAGCAGCTTCATGGCTTCATCGTGTATGGCATCGAGTGCGTTACTCATGTTTTCTTCATTCATAAATCTGCCTCCATAACTAATAAGACTGATAAACTAGGACAGAATCCCTGACAACGCTGGCAAAAACGGTGCAACGATAGGCCCAAGTACCTGCATGTGATCAGCAAGAATCGACATAAACGATAGATAGTGCTGCTTATAACCACTTGTCCCTTGATTTGCCCTCATTCCCTCAAGTGCGGTTACAATTTCGGAAATTAAGTCTGTTTCTACACTAGAATCCGAGATAGCGTCAATTAACTTTTCAAAAAGCTCATCATTTGCACCTGCATTATACTGCGCATTTTGTTCGACATGAGTGCTCCCTGTGGCAACATTTTGAACATTTCCTGTGATGTATGTATTGAATATCTGATGCAATCGATCTTGTGAAACAGGGTTGGAATTTATTGGGGCTTCGCCAGCATCAGGCGCTTCTGCTTCGATTTCAAGTACAAAGCTTAGTATGCGGTTTCTAACTGCATCGAGCGTTGCTGCGATTGCAGAAATTGGGATTACCTTCCATGCCTGTATGCAATTCATTTGTTTATAGATTTTTTTACCGACATGAACAACCAAATCAGGGTTCCAGGGTTCTTGCGCTATGCCTTCTTCAGAATCTGCCACCAGTACTTCCATTGCGGCTACTGGTTCCATGAAATGGCAGTATTGAAGATTTTTCCTAAAGTTCTCTGGTATGCAAAAAAGAGGAATATCGGCATAGTTTAAGCCCGATCCGAAAGGACCTGAGAAGTGTCCTTTGGAATTTACGCGAATTATTCGATAATCAGGCAATTCCTCTATTGAATTGTAGCCATTTAGTTCGTTCTCTACCCACTGCTTAAACTCCGCATTGCCTAGCTTAGCAGCTAATACCTTGCACTTTCTAAGCAACACGGTAAGTTCAACACTTGAGTCAATGGCTGCATCTTGAATCTCTCTCAATAAAGACACGTTAGTTCTCCTATTCTACTGCTCTACAGTAACTTTCCTGGCATGCGCCAAGATTAAATCCTCAGGGCCACTGCCCCCATAAGAGGCCCCTACGGCTATACTATTTTCCAAAGGGATTTCTTGGATAGTGAGCGCCTCTGCTTCTTCCTGGTCCATAGGACAAAACGGAGAATCAGGTTCACAATGAAGGAAGAAGTCTCCGTTAATCATATCGCAATTCGGGCAAGTGTTGGCGTAGTATGAACTATCTGTGGTCTTGGAATATCTCATTTGAAATGAGGGAAAGCGTTCTTGTATATAACTAAGTACGTTTTCCGGTAAGAAGGTAATCTGTGATAACATACCAACTTTGATTTCGACCTCTCCCTCGACCTCATCCACAATCTTAACAACACTGGGGGACATAAGTGCAATCGCGGGCATTTTTTCACCGCATTTCCAACAATGTATGTCGCCGCATACTAAAAATAGAGGCGGGCTGATATGGAGCAAACCGTCTTCTAGTGACATTGGCATTTCCTTTCCTGAAGCATTAGCCACAATATCTGGATGGTGCTACAAGCACAACATACTACGTTTTATAATAAGAGCACAAGTGCTTGACAGTAAAGGCATGGTTATGGAATATTAATACAGTGGCTATGCTAATTTCTTAAGCCATGATATGAAGTTGACAACAGAATACATAGCAGAGAGCATAAATTTATTTGAAAAGAATAATTTTATGCGAATAAGAACAGCGGCGTGTGAAAAACCGTGCCACGAAAATAGTGGGTGGTGCAAAAGACACCACAAGAAACATAAATCGGCACAATTAGGTTACGCCATAGATATGCTGCGCAAATATAAAGTGTGAGATAAGAGCTCTCTAAGCTAGGTATACAACCCGGTTTGGGGAGTTTTGTTTTGCCCTTTTCTAAATCGCTTTTGCGAAAAACAAAAGAATATTTTGAGTTTAGAGAAGACCGGGCATTCACAGATGCCGAGATAGCTGAAATTCTTGAAGCGCTCTCCGCCTATGGTCGCCTCTTGATGAAGATTCGCTCTGATGCTCAAATGCTGGCTTTGGCTCAAACCCCTAAACAATACATTCCGGAAGAAGACCCACCCAGGAGCCCAGATCCCACGTTCCCCACCAAAGAGCACAGCGATAGCTGTGCTAAAGTGGCGGATAAGTGGCGTCTG
>JAUXNY010000005.1 GCA_030682615.1 Candidatus Aquicultor sp. | reverse complement strand
GGGTCGCCGCAGCCGCAGCCGCAACCACCCGAGCTTTTCGCCGGCGCCGGCGCCGGCCCGCAGCACGACTCCTCGAGCTGTGCTATCTTCGCGTAACCTTCACGCACTATCTTCCTGACGTCATCGTTCTCCAACACGAACACCTCTCTCGAATCCCTGACTATATTCCAAAGCTTCAGCCGAAAATCTCATGGTCTGGTCAATCATGCGATATGCCCATTATATAATAAAGTAGTATCTCGGTGGGGTTTGGATATACTTTGGATATATTGAGGCGAGCGAGAGCCTACGGTATTCCGCCACCTTCTAGCACCCCGGCTATCTAAATACCGGCTGCAATGGTAGTTTATGTGTATGAATAAAATATCGAACACAGACAACGGTCACGAAATATTGGATCTCACCGCCGGTGTGCCCATATATGGGGGGCGGGTTCTCGTTCGCAAGACGCCTGAATTTAAAGAGGCCGAAGCGCCGCCAAGCACCGACACGGGCGATCGCCCTAGGCCTCCGCGCTCCAAAGTCATTATGGTCAAAGGCGCGATACCGGGGGAGACAGTCGAAGCGGTTATAGACGAAGAGCGGCGCGACTACTCCCTGGCAACGACGGTCAAAGTGCTAGAGCCATCGCCCGAGCGCATCGAGCCGCCCTGCCCGTACTTCGGGACCTGCGGCGGCTGCCAGCTCCAGTACGCCTCATACGCAAAGCAGGTCGAGATGAAAGAGGCTGTCCTTGCGGACAACCTGCGCCGTATCGGCAAAATAGAGGTCGGGCTGGCGAAGGCGCTGTTGCTCGATGATGGTGCCTGGGGCTACCGCTGCCGGGCACAGTTTAAGGTCGACGCGCCGTCCATCGGCTTCTTTAAGGAAAAGAGCAATGAGGTGGTCGATATCGAGCGCTGCCCGCTGCTGGTGGATGAATTAAATCAGGGCTTAGTAAAGATTCGCGCCGTGCTCGCGAGCGAGCCGGATATTTTTGCCGCCATCAGCGAGGTTCACGCGACCCATGGCGACGGCGTGTTTGCGCTCGTGCGCTTGCGCCCGGGTAAACAAAATAACAATCACCTCAACGATATAGGCAAACTCCTTACCAAGAACGGCTTCGACGGCGTCGTCGTCAAAGGCAACTCGACCTCGGCCACTCATGGCAAAGACAGCCTCACACTGCCGCTTAACGACATCGACTACACTATCTCCCCCGGAAGTTTTATCCAGGGCAACTGGCAACTAAACCAGGTGATGGTCGCACACATCCTGTCTCAACTCGGCTCGCTATCCGGGCGGCGGGTGCTCGACCTCTACGCGGGGGCCGGCAATTTCGCACTCCCGGTGGCTCGAAGTGGAGCCGAGGTCATCGCGGTCGAAGAGAGCAAAAGGGCCGTTACCGATGCCTGGCGAAATCTCGAGCGCAACGCGCTTACAAATATGAGCATTGTTCGCTCGGCGCTGGAAGCGTTCGACATGCGTACCGCGGGCCATGTCGACATAGTTATCGTCGACCCTCCACGCTCCGGCATCGGAGGCAAGGTAATAGATAACCTGCTCGCGTTGGAACCCGAGACAATCGTCTATGTATCATGCGACCCGGCGACACTCGCCCGCGACCTTAAGTGGTTGGCACCCGACTATAAGATAGATTCAGTGCGCCTCGTCGACCTCTTCCCGCAGACGTACCATATAGAATCGCTGGCGTTTCTATCTAGGGTTGGGGTTTGATGCTTGGGCTTAGGGATTTGGTTGCTTGAGCAGCTAGGAGCTGAGCGCGTTGGCACCGAAATCGTAAAAGAAAGACCCGCTTTTTAGCAGCGGGTCTTTTGTGTTTGAGTGCACTTTTTGCTGCTATGTTGCAAGTAAGTGCTTAACCTTACGGTAAGCCTCTTGTCAGCAGCTCGTCGTCGTGATTGTCGTTACTCGTTGTCGAGGTATCCTCGTAATCGCCCGCGCTCGTCGCCCTCCAGACCGTCGGGTTGTGGCAGTCGAGGCAGACGCTGTCGAGGTCATGTACGGTGTAGTTGGTGCCACCATAGTTCCTGGTGCCACCTACTGCAACCGGCGTGCCGTTAAAGTTGAGACCGAAGAGGTCGTCTTTGAGCATCTTCCAGCCGAGTGTGCGGTGCGGCCAGCTAAAACCGTCATCGGAGCAGGCAACTCCAACTCCAGACTCATTACCGTTCGCCATCATCTTGCCCATCTGGACATAGCCGGTGGCTGTTCTCCAGTTGTCGTACCAGTCCACAGTTCGTGACTTCTTGTACATGAAGCTGAGCGTCGCGTTGCTTGCAGCGTTCGCGTGGTACGTCGTGAAGTTACTGTCGAAGACCATGTTCTGAGCACCTGTACTCGTTTTGTTTACGTGGAGCGTCGACTGGCCCTGCGCCCCTGGAAATTCCTCGTAAGGGGCACGATCACGGCTGTTGTCTGAGGCATAGCTTAAATTGCTCGTGTAAATCGCTCTCGATATATTAAGTATACCGCTGCTTTGGCTATGGCACCTTCCGCAGCCGCTTGAACCTTTATGGCAGTTTCGGCAGTGCGGTCCGAATGTAGTCACGTCTTCAGGGTTGAACTGCATCTGACGACCACAATGGCGTGAGTTCTGATCGTGGCCGTAGGCGATGTCGTAGTTGCCCCGGAAATTGTCAATCGGGGCTCCATCGTTGTTGTTGCCCTGGTTTCGCAGCGCGCGGTCCTCGCTGAAGAGCGGCGCCGCAACGGTATGAAGGCCCGAGTTTCCGTCGTGGCAGTCGGTGCAGAACTCGTTGACGTTCCAAACGCCTGTATGGGCAGGTTCAGTCGCGAGATAGGTTCTGACGGTCATCGCAGCACTTCCTTCCGACGACTTAGCGATACCCATCGGCGTATTCCAATCGATTGGAATCTTGTTTACCGGATACGCTGTATCGGTATCGAACTGGTGGAGTTGGCCTGCCGTTACTGACGCCTCACCACCAACCAGCTCAGAATAGGCAAAGACCAAATCGCTTATCTCTTGTCCGACAGCGATGTCCATAGTCTCTATCGTGCCCGCCTGTCCTTCCACATCGCCGACTCTGAAGTAATCGATTGTCTCACTCGTCACCGCGATTTCGCGGTCGGCGTTCTTAAGTAGGAGCCAACTGCCTGCTTGGTAGAGCGGCACTGCTGTCGGATATCCAGCTAAGAAGTTGCCATCCTCGTCCACAGTTCTCTTGTGGCAATCGACGCATGCGATGGAATCACCCGGCGCGTCCGTTGAAGCACCATGCCCCGGGTTGACGATACTATAATACCTCGTTTGCCCACCATAGTATTCTGTGTCAGCCCACGCAAGTCCTTGCACCTGACCGGCATCGTTGTATCCCAGCATCCTCGCCGGGTTAGCGTGCGGGCTGTGGCAGTCGAAGCAGGAGAAACCACCCTGCCAATAGTTTGGCGTAAATGCCGGGTAGGTGTCATCCGGTGCTTTCCACTTGCCGGTATCGATACCGAAGCCCATCGTGTGGCCGACGTTATACTCGGTGGTATAGTCGTCGTTGTTGTCCATCTGGATGTTAAAGCCTGAGCCCGCGCCGGTACCGTGGCACCAATCGCACGCCTCAAACCTCGTATCCGAGCGCAACAACTTGAACTTACCAGCCGCGCGGTGGACTGCGTGGCACTCACGGCACCTGTGGGTGGACGTGAGGTAGCCGCCGTGTGGGCCTGACTGGAACCTGTATGCGTTCGCCGGGTTCTGGTCGCCAGCCGCTACATAATCTTGCGGGTCGTTGTAATTGTAGCCATCGATGCCGGCCGTATACGGGCTATTCCAGGTACCCTGCACATGCGAGCTGATGTTAAAAGAGTCTGTATAGGGGGTAGTCACATCGATCCCCTGGACGTACTCTTTGTAATTGCCATTGCCGCTAAGGTTCAACGTTCCGGTTACTTTCGTATGTTGGTTCGGAACGATATTACCCTTACCGCCTGACGGGTCCTGCAAAGCCATGGCTGTACCGGTGAGAACGAAAAACGAAGCAACGACTATCAAGCCGACTAAGCTTTTTCTTAACATGTTTCACCTCCTTTGTCGTGAGATAGACTTTAATATGCTATTTCAAAGGAAGCTGCATTTAAAGCTGCAAATAATAGCACGCTAAAAACCTTAGTAATCTTCAATTATTATCAAAACTCTAAAGATTACTAAGGGGGCTTACTATGAGCTGAAGCTAATAAAGAGCATCTACTACACTAGCACTACATTATATGAAACTATGCTTAGCTAATCTAGCAGGCAATATGTCGTTCTAAACTTCTTTCGAGTACTTATAAATATTATTATATTAGCATAGCACAAACAGCACTAATATTATACCCCATGCGGTGTTTTTTTTAGCGATTCCATGTCCCGGCTGCAACAGCTTATACCCGGATTAGGAAACGGCTAATCACGTAGAGAACCTTTTGCTCTATGAATTTGGAGATGGCTTGAGTGGTAATAGGGTGGTGTAAAGACGCGTGCCCTGCTCCTACCAGAAGAAATAAGTGGCGTAGTTTATTGTGCTTCCTGCGGTAAACACGACTCGAGCCATCAACCATTTGTTGTCCATTAAGCTGACATCGGTTTATGTTTGATATGTCAACCATTTATGGTTTGCTCGGCCTCTACCATATATGAGTCTCCAGCTCAGGGCGGAATATAGCAATGCAACCCATCCCTACTTCACAATCCTCAAATCCGCCCGTTTGTTTTTGCCGATGGCGCCTAGGCCTTCCATCTCGTCGATGTCTTTTCGTAGTTCGAACATCTCGTCGCGGAGGAGGGCGGCTTTTTCGAAGTCGAGGCTCTCGGCGGCGGTTCGCATCTCGTCCTCGAGGGCGCGGATGATGCTTTCCAGCTCTTGGCGAGGTATCTTTTGTATTTCGTCACTGTCTTTGCGGGTCTTGTAGAGTTTGCCCGATTCGGCTACAACGCTTTGGATGATGTCGGTTACGGCTTTGCGGATGCTCTCGGGCTCGATGCCGTGATCGTCGTTGTAATCCTTCTGGATTTTGCGGCGGCGGTTCGTCTCGTTTATCGCGCGGCTCATGGAGTCGGTCACCTTATCCGCATACATGACTACCTGGCCGCTTACGTTTCGGGCGGCGCGCCCTATTGTCTGGATGAGCGAGCGCTCGGAGCGCAGGAAGCCCTCTTTGTCGGCGTCGAGGATGGCGACGAGCGATACTTCGGGCAGGTCGAGTCCCTCGCGAAGCAGGTTTATGCCGACGAGGACGTCGAAATCGCCGCGCCGCAGGTCGGTCAATATCTTCACGCGCTCCAGGGTCTGGATGTCGGAGTGAAGGTAGCGTACCTTCACGCCCAGCTCGAAATAATAATCGGTAAGGTCTTCGGCCATCTTCTTGGTGAGCGTGGTCACCAGCACGCGCTCGTTCTTATCGGTGCGCGCTTTTATCAAATCGAAGAGGTCGTCGACTTGACCTCCGGTCGGTTTTACTATGACCTCGGGATCTACCAGACCGGTCGGGCGAATTATCTGCTCGGCGACCTGTTCACTGACCTGCGCCTCAAACGGCCCCGGCGTGGCGCTTACAAAGACGATTTGCGGCACTTTCTCGATGAACTCCTCGAAGCGCAGGGGGCGGTTATCGATAGCCGAGGGTAGCCGAAAGCCGTGCTCGACGAGGGTTAGCTTACGCGAGCGGTCCCCATTGTACATGCCGTTGAGCTGCGGGACGGTGATGTGCGACTCGTCGATAAGGACTAGCAAGTCCTTCGGGAAGTAGTCGATGAGCGTATCCGGCGGCTCGCCGGGCGCTTTGCCGCTGAAGTGGCGCGAGTAGTTCTCGACGCCGTTGCAGTAACCGACCTCGCGAAGCATCTCGAGGTCGAACTTGGTGCGTTGCTCTATTCTCTGTGCCTCCAAGAGCTTCCCCTGCTCTTTCAGCTCTATTATGCGGTCTACCATCTCGTTCTGGATGGAGGTGAGCGCCCGCTCTATCTTGTCTTCGACTGTGACGAAGTGGGTCGCCGGGTAAATCGACATATGGTCATGGGTTTTGAGGATTTCTCCGGTGAGCGGGTCGATGCTGACGATTCGCTCCACCGTATCTCCGAAAAACTCGACGCGGATGCCTATCTCATCGTAGGCCGGGAATATCTCCAACACATCGCCGCGCACCCTGAAGGTGCCCCGGGTGAAGCTGTAATCGTTGCGCTGGTACTTTATCTTGACCAGTTTCTTTAAGATGTGGTCGAGGTTGTAGTCTTCGCCCTTATTTAAAAATACGACGGTCGCCTGGTAATCCTCGGGCGAGCCGAGGCCGTAGATGCAGGAGACCGAAGCC
>JAUXNY010000146.1 GCA_030682615.1 Candidatus Aquicultor sp. | reverse complement strand
TGAAACTGTGTAAGGAAATCCAACCGCAAATAGCTGAACTACTCGAAAACATGGCGCAGAGCCTTGGCACCGATGCGGCGGGTTTTGCTGTCGTCAACGGTGACGAATCAATTGGCTACTGCGCTCTCTACAATATAGCCGACCACATGGGTAAACTATCTGTGTCCAAGGGCATAGACGTTCTAGGAATGGTGCTGGCTACGCAAAAAACCACGATTATCGACGACTACGCGTCGTTCCCTAAAGCGATATCCGCGTGGATTCAGGTGGGGGCCAGATCTGTTGCCAGCGCGCCTGTTCTAGTCAAAGGTAATCTGGTTGGAGCGATGACGGCACTTAGTATCGACAAAGCGCGGTGTTTTTCGCAAACCGATGTCGAGACAATAGAAGCGTTTGCCGGGCGCGCCGCCTCACTGCTTGAAGCAGCTATGTCACGCCAAACCTAGTTCAGCTAATCTCTCCCGCATCGTCGATTGTAAGCTTTAAGGTCACGATCGCCATGTCGTCCTCGAGACGGCTCCCGGTGAAGTCCTTCGCGATGTCTGCCATCTCTGAAGCGAGTTCCTGCGGACCCTTGCCCGGCATTATCTGGTTCAGGCGGTCGAGCATGGCCTCGTCCCCGAGAATCATACGGTCACATTTAGCCTCTATCAACCCGTCGGTGTAGAGAATCAGCATATCACCATCGAAAAGCTGAATTTCGTTTTGTTCAAAGACGACGTCGGGTAAAATTCCAAGCGGCAGGTTACTTTCAGACTCGCAGGGTCGGCAACATTGATCGCGGCCGATAATCGCCTCCGGGTGGCCTGCTCGCGATTTGAAAAGCATGCGCTGCTTTAGGTCTATTATCACGAAGGTCATCGTGACGAATTGGCTATAGCTAAGCTGTTCACAGATGACCTTGTTGGCCTCGGTTAAGACCGCGGCCGGCTCCAACCCGGTGTATGCGAACGCCCTGATGGTACTTTTTACCATTGAGGTAATGGTCGCCGCTTCGAGGCCCTTCCCGGAAACGTCCCCGATTAAAACCCCGATTCGCCCGGCTCCGAGTTCGAATAGATCGTAGAAATCCCCTCCTACTTTTGCCGCCTCGGCGGCCGACTCGTATGCTATGCCAACTTCAACCCCAGGCAGATGTGTCGGAACCGCTAGAATCGCTTGCTGCAGGGTCTCGGCTATCCGGTGCTGTCGTTCGTATGCCTCCGCCTTCTCGATGGCGACGGATACCTGAGCACACAGCGCAACGAGAAGTTCTTCATCTGTTTTCGTAAAAGACACGTCGCCACTCTTGCCGGTCAGCATCACCTGGCCTATGAATTCGTTGTTCGAATTCACAAGAGGCACCCCGAGCAGACCGTCAAGCTCTATATGACCATTGGGCAAACCCCTGCTTCGCGGATCGTTCGCGACATCGTCTATGCGGATGGGGTGCTTAGTCTGATACATCTCGCCGTAAAGTCCGCCAAGCGTCGTAATGTCCAGCCCTGTTGCGATTATGGTGCCGAAATTGTCATCCTGCCTAGACCAGGTGATAACCGGACCTTTTTTGGCATCGGTTTGCACCAACAGAACGGTAGCAGCCGAGCAGTCGAGCAAGCGCTGTGAGCTCTTGGCAAGCTGAACCGCCATGTTCGCGGACCCCTTCTCCTGAGTAATTAGCTGTGAGACCTCGTTCAACAGCCTGAGCTGGCCCGCGTAGGCTTCGATTTGCTTCCTGGTCCGAATCTGCTCGTTGTAAAGGACAGCATTCTCGATAGCTATAGCAACGTGGCGCGCTACCAGCTCCAGCTGCTCGAATTCATCGACAGAGAAGCAACGCTCGCTATTGAAGCTTATTGCCGACAATGTAGCCAGCACCGTATTTTTAGAGACGACCGGCACCATTATGACACTCGATAATCCCGCTTGAACGAATTCATCGATAGCCCCGGGATAGCTGCGGTAATCGTTTATCAGAACCTGCCGGGGGTTCTCGAAGACGCCCCTTGCCAGAGTTCCCCTTGCTTTCAAGAGCCCGGCCGTGCCCAATGGCATGTTGTAGAAGTAAACAGAGTCCGAGGTCATATCCATCTTGTCCGCAATGTTGACGACGGCGGCATCGGCATCGAGGATTTCCGCCGCATATCTGACGACTTTGTCGATGATAGCGGCAATATCGAGGTCGCTTACGAGGTCCATACCTATTTCGTTTAGGACTTTCAGGCTCTTTATCCCGCTGCGCAATTCGCGCTCTGAGCTTAACTTATGCTCGAATAGCACGGCTCGCTCGAAAGCGGCTGAAGCAAGCTCGACAAAAGTCTCGCCTATGTCTATCGGGAACTCCTTGAAGTCTGTGTCGAAAAACGTATCTGAAGAGAACCCGAGTACTCCAAGATTATTGCGGCCCGCAACCAACGGGTACATGGCAATCGTCGGCGAATGAAAATCTGTGTATTTCTTATAGAACATAGCGGCCGGGTGAGAGGCCGGGGAAGAGATGATTTCGGGCTGTTTGGCTGCGAAGACTTTGCCGGCAATGCCGACGCCGACCCGAATCGAACAATCCTCGAACAAATGTTTTTCGGGACCCCAGTAACGGCGCATCTTAAGCTTTTCATCGCGATAGTCATGGATGAGTATCCAGACGGCCCCGGCGTCAAATATCCGTTTGACCTCTTCGATAACGACGGTTTCGACTTCTTCGAAGTAGTGGGCGGCGCTCAGCCTACAGGCAGCTTCGACTAGAGAAGTTAGCGCTCCCATATAGGCTTTATCGGTCGACTCGAAGGCATCCTTCTTGATTAACACGATACACTCGCCTTATCAGCTCTAAGGACTCACTCTTGCGCCATTCGGTAGAAGCCATCATTACCATTGAACCCGCTGCGGGCACGGCAAAACCAGTCGTATTGCCCATCGGTGGGGCCGGGAATGTTTATAAACAAACGGTCTTAAATACTATAACACAAGCGTTAAGTGGAGCTAAGGGTTTTCGGGAGGGATAGCGGGTGCCCGCTCTATTGTGCGAGGATTATCTCGGCGGTGTCGCCGGTTATGTTCATTTCCGTTTTAAAAGGTTCTGACATCTTTTTCAGCCTGCCCAAAATAGCCTGCGCCTCATCACCGCGGACGATAGCCGGTTTACCCGAGAAATCCGCGTATACCGGAGTTATCATGACCCTGGAGACCTCTCCGCCGGTGAACTCGGCATTCAAGATGAAAGTCTCGCCGGTCTTGCGGCTATAGTGGTCGAAGACGAAATCCCCGAGACTATAGGCGATGATTTTCCCCTTGTACAGCTCGATTCCTTGAATCACGTGGGGATGGTGGCCGATTACCATGTCCGCTCCCGCGTCGATTACCCTTCGCGCGAAGTCGCGCTGATATTCCTGCGGATGGTCCTCGTATTCGAGACCCCAATGAAAGGAGACGATAACATAGTCGTGCTCTTTGGACGCGGCTTCAATAGCACTCTGCCGCGTGCTCCATTTTTCGCGAGTCGTCGCCATGCCGGGGCGCTTCGATGTCGCCCAAGAGCCTTCCGGCACGACCGCCGAATACGCGAAAAACGCGACCTTCTTACCTTTGACCTCGACAGTGGCATGCTTTAGAGCCCCGGCTGAATTTATGCCCGCGCCCGCATATGCTATACCGGCCTGACCGAGCACATCCAGCGTATCGGAGAGCGCGTCGGGGCCGTAGTCCATAATATGGTTGTTGGCAAGCGATACCATGTTTATGCCTGCGTTTCGCATGCCTCCCGCCGCTTCCGGCAAGCCGCGAAATGCATATTCCTTACCGTCGACGGGTTTTCCCCGCAGTGAAAGCGGGTTTTCGAGATTGCCTATGACTATATCACCGCCTGTAAGCGCACCCCTAACGTCTGCAAAAAGGTCTTCGGCTCCCCTTTCCTTTATGGCTTTTGCCACCTGCCTGTCAAAGAGCAAATCTCCAAGCCCTATTATGACTAAGCTTTGCTCGACTTCGCTTTCGTTGGTCAGGGTCACGGCGGCGTTGTTTTGCTCGGGCGGCGGCGTTTTGGTGGACGGCTCGGAGGCGACGACGTTCTTCATCTCTTTGACGTTGGCATTGGCGCGCTTTGAATCGCCGGCGGCTTTTGCGTATAAGAACCACGCGGCGGATGCAGCTACTATCAGCAACAGGCAAGCCAAGAGTGCCGCCCGCCTTCGCCGAAGACGTCTCTTGGCCAGCTCTCTTTTTCTCTTGACGACTCTACTGTTGATTTCTTGCCCAGTCCGTCCCTGACGCTGCGGACGCTCTGGTCTGCGTGTGTCTTTCTGCATCGGTGTAAAACTAACTCCATTAAGATGAACCAAACAACGAATCTTGTTACGTATACCGGCTGTCTTTCACGTATGGCTTATGATGCCTGACTTGCGCTTGTTTTTCAAGCTTACCACTATAAGCCTAGTGACTAGCCGCCATTGACTGTGGCTCCTAGTGAGAGATAGGGGGCGAGACGGTTGAAAGCTATCTCCGATGCGAAAACTGATAAGAATATTGGGTTAATGCAGTCGCGGAGATTGCTTTCGTAATTTGGGCTGTTAGCGAGGGCTTTACCAAGCTAAGCGACTATGGTTTTTGAGCCAGCGTCGTTGCGTCGAGCATTTCGTGGTTTGAGATGATGAAGCGCCGGATGACCTCCTCGACGCCTTTGCTGATAGGAGCTTCGGTTATATAGTCGGCAATCGCTTTCAACTCATCGGTCGCATTAGCTACGGCCACACCGAGACCGGCGTATTCGACCATCTCGAGGTCGTTGATGTTGTCGCCGATAGCGATTATCTCTTCCCTCTCAATGCCGAGGCGCTCGGCCAATTGCGCCAGTGCCAAGCCCTTTGTAGCTTGAGGATGGAGCACATCCAAGAACCAGTCCGCCGAGTTGGTTATCCTCACCTGCGAATCGAGCTTGCTCTTGAGTGTTTGCGTCAGTATTTGCGCTCTGCCCACAGGAACCATGAACACCAGCATCGTCGGGTCTTCACCCAGCAAATCCTGCACGTCAGCAACCTGGTGTATCTCAACCCCAAGCAAATCGGCATACCTGTCGGTCCAATCGTGGGCGGTGTCGGTAAAGACGTCGTCGCCAAGGAACGCATAGCGCAAGACAGGTTCGTCCCTCAATAGGTGCAAAGCCTCTTTTGCCTGCTCAGCTGGGACCTTGAACTCGCGATACACCTCATCTGAATACATGCTCCGCATAATCGCGCCGTTGTAGGTGATAACCGGGATGTCCACGCCCAGCTCATCCGCGTAACGCAGCGCGCCGCGAGACATCCTCCCGGTAGCAATCGTAAACCTGACGCCACGCTCGCTGACCTCTCGAATCATCTCCACCGTACCGCGATCGAGAACCTTGTCATCATCGAGCATAGTGCCGTCTAAGTCCAGCGCGACTAGTTTGTAAGCCAAAGCGGTTGTCCTTTCTCAGTGTGCCTGTTTAACGCAGCGCCGCTCTCAAACCGGCCGGTCGGCCTCATCTCAAATACTTCTTAGCCAGCCCGATTACGCCCTCGTTTAAGAAAAGGTTGAGCATCTCGCGTTTTCTGGAGGCATCGTAGGCGGCGCGCTTATCGTCATCTTTGAGCACCTCATAAGCGTCGCGAATCTCCATCCACCCACGCTCGGCGTCTTGCTTTTGCTCGGGCGGCACTTTATCCGGGTGCTTCTTTTGGGACAAAGCTTTAAAGGCTTTCTCGATTACCTCTTTAGACGCTGCTGGGTCTACCTCTAACATCCTATAATAATCCGGCAATTTGTTCCTACCTTGCGTGTGCGACGCCGCAAGCGACGGCTAGTGCATTTCCAACATCCCGACCAGTACACTATACCAAAAATAAAACAATCCTGTATAATGTAGAGAGCCGCAGGCATTGAATCGAGCGCGGCTTTAAACATTAGCGACACAGGGTGGATGAAATGCGCATAGTTGAAGGTCTCAGAAGCTTTATAAAAAAAGAAGACCCCATTGTTTGGAAGAGCCTGCTGATAGCATCGGCGCTGACGCTCATCTTTTATATCTTCGTGCTCGTCTACACGAGATAACGAACGAACCTATTTATCTTTTAGCCTGATAAGGTACTCAAAGGCGGAGAGGGCGGCTTTGGCACCCTCGCCCGCAGCTACGATTATCTGTTTTTGCGGCACATTCGTGACATCCCCCGCAGCGAACAAGCCGGCAACGTTAGTGCGGCTACTGCAATCGACGACGATCTCCTGCTTCTCGTTGAGCTCGACCAGACCGGAGACATAGCCCGAGTTCGGCTCCGACCCTATTTCTATGAAGACGCCGCGTACCGGAAGCTCGCGCACCTCATCCGTCTTTCTAGACTTGATTTTCAGGCGCTCTACCAGGTTCTGCCCTTCGATTGCGATGATATCGTAACCCTTGAGTATCTCGATGTTGCTCGCGTCCGTCACCCGCTCTTGGAGAACCGGGTCGGCGCTCCATCCGTATTGAGATATCGCGTAGACCTTGGCGGCGATATCGAGAAGCTGCACTACCGAGCTTAACGCGGCGTTACCGCCGCCGATTACCGCGACGTCCAACTTGGCAAAGAACGGGGCGTCGCATGTAGCGCAATATGTCACACCTTTGCCGACGAACTCCTTCTCGCCGGGAATCTTAAGATGCCTGGGAGACCTGCCGGTCGCCACAATGACCGTCTTCGTCTGGACTTCCTCGCCGCTGTCGAGATGGACGGTGAAGACTTCTCCTTCTTTCGTCACTTTCTCAGCGGTCTTATACTCGATTGGGATGTTGAACTCCGCTACCTGTTCCTCGAATTTTGCCATGAGCTCAACGCCGGAGATCAGATGATAGCCCATATAGTTTTCGATTCCGGCACTTTTTATCGCGAGCCCTCCCACAATATTCGTGTACACCACGCAATCCATTTTCTTGCGCGCGGCATAGACAGCGGAAGTCATCCCCGCCGGCCCCGCACCGATTATCACAACATCTCTCAAAACAAACCCCCAGCCTTACAGTCCGGCGATAGCCGCTTCGACTTTACGCCGCCGGTCGGCGCAGGCCGCGCACGTGCAACTCGTTGAGCAAATCGACGACACCCCGCACCGAGAACGCGACATATTCCGCTATCTTCTTTTGCGTGAAGTTGGCCACCTCTCCGGTGAGCGTCACTACGCCTTCGGTGACGTCCACTTCCATCTCGGTCAGGTCGAGGCGCGTGTTTTTGATGAGCACACCTCTTACCTCGCGGGCTATCTCGGCGTCGACGACGGCCATCTCTGGTTTGACTATAAGATGGTTGACGACATCGACCACTCCCGCCACCCATCGTGCGTCGTTTTCGGCCTCGAATTTCTCGACCATCGAACGTATCGTGCCGCGCAAAAAGACGACACCGTCGACGGTCTCGGCGCTGATGCGCTTATCTTCGACCCACGTATCGAGCTCGAGATTCCTTATTACGTCTTCGGCGATATCCGCGTCGCTCTTGGTAATAGCCGGGATGACCGTGATGTTGTTGATGACATCTTTTACGCCCCGCACCCTGCCGGCGATATCCTCCGCAACCACCTTCTCGTTGTAGGTGTCTACCTGACCATCTATGACGATGATGCCTCCGATGCCGGCGCTTACACCTACTTTGGTATGGTCAATCCGCGTATCCGAAGCTAAAGCGCGCTCCACGTCGATTACAGGATCTATGCTTGCCATATCAAGAGATACCTCCCACTCCACTAATGTTGCCTGGTTGTAGAGTGATTCTACCCGTGTTCGGCGCGCTGAAAACATCGAAACCGATGCCAGGTAGAGACAAGTTCAGACGGGGAAACCTGGACCGCGGTATGCGACGTCGTCTATATGACTAGCGCTGCTACTTGATATTGTTGTAATTGTTGACCGACGCGTTGACTTCGGCGCGCTTCGCTTCGTAGCGGTTCACATCAGCCTGGTGCGAAGCGACCTTTGCATTATGGGCGACTATCTTCTCATTATAGAGAGCCACCAACGAGTTGTGCGCCTGGGCGGAGCGTTCGTAATCGGCCTGGCTCGAAAAAGCGCGTGCGTCGAGATTGCGGCGCGCGTCCGTTATCTGCCGGCTGAAGTAGTCCAGTTCAGCCTGGGACGCTTCGACGGCCGCCGCCGAGGAGTCGATGCCTTTGCTCAGCTGGTCGAGTTCGCCTTTACCCCGGTCGACCTCCTCGCGCACTTGGGCGATATACTTTGTCCGGGCCGAATCGATTACGAGCGAATGCTCCACATCGACCTTGAGCCCGACATACCGGCAGGTGAAGATGTCGGATTGGTTTATTACCTCATCGTGGCGGACATCGGTCAAATAGATATAGGACGGGCGCAGTTTTTCAAAGGATACGGCGCCGGTATCTCCCCAGGTGGGGTCGGTCGGAACCCAGCCGTAATCCGCCAAGTAGACCTCAACCCACGCATGCCCCTTGCCGAGGCTTTCCCCTTCGGTGGGAATGCCGCCAATATACTTAGCCGGAATCCCTTTAGCCCGGCACAACGCGATAAAGAGGTCGGCATACTCCACACAAACGCCGCTTTTGAGCTCAAGGGCACGGGCGGCGCCATATGTTTTGGACAGCGCTTTTTCCGCTTTCGACTTATCATATGAGAGGTTTTGAACTACGAATTCGTGGATTTTCTTGACGGTCTCGACATCATCGACCCCGTTGATTCGCTCGGCGGCCTGGCGTATCGAGGGATGGTCTGTCTCGATGAACTGCTCGCCTTTTGTGTATGCGGCGCGGTCGGTTTCGCTTAGCGGCGCGGTCAGACCGGAGTCTCGCGCGGTCGATAGGTCATACCTGAAGAGCTTAAGAGTGACGCGAATCCTGATATCGAAGTCCGCTTTGGGGTCTTCGACTGTGAATTCGGCGTAACGATTGTCACCGACATCATATATTCTTGAGGGGTCGATGGAGAAATCCATCCCCAACACGTGCTGCTTGTGCTCTATTGTCTTTGGAATGAGCGTTGTGACGACCACGCCGGGGCCGCTCGCTCCCAGTATCCGCTTGAGCGAGCCCGAACTCTCTCCCGACACTTTTACGTTGTATATCATATCGGCGGTGACCAGGTCGTTGTCACCGGCCGTTGCCGGGTCGAATTGGTAGGAGTCCGGTGCCTGAACGGTCAAGCTCGCCGGGTCGACCGGTTGAGGCTCTCCCCTGCCGGCATATGACTTTGGCTTGGTCTCCAAGGCGGCTTTCTCGCCGTTGCCGGCCATGATGACATCTTTAACATCGTCGCTTAACTTGGAACCGGCCCCGCCCGGCAGATCGACGCAACCCGCCGCCGCAGCCCATATCAACAGTGCGATTAAGAGTATCGCCGCTTTGACCGCCATCTTGATTTTACCGATTCTCATATACGATTTCTCCGCCCAAAATAGTGTGGGTAATATCAGCCTTAGTGACCCTCTCCAGAAGATAGTCGTATGGGTTTGCGTGACGCTTCGCGGACGTATCGACGGCAATAAAATCAGCGCGCTTCCCCGCTTCGATGCTCCCGAGGTCGTCGTCGAACCCGAGAATGCGCGCCGCCTCGATAGTCAGTTTCTCGATGAGCGTCCGCGAACTGAGCTTGCTTCGCGCCCCGCCCTGCTTCTTATAAATCGCACGCACCTTTCCGGCTTCTACAAAGAGGTCGAAGGAGGGGTTGCTCGCGATGCTGTCGGTTCCGATGCCGAAGCTTAATCCATGCTCCACAAAGCTTCCGATAGGCGCCTCGCCCACATTTAGCAACTCGTTGGAGGTCGGGCAAACGGCGATTGCCGCGCCTTTTTGCCGCAGCAAGATAATATCGTCTTCGCTCAGCCACACCCCGTGCGCGGCGATGAGCGAACTGTTGACCAGGCCCAGTCCATCCAGAAATTCGGCCGGTGTGCTTCCAGAACCGCCCGCGGCTATCACCTCAAGCGCCAGCCGCTCACTAATCGCCCGCGCAAGCGAGCCCGAGCCGCCTCGTACGAGTTCGACCTCGTCGGCGGTTTCCGCCAGGTGCATGCTGAGCGGCAGGGTGTATTGTTGCGCGATATCGGCGCACGCTTTGAGCGCTACTTCGGTCAGGGTATATGCGGAATGCGGCGAGAGACCGAGTCTTTGCACTCCGGCCTGGGCGACCGGCTCCGAGCTTTTGATTCGCTCAAGCAGGCCGACGATGGTCTCCATCAGGTTGGAGGCGTCAACCGCGACGACCT
>JAUXNY010000132.1 GCA_030682615.1 Candidatus Aquicultor sp. | reverse complement strand
AATTATACGTTAGTTTCCACTAAGCGAGTAATTTAGATGAAAGATCGTGCGCGAGCTCGAGGCCGGCAGATACGCGTCTTAGACATGGGGCAACAGCCTATTAAGAAATTACCGATTCTAGAGGGGTACGCGGGGTGGGCGAAAACGGCTTACGGGGACTAGCTGGCTTCCTCGACCTCAATGTCCGAGTCTGGCCCAACGTCCATAACGCCTTCGGACAACATATCGCCATCGAACTCTGAGACTTCCGCGCGGTCGACTTCCTCGATTCGCCCGATTACGCGGCTCATAGCTTCGACCATCTCTGGGTCAAACTGCACATGTGCGCCGGCCTTCAACCGCGCAAGACCTTCGTGGAGCGTCAGCGATTTGCTGTAGGGCCGGTCTGAAGTGATGGCTTCGAGCGCATCCGCAACCGCTAAAATGCGCGCCCCTAAAGGAATTTCCTCGCCTGCCAGTCCTGAAGGATAGCCTTTGCCGTTAAACCACTCGTGGTGATGACGGACAATCGGCACGACATCCGCCAGAAATTCGATTGGACGAATTATATCGGCGCTGATGACCGAATGCGTCTTCATCACCGACATTTCTTCAGACGTCAGCGAACTGGTCTTGTTTAATATATTCTCATCGATACCGATTTTTCCGATGTCATGAAGAAAGCCCGCATACTCGATTATCTGCACATCGTCTTCGTCAAGACAGAGTTCTTGGGCAAGAGCGACGGCAAACCTGCTGACGCGGTCTGAATGATTGGCGGTATACGAGTCTCGCGCGTCGATTGCCATAGCCAGCGCCCTCATGATTTCAACGGTCAGCCCGCGCATACCGTCGACAAGTGACGCGCTCTTTATGGCAACGGCGGTCTGGTCGGTAAATAGTTTAAATCTGTCGAGCATGCTCTCATCAAAACTACGAGCTTGCTTGTACCAGACGACAATGCTCCCAATAGGCTTGCCGTCAACCATAAGCGGCACTGCGAGCATCGCCTTGGCTCCGAAGCAGCTGCACACGCTCTTAGCATCCTCACTCAAGTGCGATCGGTAGAGGTTCTCGACTACCGTGACTTGGCCCGCGATTAATGAGAGGCAAAGGTCGCAGTTGATAATCTTGTCTCTCATACGAATAAGAAGCCCGCGTTTCTCTTCATCTGTAAAACCATATGCACTCTTTATCTTCATGGTCTCCGTTTTCTTATCAACGAGAGCTACCAAAGAAAAATCTCCGTCCAAGAGCCCACAAATACGTTCACCAGCTAATTCGAGTAAAGTGTCAAGACTGCTTCCGGCAAGAATCGCTCCATCAATATCGTTTAGAAGTGTTAGCTCTTTGACTCTGGACTGGAGCTCATCAATATATTCCTGGATGGCACCATAGGACGCTCTAAGCTGGTCACGAATGTGCTTAAGAGCGCCGGAGAGCTCACCGAAATGGTCGTCTGCCGGTTCGTCGATGACGCTTGTCACGTTTCCTTCGGCCAGTTGTATTGCTGCTCCAGTGAGCGAATCTAGGCTGTTGCGCGTATTGGCGGCAATAATCATGCCTAGGATCATCGATATCAGCGCGAACAAAGCCGCAGTGACAATGAAGCCCTGTCTGAGGCTCGTCTCATCTCCCATAAATATAGCAGCCAAGCTAAAAACAAATACCAGTGCCCCCGATACCTGGCCTGCATTTATTTTGCGCCGAATGCCCTTGACGAAAATCTTTTTAATCATCTGCCACGGCCTCCGCCTCTTGCGTAACCTTCAGAACCGCCTCCACAGAGGTCTTACCTTGGACGATCTTCGCGAGACCGGCATCGCGAAGCGTCCTAAAACCCTTCCGCAATGCGGCGTCCCGTATTTGGGCAGCGGGCGCTTTGGCAACAATAAGATTCTTGATTTCCTCATCAACCTCAAGAATCTCAAAGATAGCTTCCCGACCCTTGTATCCGGTTCCTTTGCACTCAATACAACCGTGGGGTTTATAGAAAAGAAGATTCGGGTCGTGGGTCAAACCGAGTTCGTCCAGCAACTCCGGAGCCGGTACGTATTCTTCTTTACAGTGTTCGCATAGTAAGCGCACAAGCCTTTGCGCTATGATACCGAGAATAGCTGTCGAAGCTAGAAACGGCTCGATACCCATTTCTATGAATCGAGCGGCGGTTGAGGGCGCGTCATTCGTGTGAATAGTCGAAAAGACGAGGTGGCCCGAGAGAGCGGCATGAACCGCAATGTCCGCGGTTTCTTTGTCTCTGATCTCGCCGACCATTATGACATCGGGGTCTTGGCGCAATATCGATCGCAAGCCGCTTGCGAATGTGACCCCGGCCTTCGGATTCACCTGTATCTGGTTCGTAAGATTTAATTTATACTCGACAGGGTCCTCAATCGTCACTACGTTTTTCTCAACATCCGCGATGATATTTAAAGCGGTATAAAGCGTTGTGGTCTTACCACTTCCAGTCGGTCCGGCTACCAGTATCATGCCATAAGGACTGTTTATCATACGCCGAAATCTCGGTAGGTCCCGCTCATCGAACCCGAGTTTCTCCTCGCCCACCATAATAGCCTTTTTCTCGAGCAGCCTTAACACGATTTTCTCTCCGAAAATCGTTGGGACAGTCGAGATTCGTATATCGATCTTCTCATTTCCCGTGTCGACAGAAAACCGTCCATCCTGCGGTGCTCGTTTTTCCGCTATGTCTAGGTCAGCCATGATTTTCAGGCGTGAAATTACTTCCGCATGCATGGACATAAGGGCAGTCATGACTTCATGTAAAATGCCGTCGACCCTATTCCTGATTCTCAATTGACGCTCGTCGGGTTCGATATGGATATCGCTAGCCCTGTCGTTTACCGCTTGTCTTATAATCATATTTACAAGCTTGACTGCCGAACCGTCAGCGGCATTAGAATTGTCTATTAATCTTTCGGAGTGATCCGTCGAACACGTCACATCTGCGTCGGCGTCTTCCGCTATCTCCTGTATCCAGTAATATTTGTCGATTGCCTTGAGCACACTCCGCTCCGTACAGACAACCGGACTTATATCACATCCACTAACCCCTGCCACATCATCGATAGCGAAGACGTCAAGCGGATCCGACATGGCAAGCGTCAACACGTTGCCGACCCTTGAAACCGGTATTACTTTATGACGCCTTGCTATCGCTTCGGGTATTAGATTCACGACTTGCTTATCGGGGACGACCTGCTCGAGGTCGATGTTGGGAATATTGAGCTGCTTGCCTATAAACTCTATCATCGTTTCTTCGCTGACATATCCGAGCTGTCGTAAGACTTGGCCAAGACGCCCTCCTGATTTCTTTTGTTCAAAAAGCGCGTCTTCCAACTGCTCTTGCGCTATTATGCCAAACGTCACCAAGAGTTCTCCCAGTCGAATCTTGCCGGAGGGTTGACTTGCGGTATTAAACATTCGAACTCCTTGTCCATTCGTGCCCTAACCTACAGATGTATTAATCGGTTAACGGCCGATTAATCTTGAGCAATGCGGGCGGTTTTAGCACTTAAATGCGGATGTTTGTTCGGCGGGACACATCAATTGGCGCTAGCATAAGCAATTGTGAAAATTTGCGGTGCGAATACCGCGAAAGACAGATAATGCCCGATAAAAAAAGACCGCGAACGGCGGTCTTTTTTGTAGCGCGTACGGGGGTCGAACCCGTGATCTTCGCCTTGAGAGGGCGATGTCCTAGGCCACTAGACGAACGCGCCATACGAATCTTCGACGGCTGTTTGCCGCATAAAGATTATAAACGATGGGATGCCTAGTGACAAGTCTGGTCAGCTCACTATGAGATATCAGAGCCCGCGCTCGAACCAAGACGCATGCTGCTAAGACGTAGGTTCGATTCTCGATCATAACTGTTGTCGAACGACTGCTCCGACTGTAAAACTCTTTCACGGTTTTAGCTTGTCAGGCGTTAAGCCGATTCCCGTATCTTTCCTATGCGAATATGTTTATTATGAGATAGACTTGTTCAATGTCCGCTTGCTTATAATCGGGATTTCATTAGCGCCTTGCGGTCGCAGGGTCTGGGGCGCATCAATTAAAGGAGAACTCAACTTTGAATATATGGAAATGCAGTGTCTGCGGGTTACTAATGATAAACAAAGAGACACCGGGGGGTTGCACCGTCTGCGGAGCTACTAGTGATAAGTTCAAGACCACTGAGACAAACGCAGACATTCTGGGTACGGCAACCGAGAACAACCTGAAACGAGCCTTCGCCGGAGAATCCCAAGTCAACCGCCGCTATCTCTTGTTCGCCAAGATAGCCGAGCAGGAGGGCGACGAGATCGCCGAGGACCTGTTCTTGAAGTTCGCATACGAGGAGACTTGGCATGCCCTTTCGCATTTATTGTATCTGCGCGGCACAAAGACGACGATGGAGAACATTCTCGAGTCGATTGAAGGGGAGTCATACGAAGCGCAGAAGATGTACAAAGATTTCGAGGCGAA
>JAUXNY010000114.1 GCA_030682615.1 Candidatus Aquicultor sp. | reverse complement strand
ACCTGGTGTCTGAACGGAGCAACTTGAACTTACCGGCCGCGCGGTGGACTGCGTGGCACTCACGGCACCTGTGGGTGGACGTGAGGTAACCGCCGTGCGGGCCTGAGGCAAAGACTACGTCCGCCGCAGCCGTCGTGCCTGTTACAGCAGCGCCGGTGTTTTGATCGAACTGCGCGCCTTTTGCAACATAGTCCTGGGCATCGTTGTAGTTATAGCCGTCGATACCGGCCGTAAACGGGCTGTTCCAGGTGCCATATGGGTGTGTGCTTGAATCATTAGGGGCCGTTGGAGTCGAGCCGGCATAAGAGCCTGAAGTAACGGCTACGCCTTCCTCGAAGTACCTGTAATCGTTCGTGGTCAAGTTATACGCGTTAGGATCGATATCACCAGCCGCTAGGGCCATGCTTCCCATTGCAAACAGCAGCGAGATAGCCATCAAAATAACCAATGCTTTTTTCATATTTTTCACCTCCTTTTTCGTTGAAATCGATTTAGTAACTTTTTTCATCAATATTTCACCTCCTTTCAACAGGGAATAGAATAACTAAAGTATTCAAACTTTAAAAAAGTGGGAACGCGAGGTATTTGACTTGCTATGGAGTAAAAAACACCCATACTATCCTTTTTCGCTTGTCAGGATTTTCTTTCTGGTTTTCAAAATGAGGGCTGCGTCTAGTATTGTGAATAAGGGCACTAATCTCTGCTAAAAATAAGCGATATTACACTAACGGGGACAATCCCTGCCCGACCCATTTGGCACCCTTTGTTACTTGAGAAAGAATACCCCTGCCTGGCTTCCGTAACATCACTAAACCCTATTCTAAACGTTTGCCTGGTAACGTCAATACTGCCGGGGGTATCAATATAGCAAATTTTAGCATTACTGGTAATAACTAACACATTCGTATGCGCGACATCACTATTCCTAAGTGGGCGAATGTGGATGGAGTGGGCTCGGTTGCGTATAATATTAGAATTATGTTTGCATGCTTTGGTTTATGACCGACAAAGGAAAAACGTCTATATATAGGGGACCAGCGCTTGCTTTGATTGAAGCAGGAAATAGAAGAGCGGAGAAGCTCGCCTGGATACAACCATAATAGGGAAGAGGGATTAGGAAGAGGCCCGGGCGAGACCGGGCCTCTTTGTTGTATATGTGCTTTCGTTCTTATCCTTTTTGAGAAACTTGCGGGTAGTCCTTTGTAAGCCTTTGCTTGTCGTCTTTTGCCGGATTCTTACGTTTTACGGCAAGCCGCGCGTTAGCAACTCGTCGTCGTGGTTGTCGTTCGGATTAGCCGGGTCGTCAACATGATCTGAACCGCTGGTTGCGTTCCAGACTGTCGGATTGTGGCAATCCAAGCAGACGGAATCAAGATCGTGTGCTTTGCTGTCAGCAGCAATTGAAACAGGGAAGGTTGTAAACATATCTCTGTCAAAATAGCCACTTGCCGCAGTTCTTGTTTCTCCTACACCAATTGGATCGCCGTTAAAGTTGAGACCGAAGAGATCGTCCTTGAGCATCTTCCAGCCGAGTGTACGGTGCGGCCAGCTAAAGCCATCATCTGAACAAGAACCGCCAGAAGCGATAGCTGATGCTTTACCAGGCTCTCCAAAGTCGGTTGCGCTCTGTCGCCAGTCTACGCCCCAGGTAACCGTGCGGGACTTCTTGAATGCGTATGCCATATTATTATCTGGGTTGTTGAAGCCAACTGCAATCTCATTAGCCTGACCATCGCTTGTGCTGGTCATGAGGTAGGTTGATTTAGGTGCATACTCGCCACCATAAGAACCACCCAAGAAGCCCATCTGACCAAACGTATCTGTAATCATGCTGCGACTGTTGTCGGCTGCCATGGCGTTATCGGTTGTACCAACCTTCCCCGAACTGTGACATACGCCACAAGCACTCGAGCCCTTATGGCAATTTCTACATCTTGGGCCACCGAGTAAACCATCCTCTGGATTAAATCTCATCTGGCGACCGCAATGACGGCTGTTTACATCGTGGCCGTATGCCAGGTCGTAATCGGCCGTCGAAGGCGTATCGGTGCCGCTTCTGAGCGCACGATCCTCGCTAAAGAGCGGAGCCTGGATGGTGTGTAAGCCCGCATTACCATCGTGGCAATCGGTGCAGAACTCGTCAAGCACAAACGACTGACAGTAAGGATTCCGCACTGTGGTACCATATGCGGTATTGGCAGGAGGCATACCTGCGCCAAACTGCTCATCCCATAGGTTGGCGGTGCCTATAGGAGTGTCCCAATCGATTGGCAGCTTATTGACCGGATACTTTACACCCGAATCGAACTGGTTGAGCACGCCATACATAGTTCCAGCCTGCTCTTTTGCGAAGATCATGTCACTGATCTCGACACCTGCCGGTATAGTTGCGGTTGCTATGCTACCAGTCTGCCAATCACCCGTCCCTAGATCACCAACCTTGTAGTAGTTGACAGTCTCTGTTGTGGTTGCTATCTCGCGGTCGGGGTTCTTGATCAGAAGCCAGCTACCGGCAAGATAGATCGGTTTTGGTGCGGGGATTGGATAGTTATCTGGCGATTGTGCACCTGTTGGCGCATAGTTTTTTCCGCCTAACCCCATCATATCATGGCCTGAATTGACAATGTTATATACCTTAACCGCACCCGTGACCGTATCCGTGGCTACTAGTGCCGGATAAGGCTGCCCCTGGCTATTGTATCCAAGCATCCTTGCCGGGTTGGCGTGCGGGCTGTGGCAGTCAAAGCAGGAGAAACCACCCTGCCAGTAGTTTGGCGTAAATGCCGGGTAGGTGTCGTCCGGTGCTTTCCACTTGCCGGAATCGATACCGAAGCCCATGGTGTGGCCGACGTTATACTCAGTGGTAAAGTCGTCGTTGTTGTCCATCTGGATGTTAAAGCCTGAGCCCGCGCCGGTACCGTGGCACCAATCGCACGCCTCAAACCTGGTGTCCGAACGCAACAACTTGAACTGACCGGCCGCGCGGTGGACTGCGTGGCACTCACGGCACCTGTGGGTGGACGTGAGGTAGCCGCCGTGCGGACCTGACTGGAAGACCATCTTCCCGTTGATATTTACCTGGTCGCCGTCTTTTGTATAGTCCTGGGCATCGTTGTAGTTATAACCATCGACACCTGTGGTATACGGGCTGTTCCAGGTACCCCGTAGGTGGGTGCTGGCAGTCTCGCCATTGTAGACGTTGCCGGTAGTCGCGCCCTGGCTATACTCGCTCCAGTCCTTACCGCTGATATCGTAGGTCGTCGGCTCGATATCGCCAACTGTTGCAAGCGCCATGCTCGCAAACGCGAACACCATAGCAACAGCCATCAAAATAACCAATGCTTTTTTCATACTTTTCACCTCCTTTTTTGTTGAAATCGATTTAGTAACTTTTTTCATCAATATTTCACCTCCTTTCAACAGGGAATAATCTATTTAAGTTATTGATAGACAGTCTACGAGGTCGAATGATTTGTGGTACATGTGGCGAAAGCCATATTCGAGTAATGTTAGGGCTCGTTAGACTTAGCTAGACTTGATTAGATTCAATACCGCTGGGCATTTACCCTGATTTTAAAGCGGATGATACCTACCCGTATTCACTCGCGCGAATAAACCCAGCGGTATTGAATATTGTTAACTTAGCAATATATCGTTGTTAAGTGTTGCCAATAGGTGCTCGAAGCTGTTGCGGCCTATAATAAGCTATAGAGGCTATGCTAAACTTTATTAAATATCATGTCTCCTTATAGTTAGTATAAGCATTACACATTTACTGTCAAGTGGTTTCTTGCTCTTTTCTTTTATTCATGTCGAATTCCTATATGGCCGCCTTACGGGCAGGCGTATGCAACGCCGGAAAACCGACTTATCGCTTACGCTTACGCGCTGATTCTGCTACGATAATCTAAAGCAAGATACGCGGAGAAACTTTCACCCAAGGAGGCCCAAGCTTGCGAATCGACATAAAAATGCTCGACGAGGAATTGCCCGTTCCACAGTATGCCCATGAAGGCGACGCCGGCTGCGACCTGAGAAGCCGCATCGACCAAACCATCCCTCCCGGCGAGCGTGCGCTCATCCCATCGGGAATCGCTATAGCCATACCCGACGGTTATGCCGGTTTTGTCCAACCCCGAAGCGGCCTCGCTATCAAGAACGGCATAAGCATAGTAAACACGCCCGGTCTTATAGACAGCCGCTACAGGGGAGAGATAGGGGTCATCCTCATCAACACCGACAAGGATACGCCTTTCAGTATCGCGAAGGGCGATAAAATAGCACAGTTGGTAATACAAAAAGTCGAATGGGTAGAGTTCGCGCCCGTCGAAGAGCTAGATGAAACCCTACGGGGTGCGGACGGCTTCGGAAGCACGGGGGTATAGCGCAATGGGGTGACAAGCAGGGGGCTCTGACGATAAGGAGGACGTAGTATGGCTATGTCGTGTACGCTGTCGGATTTGGAGACATACCAGCGGGATGTCGACACGATAATCTCGCTGGTCGATGTCGACGATGCTAAGGAACGTCTTGTCGAAAAATTCTTAAGCGACCCGAATTTTAGGTCCAAGGCAGAAGAAAACCACGCTGTTTTTCTTCCAATTGTTGATAGGCTGCCTTCTACGTGGTTAATGACTAAGTTTCTCCGCCTGTGCGACGAGGCCCTAAATGAGCTTCGATTTCGCACATTACAGTAACTGACGGACCAGCCCACCTGCTCACGCTAAAACCGCGGTCTAAACGCCGCGGTTTTTTTCTGGGGAAGTTACCCTGATGATTGTTTATACAGCCTCCGGCACCTGCCACCACATCTGCTCGACATAGGTCTTGAACCCCTGAAGTATATCGTCAAAGAGTGCTTCCAGCTCGCACCATTTAGCCACGATATCGATGCCAAGGTGGGTCTCAATACTCTCCGTATCAAAGGCAAGGCGTATGGTCACCGTTGTACTCCCATTTCCCGGAACAAAATATACCGAGCCAAAATGCTTAACACCGGTCGTCGCATGCCATGACAGAAGCTTGTTGGGTTTGATATCGTCGACTTCCGCCTCGAATTCAGCCTTGTAGCCTAATAGGTCAACTATCCAGCGCGTTTTGGTGCGGCCTATTTTCTCGACGCTCACCCGGTTCTTCGTAAACGCGGGAAAGCTGTTGTAATTAGCCCAGGTGGCAAAGGTCACATCGAGCGGCACATCTACTGTGACAGTCTTTTCAATGGATTTCATGAGAATCTCCTATCAAAGATAACCGGCCGCTTCCTTAAACACAGGTCTGAGATAGCTTGCTTTCTTATTAATATCCAAAAAGAGCAAGACTTATTCACATCCCGGCTCAATGCGAAAATATATTCCGCGTGACCATAGTAAATATCTAAAGTTATGAGACTTCTAGCCGATGTTTCAAAGCATGAACCCTGTAATATTCCTGCTTTTATAGATTGTTCGGCAAGAATTGCCGGTAAGAGAAAGGGACACGATGGATAAACTAAAAACATTGCCGCGAATTAATTTTCAATCCTTGAAACGGATTAAAGCCGGGCACGTGATTATGGCGGCTTCCGTACTGACGGTCTTACCGATAATCATCGCCAGCATGTTCTCTGTTTACAGCATGAACAAGATAGGGCTCGCGAACGAGCGGGTCGAAGTAGGCCGGCAAACGATTGAGCATCTGCTTACTATAGGCAAGAATCTCGAGAGCTACCGGTATAGCGGAGCGAAACTCCTCGGTACAAAAGACCCGGCTTACGGCGAAGAGATGAAAGATATCGTCAAGGAGAACGGCACGCACCTGCAAGCGGTATCGGCCGTAGTCGAAGCCGGTACGCTCAATATCGACAAGAAATATGTCGAGGGACTCAAGAAGGGGCGCGCGGCCGTCATCGAAGCGACGGACGACTTCGTAAAAGGCTATAATGGTAAAGATGCCGTATCCCTGCACGAAGCATCGGACAACCTCGTGAAACCGGGTGGAAAGACGACAAGCGCCTTGAAAGAGCTGACCGTGGCTGCGCAAAAAGCAATGGACACCAGCCGCAAGGAGCAAGCCCGCACCCAAAATATCGCTTATATTTTCACAGCAGCCATGCTGCTTATAACCTTCGTCCTCATCGCTTTAGCCGTATACGTCATCAATTCCAACATCTTAAAGACCCTAAAGGAGTCTTTTAATAGCGTCTATGAGTCTTCAGAACGCTTGTCTAGCTCCTCCCACATGCTGACTGAGAACTCAGACGGCATTTCGAAAGCAGCGAGCCAGATAGCCGCAGCGGTATCGCAAATGGCGAGCGGGGCAAACGAACAAGCCAACTCCGCCTCCGAAACAGCAACCTTAGCCGATTCAATTGCGGCGGCGATCAGCAGGGTTTCCGAAGGCGCGCGCTTTCAACATGACTCTGTAACCCAAGCCGAATCGCAACTAGAAAACCTGTCAGCGGCTATTAAAGACGTCTCTCAGTCAGTACAGACAGTGGCCGGCGTTGCCAGCGAATCGTCCGCGACAGCGGACCATGGCCGTGAAGCCGTCGAGGCCACCATATCGGGTATGGAAAGGATTATGATGGTTTCGCAGGACAGCGCTTCAAAGGTACAGACGCTCGGTGCGAAATCTAAGCAAATCGGTGAAATTGTGGAGGTCATCAACGATATAGCCGACCAGACAAACCTGCTCGCACTCAACGCGGCGATCGAGGCGGCACGCGCGGGCGAGCACGGTAAAGGCTTTGCCGTCGTCGCGGATGAAGTACGAAAACTGGCCGAGCGCTCGAGCCGGGCTACACGCGAGATAGCCGATTTGATAAAAGGCATTCAAAATGAGACTATGGATGCGGTTGCCGCCATGGAGAAGGGCACCCAAGAGGTGCAGACCGGCGCGCAACTCGCGCAAAACGCCGGCACGGCCATCGAAGGCATGATGTCGGCGATTCAATCGGTATTCTCGCAGATCGAGAAGGTCGCCGGCGCTATCGACAGTATGAGTTCAGCCGCGATCGGCATGGAAGAGATCATGGAAGATATCGCCAAAATCACCGAAGAGAACACTTCAGCGACAGACGAAGCGAGTTCCTCTATCGAGTCTGTGGTCAAGGCGGTCGCATCCATCGCAGCGACCTCTGAAGAAGCAGCGGCTTCGTCCCAGGAGGTAGCGGCTTCCGCGCAAGAACAGTCAGCGTCGGTCGAAGAGATAACCACATCCGCGCAAGAACTATCGGCGATGGCCGTAGACCTCGATGCGTTGGTTCAGAAATTGAATCTTTAGGGTGCGCATATTTGGAAAGACCGGATTTGATGTTTCCTGTAATTCGCTAATGGGCAAAATTAAAAGCACGTTTTGTCTTTTTGCCCGGCAAGCGCTATTATGGTTGGCAATGGCATGGAGAGGAGAGGAGAGCGGGCTTGAAAAAACATCTTATCACGAACATCGTAGTACTTATAGTTCTTGCGCTTGCGGTAGGTGCGCCGGCGCTAAGCGGATGCGCATCCCGGCAACCTCAAAACCAAACCGCCGACAAGAAGGGCCCGGTCATTGTCGCGTCTAAAATCGACACCGAGGGCGCTCTGCTGGGAAACATGATAATCGAGATGCTCAAAGCTAACGGCTTCGAGGTCGTCAACAAGGTAGAGTTCGGCCCGACCGACCTCATCCGCAAAGCAATCATCAGCGGCGAAATAGACATCTACCCTGAATACACGGGCAACGGAGGCTTTTTCTTCGACGACACCGACCCCGCAGCATGGAAAGACGCAGACAAAGCGTTTGAAACCGTGAAGCAACTCGACAAAGAGCAGAACAAGCTGGTCTGGCTCGACCCAGCGCCGGCCAATAATACCTGGGCCATCGCGGTCCGAAAAGACCTCTCTGAGACCGAGAAGATAAAGACGATGGAGGACTTTGCCGCATACGTCAACCGGAAAGGCTTTGTCAAGCTCGCTTGTTCTGAGGAGTTTGTCAGCAGACCCGATGCGCTACCCGCTTTCGAACGAGCGTATAGCTTCAAGCTGGGCAAAGACCAGCTGATAATACTGGCTGGCGGAAATACCGCGCAGACCGAGAAGGCGGCCGCCGAGGGCACCGATGGGGTTAACTTCGCGATGGCATACGGTACGGACGGTGCGCTGGCAGCTCTAGAGCTGATGGTCTTGGAGGACACCAAGGGCGTCCAACCGGTCTATGAGCCGGCGCCGCTGGTCCGAGATGAAGTAATGGTCAAATACCCGGAAATAGCGGATTTGTTGAAGCCGGTTTTCGAATCCCTCAACCTCGTCAAACTACAAGCCCTCAACGGAAAAATCGCGATGGAAGGCCAGGATGCCGCGAAAGTGGCTAAAGATTATCTCAAGTCCGAAGGCTTTTTGAAGAAATAGCCGTGTTGAACATTTACGCATACGCCTACCTGCGCATACGCGCTCATTTCGCTTCTAAGGCCTTTCCCCCGACTTCTTAATGTTTTACTATGCCGAATCTTCGAACGTTAGCCTATTTGGCCTTTAATCGCACAGCAATCCAAGAAAAGCCGTCTGCAAAAATGCGATGTTCCTCAGTGGGTGAAATGGACATGCGGCCAAAGAGAGCGGGGTGTCTATATGATGAGTTTGTCTTCGATGGAGCGTAGACGATTGGCGGGGCGCTCAAAGCATGCATATGGTTAACCCTCACCGATAAAACAGACCGAGAATACGCGGCGGGCTCTCGCGATGATAGAACCGTCTTTTACTGTAGTTTTAGCATCATTATTCACAATATGCGACTTACCATAATATATGTTATGTTAACTAGCGATATTCTTGGACTATATGTGCGTTTCTGCTGCTCAGCACCGCATACACCGCGTCCTGACCCAAATATCCGCGTTGCTGCTCGATATGCTCCATATTCTTCGCTAATAGACACATCTCGAGCCAAAACTATCGCGCCTCGCCTCTCCCTTTCATCTAAATCTATCTCGACACAATTTCTTCGCATGTGATCTCTTGCTGACCGACGGTTGTGTGTCGACGATTACTTCTTTTCATTTGCTGGGGCACAACACAAGTGTTCTATCACCTCTTTTCCCCTTCTCGAACAAGTGTTCTGATTCGCGGGCGTAAATCGGCGTTTGTAAAGGAGTTCGACTATGAGAACGAATTAGGATTTAGTGTCCTCGGGGTCATCGTCGGCGATGAGCTTGGCGGTCTCAACCGTGCCTAGCGCCCAGCCTACCAGCAGCAACAGGACAAATAGTACGTATAGACGAATCGGTGATATGCTTGAGTCAAGAGTGTATTTTGAGATGATAACCGATGATAGCGGCAGAAGCGTCACGGCTCCGAATATCCTTGAAAACTCTTTGAGATCGAGCCGTCTGAATATCCGAAGCCCCATGATGTGCCGGTGTATTTTCCTGCAAGAAAGCGCCTCGTAGAAGAGATATGCCACGCTTAGAGAAACGGCCAAAGCGATAACCGCCACCTCGGCCATCTGCAACCCTCCGGCCACATACCACAGCACGCCAAATACAATCAATGTAAGCACTGTTATTCCTAAGGCGGCCATTCCTCTGTTCATGGTTCTACCCCGGCTACAATCGCTTCACGGCTTTGCGAGAGCGTACCACTAAAGCGAAGCTATTTCAAGCTTACGAAATGTACGCTTGCGCCCCACATCCAAGATTTGAAAAGTTCTTCAGGCAACTGCTACACATGTCGCATCACTTCCGTCTGGCCACGCTCTCTACGCCTGAGAAATACATCACATCTACTAACTCCGGCTTCACTATGACGTATACCTCTTCTATATCGTAGGTCTCGTCAAACCTCATCTTCGTCATTTCCTTGAGGTCTCTCGCCATCTTCTTATAGCGCCTCTTGGCTTCGCGCCCGCTCTCTAAAATCGCCAGCTCGATGACTTTGTTCTCGGTGGTCAGCACCTGGAGCCGGTATGTGACCTTGGCTTTGCTGGGATAGGCTTTTGGCGCCCTATAGAGGATATCCTCTCGCCACTCGAGGTCGTCCGGCCGCTCCTCAAAAACCCTCAATAATCTCGCGCGATAATAATCTCTAGCCATTCCGAATGATTTTGTCTGCTTCTGTTCTTTGAACATCGTTTGCTCCAAATTTATTATCAACTGTCATTTGCAGGCGGTTCCCGGCAGTTCCCCTACGGTGCCGGCCTAGTCAAACCGGCGCGAGCGCTGACATACCCGACATCGTCGTTGACGGTTCTCACCTTCATCCAGCCGTTGGCGCGTTCCTCGACCGCTACTATCGTCCCCTTGCTCAAGCGTGCTATTACCTCAGAACGCGTACTCGGTCCCGCCCTCAGCAACAGCGCTTTCGCCAACACCTGCACCCTGTCTTCTCCCGAGAGAACCTTGAGCTCTCCGGTCGGTGGCGGTTCGGTCGTTGTCGTCGTCACGCCGGCGACATTCGTGGTGCTAACGCCGGGTTCTTGCGATACCGCCGGCGTCCCCGTTGCCGTCGCTTCACGCATGACGTCATCATCGGCCTGCCTGACTACCATTACCGGCTGTGTCATCTTCCAGATAACGACCATCACTATAAGCAGGAGAAACCAGGCAGTCGAGTGCCGTATTATTATGCTGTTCCAGTCCTTTACGCGATATTCATGTTCCGTGCTTTGGTAATCGTCGTGCTCATGCATTGTCGTGCATCCTATTCTGTCACTAAAGCTAAATAAGGATTAATTACCAAGCCTTTAGTCGCATTTTGTTTGAGCAAGCCTCGATTGTCAAGCGCTACGAACTCGAGCATCGTGCTAACAACTACCGATTAAAGATCGCGCTTGTCTATGACCCGCGTAGCTTTTCCACTCGTTCGCTCCAACGTTTTCGGCTCGACTAATTTGACGTCTACCTTTATGCCGAGGACCGTATTTAATTTATGCTCTATCTCACGCTCAAACGCGAGCAATTCCTTCATCTCACCTGGAAACAGTTGGTTTGAGACTTCTACGAGAAGCTCGACATCGTCCATCGCGCCGCGCCGGTCCACGATTATCTGATAATGCGGCTCGATGCCCTCTATCTCAAAGAGAACGCTTTCGAACTGCGATGGGAATACATTTACCCCGCGAATTATCAGCATGTCATCGGTGCGACCGCGAACTTTCTCCATCCGCGCCAGCGTCCTGCCACACGCGCACGGCTCCTCGGTCACCCTCGTAAGGTCGCGCGTGCGGTAACGTATAACCGGGAATGCTTCTTTGGTGAGAGTGGTAAATACGATTTCGCCGATTTCGCCCGGCGCGACGTGCTCGCCCGTCTCGGGGTCAATTACCTCTACCAAGAAATGGTCCTCGTTGATATGGAGGCCGTTTTTCGCCTCGCACTCGCCGGCGACTCCGGGACCCATCACCTCGGTCAACCCGTAATTATCCGTCGCCGATATGCGCATTTTATCTTCTATCTGCTCACGCATTTTATCGCTGCACCGCTCGGCTCCGAAGAGGCCGAGCCGAAGCGGCATCGCCGCAAAATCGACACCCATGCTCTCGCCGACCTCCGCGATATGGAGGGCATAAGACGGTGTCGATACGAGAATGGTGGCTCCGAAATCTTTCATCAACATTATCTGGCGTTCGGTGTTGCCGGTCGAGACCGGAACGACCGACGCCCCTATTCTCTCCAAGCCTGCATGCATGCCGAAGCCGCCGGTGAAGAGGCCGTAGCCGAATGCCATCTGCGCGATATCCTTGGCATCCGCTCCGCCTGCGACCGCCACACGCGCCGTAAGCTCCGACCATGTGTTGATATCCGCCCTGGTATAGCCAACAACGATTGGTTTGCCGGTCGTGCCCGAAGATGAGTGAACGCGGACGACTTTTTCCATCGGCACCGCGAACATGCCGAACGGATAGGTGTCGCGCAGGTCGTTTTTGACTGTAAAAGGCAGGCGTTCTATATCCTCGAGGTCTCTTATGTCCGATGGCTTGACACCCGTATCGTCAAACTTGTCCTTGTAAAACGGTACCTCGCTGTAGACCCATTTGACCAGCGCCTGCAGGCGCTTTAACTGTAGTTCCCTAAGTTTTTCGCGCTCGATCGCCTCGTATTCAGGATTCCAGATCATCTCTCGCCCCTTAATGTCGGTTCAGGTTTCATGCTCTATGGTCCATCGGCTTAAGCCGGGTAATCGGCAGCTAAGGCAGCGTGTCAGACACCGCGCAGTCGTTATACCAGCGCAAATAGCTGTTCTCTTACATTAAAGTGTGCTTTTGTGAAAACACACTTTAATTGGTTCTTCACACTATTGGGCGGGCAAACGCTTGTACGCCACAAACCGCCCAGCTAGTGCGCTTTCTTGCGATGGCCGAAATATATGGCCTTGACTTCTTCGTTGTCGAGCAGGTTTTGGCTGGTATCAGCCATTACTACCTGGCCGTTTTGCAGGACATAGCCCCGGTCGGCGATGCTCAACGCCACCATCGCGTCTTGCTCGACAAGTAGAAGGGTCAGGCCCTTTTTTCGTAAGTCCTTCAGAATGGCGAAGATGTTTTGGATTATAATCGGCGCCAACCCCATGGAGGGCTCATCTAGGAGCAGGAGTTGCGGCTTAGACATGAGCGCCCGGCCTATCGCAAGCATCTGCTGCTCGCCGCCGCTTAATGTGCCCGCCGTCTGTTTCCACCGTTCCTTCAGGACCGGGAACATCTCGAAGACGAACTCGGTATCCTCATCTATCTCTTTCTTGCTGTCTCTCCGGTATCGTGTATATGCGCCCAATTGGAGGTTCTCAAATACGGTGAGCGGCCCGAAAAGCTGTCTGCCTTCGGGCACATGGGACATGCCGGTTGCAACTATCTTCGCGCACGACCATCTCTCAATGTTCTTGCCCTTAAAAGTTATCTCACCCGAACTCGCCCGCACGACTCCTGAGATGGTCTTGAGCAGGCTCGATTTTCCCGCGCCGTTAGACCCTATCATGGTGACTATCTCACCCTCATCGACCCTTAAATCTATCCCTTTTAAGACTTCGATGTGGCCATATGAGGCTCTCAGACCTCTTATGTCAAGCATGCTCTATCTCCTGGCCCAGATATGCTTGTATGACCTGCTCGTCTTGTTGGATAAGGAGCGGCGGTCCCTCGGCAATCTTCTTTCCGAAGTTCAAAACGACGACCTCGTCCGAAATCTCCATGACCAACCCCATGTCGTGCTCGACAAGGAGAACGGTCACGCCATTGCCCCGGATTCGGTATATAGTATCCGAAAGCCGCGAGGTCTCCTCGTTGTTGAGGCCCGCCGCGGGCTCATCGAGTAATATAAGCTTCGGCTCGGTTGCGAGTGCCCTTGCTATCTCAAGCAAATGCCGCTCACCGACCGGAAGGTCGTCCGAGGACGACTTCGCCTTTTTCTCCAGCCCGACCAGCGTCAAGAGTGAATAGGCTCGCTCTTCGCTCTCCAAATCTTCCCTGCGCACAGATGGTAATCCGAGCATGCAGCTGAAAATGCCTGATTTTGTTTGGCAGTGCCTGCCGACCATGACGTTCTCCAGGACGTTCATATTCGCAAAAATCTGCGTATTCTGGAAGGTTCGCGCGATTCCTATCTCGGCGACTTCGTGAGCCCGCTTCCCCGTGATATCGGCACCGTCGAATAGCACCTTTCCGCTCGTCGGCTTATCGACTCCTGTCAGCGCGTTGAAAAGCGTGGTCTTTCCGGCACCGTTCGGCCCAATCAGCGCTTTGATCTGGTCTCTGTGGACGCGGAAGCTGACGTCGTCGACGGCCATAAGACCGCCGAACTGTTTTCTAAGGTTCTCGACCTCAAGAAGCGGCATGCTGTTCACCTGCCGTTTCCGGTATCGCTTGCAGCCGGTGTTTGAGTTTCTTCGCCAAATCTGAAAATGCGCCGTATATGCCTTGCGGCATAAAAACCATCGCCAGAATTAGAATCGCCCCGAATATCACCAGGTTGTAATCGTTATACGATTTCAGGTATTCCTGCATTATCGTCAGTGTCGAAGCCCCGATGACCGCTCCCCAGACATTGCCCATACCGCCGCATACAGCCATTGTGACCAGAGTTATCGAAACGGTCAGAGTAAACGACTCCGAGCTTACGTAACCCGCCATGCTCGCATAGAGACTCCCGCCGACACAAGCTAAGATGCCGCTTAAGACAAAGACTTGTATTTTATATTTAGCCGTATCGACTCCCATCGATGCGGCGGCTATTTCGCTGCCATGGACTGCGCGCAGCGCGCGACCTACTCGGGATTTTGCGATATTGAGTGCCATCACCAGGCATATCACAAGGACCATCCAAACCAATACGTACAATCTCTGCGGTGTATCGAACGCGAATCCGGCTATCGAAGGAGCCGGAACGCCATATAGGCCATCGGTCCCGCCGGTAATCTCGCGAAGTTCGATAAATAAGATATGGACTATCTCGGCAAAGCCGAGCGTTGCCATGGCTAGATAATGGCCTTTAAGCCTGAGCGCCGGTATGGCGATAAGATACGCGACCAAACCGCCCACCAGTATCGCCGCTACGATGCCGAGCCAAGCCGACATCCCATATTTTGTCGTCATAATCGCCGAAGAATAAGCGCCGATACCGTAGAACGCCGCGTGGCCCAGGGAGACCTGCCCCGCGTAGCCCATCAGCAAATTCAGGCCGATGACTATAATCGTGTTTATGGCCAGCACGATGAGCATCTTCATATAATAGTTGTTGGCTAAAACGTTAGGTATGATGGCCATGGTAAGAGCGTATAAACCCACCCATAACCACTGCTTATTCAGCCGACCGCGCCGTCCGGATGTCATACCTTCTCCTTTATGCGCGCTCCCAATATACCGCTCGGCCTCAAGAACAGCACGAGAAGCAATATCAGAAACGCCACCGCATCTTTATAGCCGGAAGCGATAAAGCCGATGCTCAGCGACTCGAGTATCCCGAGCAGAATGCCGCCGACGACCGCGCCAATCGGGTTGCCAAGCCCGCCGAGAACGGCTCCCGCAAAACCCTTCAACCCTAGAAATCCGCCCATAGAGTAGCTGACCATAGAAATAGGCGCGATCAGAACTCCCGCGATGGCGCCGAAAGCGGCACTCAACGCAAATGACAGAAGAACGATGCTGGACGAGTTGATCCCCATCAGCTTCGCAGCGGTCTGATTTATCGAGCACGCTTTCATTGCCTTGCCGGTAATCGTTTTCTTATAGAATAACTGCAGTAATACTACGGTCACCATTGTGATTCCGAAGACCCATATGCTCTGCGGGATTATCGAGGCGCCGAAGAACATTATCGGGTCGTCGCCGCTGAATGCGGGTATCGTCAAGGGGTCACGGCCCCATATTATCATCGCGATGTTTTTGAAGAGTATCGAGGCGCCTACAGTAACGATAATCAGCGTCATTATGGAGTGGTTAATAAGCGGCCGTATCGCGAGGCGCTCAAAGACCACGCCGATGAGGGTGACAATAATTATCGAGAGCAGCACCGCCGCGAAGAGCGGTAAGCCCGCACCCGCGTAAAGCGAGACGGCGATAAGACCCCCGTACACCACAAATTCGCCTTGCGCGAGATTGATTACCTGGGTCGAATTGTATATGAGCGTGAAGCCTAGTGCTATTAACGCGTAGATGCTCCCGCTCGTTATTCCGCTGATAATAAATTGGAGAAGTTGATCAAACTGCATCTAGACTGTGATTACACCTCGAAATATATTACGGACTGCAAGCTCGCCATGGAACCTGGCGCTATGCTGACCTGCCTTGAATACCCTTAGAATACCATGGTTTTTCGAGGATATGCCAGCTAATTTCGCACCCGGATAGCCAATTTAGCACCTAGAGCATGGTTTTAAATCAACGGTCCGGCTGCTTGCCGGTCGTCAATTAAAAAGAGCCGGGCGATGAGCCCGACTCTTTTTATGCGTTACTCTGCTTATATTATTCAGCGCGCCTTAGCGCTAAATATTTGAGCTATTTCTTCTCGGTCCACTTTCCGTCTTTTATCTCGACCATTATCATATCCGATGTTTTCAAGCCGTCATGGTCGTCAGCGCCGTAGTTAAAGATACCGCTGATTCCGTTGAAGCCTTGGGTTTCTTGTATGGCATCCCTAAGCGCTTCGTTGTCGGAACCCGCTTTTTCAAGTGCTTGCACGAGTATATGGATGGCATCATATGCATGGCCGGCGAAGGAATTCGGGCCTTCCGCATATTTAGCCGTGTAATCCGCGATAAACTTGTCGATAGCATCCTTCTGCTCACCTGCGGCTGATGCCGGAACGAGGATTTTCGCCGCCGGGAAGACGACGCCGTCAGCGGCAGTACCGGCAAGCGTTATAAAGCTCTTGTTAGCGATACCGTGGCTACCCACAAACGGGATAGTCATGTTGAGCTGCTTCATATTCTTAGCGGCGATTGCCGGGCTAGGGTTGGTGCCCCATACTACTACAACTTCGGCACCGCTGCCTTTGATTTTTGTCAGCTGCGCGGTCAGATCCGTATCTTCGGTCTTGTAAGACTCGACGCCCACAACCTCCATGCCCGCGCCGGGTGCGCGTCCCTGAAGCTCGGTCGCGCCGCTTTGGCCGAACGCGTTCGAGTCGTGGAGAATCGCGAACTTTTTGACCTTCAGCGTCTTGCTGAGATAATCGATGACTTTCTGAACGGCGATTGCGTCACTCTGAGCGGTTCTGAATATCCATTCGTTCGGAGCTTCTGTGACCTTGATTCCCGCCGCCATTGCAATGTGCGGGACCTTGACCTTCGCGGTCTCCGGCTTCATGGCTAGCGTGGACGGGGTCGTCGTTCCCCCGATGATAGCGATAACGCCTTTCTCGTCGATGAGCTTACTCACGGCTGTGGTAGCGTTCGTCGGGTTGCTCTCGTCATCCTCTATGAAGAGCTCTATCTGATGACCGTCGACGCCTCCGTCTTTATTTATCTGCTCGACGATCATTTCCAGAGTCTTTTTCTCAGGCTCGCCGAGAGGCCCGGCCGGACCCGTCGCGGAGACTACTGCGCCAATCTTATACGGTTCTTTCGTGTCCCCGGTTGTATCTGTGGTTTGCTGCTTAGTAGCCTTCTGGCATCCTATCGCAAATATTGCCAGAGATAGCACGAGCATCAACGCTATCCATTTCTTCATACAGTTCCCCCCTTGAAATAGTCCTAACCAATTACGTTATATAGTGACCGCTTGACCGACCGCTCGCCTCCCTTCATATGGTAATAACTGCTGGTTCGCAGCTACATGTTGTTACTATCTCCTGCTATTAAATAATTAATTATAGACCTGAACGACCGGCCCGCGCTAAATCAGGGCTTCATCGGCCGTGGCTCGCTCGGAAATATACGCGAAACCGATTTCAAACGCACTCTTGTTTATCTCAACGGTCCGCGGCGGGACACGTCTTTCGATAGCCGCGTGCCAAACGTCTTTTCCAAGCGGCATGAGCGAGGCCAGACAGCCTAGCAACACGATGTTTGCGGCACGCGGGCTCCCGCTCTCTTCGGCCATGGCGGTCGCATTGACCGTAATAAGGTTTATCCCCTTAGCGATAATCTGCTCTTCTATGTCTCCAGGATATTCAGCCTTGCCGAGTAAGACCGGAAGCGGGCTGAGGGTCTCATCGTTCATGATGATGGTCGCGCCCGGTTTTAAATAGTCGCTCCAACGCAAGGCCTCGAGCTTCTCGAATGCGAGCATATAGTCTGCCTGGCCTTTTTCAACCACCGGCGAATATACCTTGTTTCCAAACCGGACCATCGTGTTGACACTTCCGCCGCGCTGGCTCATGCCGTGTATCTCGGCCATCTTCACATCATACTCAGCGCTGACTAAAACATTTGACAAAACGTCCGCGGCCAGAATAATCCCTTGGCCCCCGACACCGACTATCAATACGTTCCTGACTTCGTTGCTCATCTGAACCTCTCTTAAATTCCAGCGCCTTGATCGGCCTGCTCATGTTTGACGATCGCGCCGGCTTTGCATACCTGCCCGCACACATCGCAGCCGATACATTGGGAGGGTTCTATTCTTGCCCTATCGGCTTCCCATGACAGCGCGGGGCAACCAAGCTGCATGCATGCCTTGCAACTATCGCACTCGTCTATGACCATGAGCGGCTCGCCTGTGACCTTCTCAGCGAGCACACATGCCCTCCTGAATATTATTACGGACGGTTCGTCCTTAGCTATCTCTTCGGTGATTGCCGCGCGCGACGCTTTGAGGTCGTATGGGTCTACGACCTGCACCGAGGCTACACCCAGTGCTCGCACCAACTTCTCGATATCGACCTCGACACCCGCATCTCCCTTGAGCGTCTTGCCGGTTCCCGGATGGTCCTGCCTACCGGTCATAGCGGTGGTGCGGTTGTCTAATATGATTACCGTCGCTATACCCTTGTTATAGACGACATCGATGAGCGGCGTGATTCCGGAGTGCATGAAAGTCGAATCTCCGATGACCGCCACCACATCCTTGCGGCCGGTAGCTTTCTGGAAGCCCATCGCATTTCCGATGCTCGCGCCCATGCAAAAACAGGTGTCCATGGCTTCGAGCGGAGGCGTCACGCCCAGCGTGTAGCAACCGATATCCCCCGCGACCATCAGTTTCATCTTCTTCAATATATAGAACACGCCCCTGTGCGGGCATCCCGCGCACATCATCGGCGGTCTTCCCGGTATATCATCCGCGGCCGCGAGACTCGCCGACGCGTCGGCATCGCCCATAACGCCCGCGCGTATCGTCTCGGGGTTGAGCTCGCCTATCCCCTGGATAAGGCGTTTGCCGACTACAGGCAGGCCCCAGGCTTTGAGCTGATCCTCGATGAACGGGTCAAGCTCTTCGACGACTATCACCTTTTCAATCTGCTCGACAAAATCGGATATCATACGCTTTGGCAGCGGATGCACCATCGTTATCTTTAAAACCGAGGCTTCGGGAAAGACTTCTTTGACATACTGATATGAGACGCCGTCGGCTATAAACCCTATGCTGCGGCTCCCCCATTCAACCCTGTTGCCCGGAAACTCTTCGGAGAACTCGGCCAGCGCTTCTAATCTCTGTTCGAGGTTGCTGCGGCGTTGACGCGCATGCGCCGGTATCATGACGTATTTCTGGACGTCTTTTTCGTATTCGCGACTGCTTTCCGCGCGCTCAATATCGACGTCTACCAGTGATTTGGAATGATTTATTCTTGTGGTTGTCCTTAGTATTACCGGAATATCGAAGCGCTCGCTTATCTTTAGGCCTTCGTCGACGAGCCATGCGGCCTCTTGGCTGTCGCTCGGCTCCAGCATAGGTACTTTCGCCGATTTCGCGTAATGCCTGTTATCCTGCTCGTTTTGGGAGCTGTGCATGCTCGGGTCATCGGCGTTGACAATGACCAGCCCACCGTTGACTCCGGTATAGGCCAGTGTGAATAGCGGGTCTGCCGCCACATTAAGTCCCACATGCTTCATGGTAACAATGGTTCTCGCCCCGCCCAGGGAGGCACCGATACCGACTTCCAGGGCTACCTTTTCGTTCGGTGCCCAGGATGAGTCAATCTCATCATACTTTGCCAGCGTCTCTAGAATCTCCGTGCTGGGAGTTCCGGGGTAGCCAGAGGCTATTTTAACCCCCGCGGCATACGCCCCATAAGCTATCGCTTCATTTCCAGATAGAAGAACTTTCATCTCTAACCCTAACCAATCATGATTTACTTACCTTACAAAAAGACCCCATTTATGCCGGGGTCTTACTTGTGTGCACTAATCTTTATTGCCGCTTGCCTTACCGCTGCTTAATAGGTTATCAGCGAAAATATCTCATGACCGTTGAGTTTTGAGCGCCCGTTCAAGAAGAGCAGCTCGATAAGGAATGCGATACCTACGACATTCCCGCCTAATAATTCAACAAGCTCTATCTTTGCGGCCGCCGTTCCTCCTGTCGCGATGACATCATCGACTACCAGGATGTTCTGGCCCTTCTTTATCGCGTCTTCGTGCATCTCCAGCGTATCGAAGCCATACTCCAGCTCGTACTCCGCCTTACATGTGTTATAGGGTAGTTTCCCGGGCTTGCGCGCCGGTATGAATCCGCAATCGAGCGCATAAGCGAGCGCACTCGCTAAAATAAATCCTCTAGCCTCGGCGCCCAGAATAGCGTCTATCTGTTGCCCCTTATAGTGGTCGGCAATCGCATCGATGGCGTACTTAAAACTCTTCGCGTCGGCCAAGAGCGGCGTTATATCGCGAAACATAACCCCTTCCTTGGGCCAATCCGGAATATCTCTCACATAAGCTTTTAGGTCCACGTCTACCCCCTAGAATAACGTTCTTAATGCTAATCTATCACAATCGCCCACCAAATGCAGCTCGCACCCTTTCACGGCGTCCGATTCGACATTGAGGCGTTCACCTATAGACATCCGGTCGCCATCGAATGAGCGTGCTCCTCCTTGCGCAAGACGCTAGATGCATTTGATTACTTCTTCTATCTGGTCTTGCGTGCCGATAATAATGAGTTCATCGTCGAGCGCAATCGTGGTGTCAACATCCGGCGACGTGTTAAACTTCCCGCTTTTATCCTTTATCGCCAGCACAACCGCACCCGTGCGACGCCTCAAGTCCGCCTCACCGATGGTCTTCCCTTTAATCGATGAGCCTTCGCCGACTTTTAGCTCCTCTAGCCGGAACTCCAGGCCGTCACCGTAGGTAACGACATCAAGATAGTCGGTGACGACCGGGCGAAGCAACATCGCCGCCATTCGCTTTCCACCTATTATGCTCGGCGAGACAACCTTATTCGCGCCCGCACGCTGCAGCTTCTCTATCGATTCCCCTACGCTGCTCCTCGCCACGATCTTTATGTTTTGATTCAAGACGCGAGCAGTCAACGTGACAAAGACATTGTCCGCGTCGCTGTCGACGGCTGCCACCAATCCTTGCGCCCGCTCGACGCCTGCGGCCAGGAGCACCTCGTCGCTGGAGGCATCCCCTTCGATGCATAGATAACCAAACTCCCGGCATTCCGCCACTCGTTCCGGTTTGTTCTCGATGACTACAAACGGCACTCTCGACGTGTTGAACTCTTCGGCCACGTTCTCGCCGACCCTGCCAAATCCACAGATAATGTAGTGCTTTTCCAGCTTACTAATCGTCTTCTCCACTCTTCTCTCCGTTATATATCCCGATAAATGACCTTCGACCATAAACTCCGCTACCGACACCAGTAAGTAAAACGCTGTTCCGGCACCTGCCAATACGACAAACATCGTAAAGTAGATACCCTCGACGGTCAACGGGTTTACTATGCCATAGCCGACGGTGGTCATCGATATAATAGTCATAAACAGGGCGTCTCTAAACGACCAGCCCTCAATCCCCATGTAGCCTATTACGCCGATGGTCACAACCATTGAAAAGAGACCTAGCGCAAGTCGCAGTTGCCTAACTATGTCCACCTATTGACGACCCTCCGTGCTTCCAATCTTGTTTTAGTATAGCCGCTTCCCTATTCTATTCGCAATTATTCGCCTTGTTCCTTCTGGAAGAGTACTTATTCCGCTTCAAGGGTAAGATTATTATAATCTCTCGCTCCGTCCCCACATGCTAGGATCCGTCTTGTGAATGGAGGTCTGTAATGGACAAATATATGATAGCGATTATAGGCAGCGGGCCCGCGGGTTATGTAGGTGCGATAAAAGCGGCCCGCAGCGGCACCCCTACCTGCATCATTGAGAAGTCTAATTTTGGCGGCGTTTGCTTGAACACGGGCTGCATACCGACAAAATCTTTTGTCGCATCGGCAAAGGCCATCCGAAACGCCAGACGCGCGCAGGAATTCGGGTTCAAAATCGACGGGAACATCCGCGTAGACATGCCGGATTTGCAAAAACGCAAGGAACGGATAGTCGATATCGAGCGAAAAGGGCTCGAAAGACTCGTCCGGGATAGCGGTGTCGATATCATCGAAGGCGCCGCGAGCTTTGTCGATGCGCACAACCTGGCAATCAACAGCGCTCAGGGCGAACGCATCATTTTCACCAAAAATACAATAATCGCAACCGGCTCCGTATCGGCCTCCCTGCCGTTTATGCCCTTCGACGGAGCAAAGATCTTCTCAGGTGAGGATATCCTCGCGTTAGAAAGCATTCCCGCGTCCATGGTAATCGTGGGCGGCGGCTATATCGGGTGCGAATACGCTTCGCTCTTTGCGACCTTCGGGACGAAAGTTACGGTCATCGAGGCGCTGCCGCGCATCTTGAATAACGCCGATGAAGAGATATCGGAGATTCTGGCACGCGAACTCAAGAAAGACGGTGTCAAAGTGCTTGTGGGACGCAAGATTACCTCCGCTCACATCGACGAAATAGTCTCAGTGACGCTGGAAGACGGAACGGTCGTCTCGGCGGATGTAGCGCTCGTCGCCGTGGGACGAAAGGCGCATACCGCGGGCCTCGGTCTTGAAAACGCTGGTGTAAACGTGCGAAAAAACGGCACCATCGAGGTAAACAACGAGATGATGACTACGGCGCAAGGAATCTACGCCGTCGGCGATGTCGCCGGTGAGCCGATGCTCGCGCATGTCGCATCCGCTGAATGCCGGGTGGCGGTCGAAAACGCGCTTGGCAGGCACCTGATAATGGACTACAGCGTTATCCCGAGTGCGATCTACACACATCCGGAGATAGGCAGCATCGGCTTGACCGAAGCCGAAGCCCGCGCCAAAGGAATGGAGGTACACATCGGACGAGTGCTCATGCGAAGCCTTGGCATATCGCACGCGGCCGGTGAGATATCGGGTATGGCTAAGATAGTCTGCGATGCCATCTCCGGTGCCATCGTCGGGGTTCACATAATCGGCGAGCGCGCGACCGACCTAATCCATGAAGCGGCATTGGCTCTCTTTCAGGACCTGTCGGCCTCGACATTGAGCCAAATGGTCCATGCGCATCCGACATTCTCAGAAGCTTTGCTCGAAGCGGCACTCGACACGCAAGATGATTCGATTTTCTCGGCGAAGCCAAACGCGTCTTGATGCTTGACGCCACTAAATATATGGAGGTGCTCCCATGATTGGTTCTACCCCGATATACGCTGATTACAACGCGACCACACCCGTGGACGAAGAGGTCCTGGAAGAGATGTTGCCGTTTTTGCGAAAGAGGTTTGGAAACGCGTCGAGCAGCCACTTGCTCGGCAAACAAGCCCGCCAAGCCGTAGACGAGGCCAGGAGGCGCGTGGCTGCGGCTATCGGTTGCGGCCCGAATGAAATCATCTTTACAAGCGGCGGGAGTGAGTCGAACAACCTAGCCATCAAGGGCGTCGCCTTCAAGAACAAAGAGCGCGGCCGCCACATAATAACCAGCACTATAGAGCATCCGTCGGTCTTGAACCCTTGCCGCTATCTCGAAGACCGGGGATTTGACGTGACATACCTGCCGGTCGACGAGTACGGGCTCGTCTCTGTAGAAGATTTAAGCAACGCCATACAGGACGAGACCGTCCTGATTACCATAATGCATGCTAACAACGAAGTCGGCACGATCGAGCCGATTTCGGAAGTCGGCCGTCTCGCTAAAGAACTCGGGATATATTTTCATACCGACGCCGCGCAGAGTCTCGGCAAAATCCCGGTGGACGTGGGTGAGCTCGGCGTCGACCTCCTCACAATCGCGGGGCATAAACTCTATGCGCCCAAGGGAGTAGGCGCGTTGTATGTTAGAGCCGGCACTCGTCTTGAGCCGCTGATACACGGTGCGGCCCACGAGTTCGGTCTGCGCGCGGGTACTGAAGCGGTGGCCTCTATCGTAGCGCTCGGAAAAGCTTGTGAGATGGCCGAAGACGGCCTGGACCTCCTGTCATTGCGCCTGACAAAGTTTAGAGAACGACTCTTTCAGCTTCTTCTGATGGGCGCGCCGGGGTTGAGGCTCAACGGTCATCCCGCCGATCACCTTCCCAACACGCTAAACATCGGATTTCCGGGCGTTACAGGCGCAGTGCTCTTGAAGAACACCCCCGAAGTGGCGGCGTCTCCGGGCTCGGCTTGCCACGCCGACGCAACTGAGATATCTCCGGTTCTGAGCGCGATGGGAGTCGCTCAAGAGTACGCGTTGGGCGCCATCAGGTTAAGTCTCGGCAAATACACGACGGAGGACGAGATAGACGTAATAGCCGACGCCCTGTGCACTTCTTATATTAGGCTCCTCGACGGGGACCTTCGGAAAGCGAACAATTAACAATCGACTATCTTTAGTACGAGCAGGCGACTAGCATGGCAGCTATCATAGACAGCGACAAGCATAGCCAGAAACGCCGCTTTAGAGTAACATCAAGACAAGATAGGGCGCTTGCAACAAGAGAAAGGGCTTTTAATGCGTTTCTACTTTTACGCGATTTTGACGATGTTCTTCTGGGGAATCTCGCCGGCTCTGGAGAAGATCGGTGTTTCTAAACTAAGCCCGCTTACAGCAGTCTCTATTCGCAGCTTCTTTGTCGCGATTATCCTGTCGGTCTTCTTCTTCTCGTCAGGGGGGCTGCAAGAAGCTACCAAGGACCCGCGCAGTCTCACTTTTATCCTTTTAGGCGGGCTCTTCGCCGGCCTTCTCGGCCAGCTGACCTACTTTAGCGCCTTAAAATACGGCGAGGCATCGCGGGTGGTGCCGATAGTCGCCAGCTACCCCGTCCTCACCTTCATCATCGGGATAACGCTTCTGGGTGAATCCATAACGACAGCTAAAGTGGCCGGCGTTGTGCTGGTAAGTGCGGGTGTTTTCTTATTGCGGTAGCCGCTATAGTGTCGGGCAGGATTTTGCTAATGGCCGAACGCGAGACGCGATAGTGGTTGTTCAAAGACCAATCTAGGCTCACTAGATGCGCCCGACCGGTCCATTCTCCCGGTAACCGAATCTTGGAGAAGCTCGAAGACGAGTTCGCGGGTATTGCAGAGGTCGTCCTCTTCAAGCTCTATGACCCACCAGCTGCAACCGGCGCTCTGAAGTTCTGCTAGAACCGGACCGATGACCGACAAATCCCGCGGGGCGACGTGCCCTACCCCGTCAAGCTCGTATTCGTAGACATGTGTATTGACGACCCGGTGCGCTATGAGTTCGAGAAATTCGATTGGCCCGAAACCGTTCGCGGCGGCCAAGCTCGATGTCGCATGGCCGATATCGAAGGTAACATGTGCGCCCGAATACTCTATTAACTCCGCAAACATATAGGGGTTGCCGGTAAAACCGCGCCTAAGATTTTCAACGCAGAGGTTTACGTTTTTGCTTTGCGCAAATCTCACCAGGCCCGCCAGATTCTCTTTCGCGTCCTCGAAGCTCAGATCGTCGTCACTGTAGTTGAGGCCTATATGAATCGTCAGATATGCCCCGCCTCGCCTTGAGATGGCTGTGATTAGGTCTTTATATGCGGCGACAGCGGCTTGTGCCTTAGTGTTATCGAAGTGCCCGATGTCGAGCTGTGAATAAAGGTGGAATCGCTCCAGGCCGGCATGGCCCTCGTTCCCCGAATCGGCCAGCGCCGACTTGAGCCCGGAGAGATACCGGTCGAAATCCGCCATGCTCTCATCGTCCAGAATAACGTCGTAAGCACCGAACCGCCGGAACTCCGAGCTCTGCTCGAATCCGGCTTCGTTAAAGTGCGATAGCCTTATGGGGCGTGCGATTGTAGGTATTATCATACGTTCATCAACCTTCTAGACTTTTGTTAACTAATATAATATAGTGAGTTGGATGATAATGCAAGGATATCTTAGCGATAAGTGTGCCTTATCGGTAACGGCGGCTCGGAATCAGCACAACTATCGACCGGGAGCGAACTATGTTGGATGGCACGATATTGGCCAAGTATGAACATCTCAAAGCGACCATACTGCGGCTTGAAAGCGTAGTCGTAGCTTTTTCGAGCGGAATAGACAGCACGCTGGTTCTTAAAGCCGCGCTCGAGGTCTTGCCGCGCGAAAAGGTCCTCGCGGTCACCGCGAACTCCCCTATCTTCCCCCGCGACGAGCTGGAAGCGGCCGCCGTCATCGCTAAGGGGCTTGGCGCCAGGCATATCTTCGTCGAAAGCGGCGAGACACGGCTGCCGAAATTCGCCGAGAACACGACGGAGCGATGCTATATCTGCAAGCGAAATTTCTACTCGATGTTCGGAGCGGTCGCGGCAGAGCGAGGCTTTAACGCGGTCGTCGACGGGACCAACCTCGACGACAAAATGGATGACCGGCCATGGCTGCGAATCCTAGATGAACTGGGAATCGTCTCCCCGCTTTTCGAAGCGCGGCTTACTAAACAAGAGATAATCGAATTGAGTGACTCATTCGGCCTGGAGACGAAGAAGCCGCTCTATCTCTGTCTCGCCTCCCGCTTCTCAACCGGCATCCCTATCGATGTGGATAAGATGGAGCGGCTTTACGAAGTCGAGCTATGGCTGTTGCGGCAGGGCGTTTCCGACACCTTCATCCATCACCACCACGAGAATATCGCGCGCGTCATCGTCTACCCCGAGGATCTCGCGCGCGTCGCCGAACCTGTTGTCCGGGATGAACTCGTCGCGCGCTTGCAGTCGTTGGGCTTTAAGTATGTCACACTCGACCTTGAGGGCAAATTCTAATCTTGACTTGTGCCCCCTCGCCGTTGTAACATGCACATATGAACACTCGTTCATATGTAAGTAAGACGAGGGAGCTTGGATTAGAGGAGCGTGCGTTTTGGCGG
>JAUXNY010000094.1 GCA_030682615.1 Candidatus Aquicultor sp. | reverse complement strand
GCGCGTCGTCGACACCACAGAGAAGACGATAGGCCAGGTAGTACAGGAAATAATCGGCCTCGCCAAAAAGAGTTGATTGAGCGATGTACTATCGTATCGCTTATCTCATCCTCGTACCATTATTCAAGGTGCTCTTCCGCTATAAGATAGAGGGCGGCAACAATATCCCAAAAGAGGGATCTTTCATTCTGGCCTCCAATCATGCGAGTTACCTCGACCCCGCGATGAGCGCGCTCGCGGCAGCCCCGCGCGAGGTAAATTTCATGGCCAAAGCAAGCCTCTTCAGATTCCCCGTCTTCGGAACTTTTTTGAGGATGATGAACTCGTTTCCGGTAAATCGGGACATAATAGACCGGGCGGCGATAGTCACCACAATAAGGCTGCTGGCGGAAGGCAAACCGGTAGTGATGTATCCCGAGGGGACAAGGATAAAGGGCGGCATGCTAGGCGAGCCGTTGCCGGGCGTGGCGATGCTGGCTGTAAAGACAGGCGCGCCGATAGTGCCGGTAGGTATTATCGGGACAGGCGACGTGCTACCCGAGGGCGCGAAGTTTCCGCGCCTGCGCAAACTTAAGGCGCGCGTCGGTGAGCCGATTCGGGTCGAGAGCCTGGTCGCGACGGAGCGAAAAGCGAAAGAAGCGGAATTGACTGGTAAAATGATGGCAGAAATTGGTAAACTAGTCGCTGGTGATTAAACTTTGAAGATTACGATGGCAAAACACGCGGGATATTGTTACGGGGTGCAGCGGGCGCTGAAGATGGCGCGCGAGGCTACTGAGCGCTCGTCTAAACCGATACATACGCTCGGGCCTATTATACACAACCCCCAAGTAGTCGAAGCGCTCGAACGGCAAGGCGTCAATGCGGTCGGTTCGGTCGACGAAGTCACCGAAGGCACGATAATCATTCGGACGCACGGCGTCGACCCGAAAATCATGGATATCGCCACGGACAAAGGGCTCGAAGTCGTCGATGCGACCTGCCCGTTTGTGGCGAAGGCGCAGGACAAAGCGGCGAAACTCATATCCGACGGGCACGATGTGATAATAGTGGGTGAGCGAAATCATCCCGAGGTCGCGGGCCTGCTGGCGTGCGCGGCTAACCGGGCGGTCGTCGTCGAAAACGCCCAGGAACTCGATGGTCTCGGCGACATGGAAACGGTCGGGGTGGTGGTCCAGACGACGCAATCGATAGAGAACCTGCGAAGCGTCGTCGACGGCCTGCTGAACAAGACAAAAGAGCTGATAGTCTATAATACGATATGCAGCGCGACGAGCCAGCGCCAGAGCGCGGCGGCCGAGCTTGCCGGGAGTGTCGATATGATGCTGGTGGTGGGCGGCAAAAACAGCGCCAACACAACGAGGCTCAATATCATCTGTAAGGAAAAGAACCGGCGGACGCACCATATCGAGACCGCCGATGAGATAGAGGTCGCGTGGCTGGAGGGTGTTGGCAACGTCGGCATCACCGCGGGCGCGTCGACTCCCGATTGGATTTTAAAAGAAGTCATCGACTACCTGGAATCGGGTTGATATGGCCCCTCCCGAGATTTATAAGATAAAAAAGGGGAGCCTTGCCGAAAAGCACGATTTGCGAGCCGGCGACGCGATACTCTCCATGAACGGAAAGCCGCTCCGCGATATTCTCGACTTTGAGATGGCGGCGTCCGAGAGCGAGGTAACGCTCATGGTATTGCGGAGCTGCTGTATCTTAAAGATAGTAATCGAGAATCCCTCGTATGAGAGCCTCGGAATAGTCTTCGATACCTCGCTTTTCGACGGCATAAAGACCTGCGCGAACAAGTGTGTCTTCTGTTTTATAGACCAGCTGCCGCCGGGTATGCGCCGCGATGTCTACGTAAAAGACGATGATTACCGGCTCTCCTTTCTCTACGGTAACTTTGTGACGCTTACCAATATGGGAAGCGAGGATGTCGAGCGAATCATAGGAGACCGCATCAGCCCGCTCTATATCTCGCTTCATGCGACCGACCCCGCGCTCAGGACGCATATGCTCGGGCGCAAGAAGGGCGATGACTCGCTCGGGCACCTGAAGCGCATGACCGAAGCGGGAATCGAGGTCCACATCCAAATCGTCCTCTGCCCCGGCTTGAACGACGGCGAAGTGTTGGCCAAGACTGTCGACGACCTGGCTTATGGGTATAATAACATCGAGTCGGTCGGGATTGTGCCGGTCGGGCTTACGGGGCACCGGGAAGGCCTCTACGAGTTGAGCGCGTTTTCGAGGCAAGACGCTATCGCGCTCATCGAAGAGGTGTCGGCGTGGCAGCGCAAATTCGAGCCTGAAAAGGGCCGTGCCTGGGTCTATCTTGCGGATGAGTTCTATATATCGGCCGGCGATGACCTGCCGCCGCTCGAGCATTACGATGATTTACCGCAAATCGAGAACGGCATAGGTTTGTCGCGTTTGTTTATCGACGAGGCGCGCACCGCGATGGAAGGGCTTAAGCAAACGCAACCCGAACAAAAGCTTGCCGTCGTGACGGGGACACTCTTTGCGCCGGTCCTGAGAAGGGTTATTGAGGAGTTAGAGCGAACTCATAAGCTTAATATAGAAGTCATAGCGGTGGACAATCTCTTCTTTGGGGGATATGTCAACGTGACCGGTCTTTTAGCCGGGAGCGATATAGTCGCGGCGGTCGGCGCACGGCTCAAAGAACACGAGCGACCCGACCTTTTGTACCTGCCGGACGTGCTGCTCAATGCGGACGGCCTCATGCTCGATGATTCGACGCCGGAGACGGTCGCCGAAAAACTCGGCCTGAGCGTCAAGGTCATCGAGAGTTCTGGCACGGGTTTTATCAGCAGCCTGGCAGAGTAGTCGATTGTTTTAGTGCTTGATTTGTTTTTGCGGAACTTGGAGGTAGAACACGAAAGATGACATATCCATTAGTCGCCGTTGTCGGCCGGCCAAACGTCGGTAAGTCGACGCTCGTAAATAGAATAGTCTCACAGCAGCTCGCCATCGTCCACGAGTCGGCCGGTGTCACACGCGACCGCAACTACGTCGAAGCCGAGTGGAACGGAAAGACCTTCACCATAATCGATACCGGCGGTATAGATTTCGGGGAAGACATCGCGATGGGTCGGCTCATCACCGACCAGGCGATGCTGGCCATAGAAGAAGCCGATGTGATTGTGCTCGTCGTAGATGGTATCGTCGGCCAAACGCACGAGGACGAGATGGTCGCCAAAGTATTGCGGGCGTCCAAGAAGCCAATCGTGCTCGCGGTAAACAAGATAGACGATATGGCGCACGAGGCGGCGATTTACGATTTCTACAACCTCGGCCTGGGCGACCCTCATCCCGTTTCGAGCAACCACGGCCGCGGCGTCGGCGACCTGCTAGACGTAATAGCGGCGCTAATCCCTTCGGTCGCGCGGATAGAAGATATCAATGAGGTAAAAGTAGCGATAGTAGGGAGGCCGAATGTCGGCAAGTCGTCGATTATAAATAAGATTTTAGGCGAAGAACGGGCGATAGTAAGCGATATCCCGGGCACGACGCGCGACACCATCGATACCGTACTAGAAAAAGACGGCATCATCTACCGGTTTATCGACACGGCGGGGTTGAGGCGGCAGTCGAGCGCCAAGGAGGATGTCGAATATTACAGCTTTGTAAGGTCGCTGAGGGCGCTCGATAGGGCCGACATCGCGGTCATCGTGATAGATGCCGTCGAAGGCCCATCGACCCAGGACCAGAAGATAGCGAACCTGGCTGAAGACCGGGGTTGCGCGAGCATCCTAATTCTCAATAAGTGGGATTTGATGGATGACCCGGAATGGGCGACAAAGGTTCAGGATGTACTCGAAAACAAGATGCGGTTTCTGGACTATGCGCCTCGCCTTAAGGTATCGGCCGAGACCGGGATGGGAATTCATAAGATATTCGAGCAGCTCAATATAGTAATGGGCGAATATGTAAAGAGGGTATCGACCTCTGCGCTAAATGGGCTGGTAATGAAGATTAAATCGGAGGGCTTTCAGCCGTCGAAGGGCGGGAAGACGCTCAAGATAGCTTATGCCGCGCAGATACGAATAAAGCCCCCTGTATTCGTCTTCTTCGTCAACCACCCAGACCTTGTTAGCGATTCCTATAAGCGGTATATTGAGAACCAGATTAGAGACGTGTTCGTCTTTATCGGCACCCCTTTGAACATCCAGTTTAGAAGTAAATATACATAGGGTGGCGTCGTCGCTTATCGGCCGCAATCCTTGAGAGACCGCAATCCATAAGAACCAGCCATAGGAGCCTTAATTGCCATACCTGACAGCAGCATTGGTCGTATTCGCATACTTACTAGGGTCGGTGCCGTTCGGGTTGGTCGTAAGCAAGCTCCTCTTTCGTGTAGACATAAGAGACCATGGAAGCGGCAATATCGGAGCGACGAACGCATATCGCACACTCGGTCCGGTCGCGGGAGTGGTAGTGCTCATCGGAGACGTCCTCAAAGCGATGATACCGGTCTTTGCGGTAAGATATTTCTTAGCGGGTACACCGGATGCGGTGCCTTTGGCTAGTGTCGTGGTCGGCCTGGTTGCCATACTCGGCCACAGCTATTCGATATTTTTGAAGTTCGGCGGAGGCAAAGGGATGGCGACCGCGGGTGGCCTCATATTGGCGCTCTGGCCGCTGGCCGCGCCGATTCTGGTCGGTATTTGGATGGTGGTCATAGCGGTGACGCGATATGTCTCGCTCGGCTCGATAATAGTGGCGATGCTCTTGCCGGTCTTGGTCTATTTGATGTACCCGAAGACCGAGTATATAGTATTCTCGCTCTTGGCGGGGCTGGTAATAATCTTCCGGCACCGCTCGAACATCGCCAGGCTTCTCGCCGGCAAAGAGCTGAAGATAGGGATAAAAGCGGAAGCAGAGGAAGGTTAAACTGAAAAAGATAGCGGTAATCGGCGCCGGAAGTTGGGGAACAGCCATAGCGAACTTGCTCGCCAACAAGGGATATGAGGTAAAGCTTTGGGCGCGGGACGCTTCGGTCGCCGAAGCGATAAACACCACAAAGCACCATCCTAAATATCTCACCGATGTGGTGATAAACGCGGCGGTAAATGCTACCAATGATTTAGAAGAGGCGGCTGACGGAGCCGACGTCGTCGTGATGGCGACCCCGTCGCATGTGACGCGAGAGACGCTTTCGCAATTGAGCGACGGCATCCGGGGCGAGACGGCCGTTGTCGGCCTGGCCAAGGGAATCGAAGAGCACAGCCTGAAGCGAATGTCTCAAGTCATGCGCGAAGAACTGCATCCCGAGATGAGAAATCGCGTGGCTATCCTGTCCGGGCCGAACCACGCCGAAGAGGTGAGCCGAAACATTCCGTCGGCTACAGTAATCTCCAGCCCCAGCCAGAGTATCGCTATTCAATTGCAGGATATATTTATGACGCCGTACTTTCGCGTATACACCAACCCGGATTTGACCGGGGTCGAGATGGGCGGGGCGGTCAAGAACGTCATTGCGATTGCCGCAGGTATCTCGGACGGGCTCGGTTTTGGGGATAATACCAAAGCCTCACTTTTAACGCGCGGCCTCGCCGAGATGATACGTCTCGGTACGGCGATGGGCGCCGACGCGCGGACCTTTGCGGGGCTCGCGGGCATCGGCGACTTGGTCGTGACCTGCATGAGCCAACACAGCCGTAACCGGCGGGTCGGCGAGATGCTCGGCAAGGGCATGAACCTTACGCGGATATACGCGGAGATGAACATGGTCGCCGAGGGCATACGGACAGCGTCCGCGGTGGCCAAGCTCGCCGAGGAATACCAGATAGACATGCCCATAACAGAGAACGTCCGCAATGTCTTATACCTCGACAAGAACGCGCTCGAATGCGTCTCGGAGTTGATGTCGCGCGGAGCGGTCGAGGAGATGCAAGGCGTCGAATGGGAAGCCGATTAGCGGGCCACGGGCTCATGATTTATAGAAGGACGCCATGCGTGCCGGGATAGACCGGCACAGCAAGGCCAAAAACAAACAAACAGGGAGCGCAACGATGAAAATTCTGCAAATCTCACCTCCATGGATTCGGGTTCCACCTCTTGGCTACGGGGGCATCGAGCTGGTCGTAGGGCTGCTCGCCGACGAGCTTACAAACCGCGGTCACGACGTGACGCTTATGGCGACCGGTGATTCCGACACCAAAGCCCACCTAGAGTACCTCTTCGAAGAGGGGCAGACCTCGAAGCTCGGCATGACGATTTACGATGCGATGCAGGTAAGCGAGGCGTACAAAATCGCCGACGAGTTCGATATTGTCCATGACCACAGCGGCTTCCTGGGGGTGGCGTTTTCACACAAACTGAAAGCGCCGATGCTCCACACCCTCCACGGCCCGTTCACCGCGGATACCTCGCGATTCTATGAGCACTTCAAAGACGCAGCTTATTACAACGCCATCAGCGAGTATCAGAAGAGCTGCCTCGACGGCTTGAACTACGTCAAGACCGTCTATAACGCGGTCGATGTCGATAAATTCGAGTATTGCGAAGAGAAGGACGACTACCTTATCCTGGTCAGCAGGGTGTGTCCCAGCAAGGGTACTCATCTGGCGATAAAAGTCGCTAAAGAGCTGGATAAGAAATTGATTCTGGTCGGCAAGATTGACCCGATAGATATGGACTATTTCGCCACTCAGGTTGAACCCGAAGTCGATGGTGAGCAGATAATCTTCACCGGGGAGGTCGGCGATGCCGAGAAGCGCGAACTCTTAAAGAAAGCCGCGTGCTTTGTCTTGCCTATCCAGTGGCCGGAGCCGTTTGGGTTGGTAATGATCGAGGCTATGGCCTGCGGCACACCGGTCGTCGTTATCAGAAACGGCTCCTCGCCCGAGGTGGTCGTGGACGGCAAGACCGGGTTTGTCGTCGACACGGTCAGCGAGATGAACGACGCGGTCAAGCGGGTCGGCGAGATAAACCCGAGGGCGTGCCGCGAGCACGTCGAGAAGAATTTCAGCCCGGCAAAGATGACCGATGGGTATGAAGAGAACTACAGATTTATCTTGAAAAAATAGGTATGGATATACACAGTGCGCTCGTAGAATTTAAAGCACACCCCGGCGTGACCGGTATCTTCAGCGACCTCGACGGGACGCTGAGCGCGATTGCCCGGACGCCGGAGAGCGCGTCGATCACCCCCGATGTGCGCGAGGCGCTGACAATGCTGAACGAGAAATATAAAGTCGTCGGCATTGTCAGCGGGCGCGATTCGGATGACGCCAAGCGTATGGTCGAGCTGGAAGGCTTACTATATATCGGCAGTCACGGGCTCGAATGGATAGAAGAGGGACGGCGGCATTACGCGCCCCAGGTAAAGAAGTATTTCGGCATGGCGCCCAGCCTCTATAACGAGCTGAGCGACTATTTTGCCAAGACCGATATCCGGGTCGAGAAGAAAAGCCTGGGCGCGGCGCTCCACTACCGGCTATCCGCCGACAAGGATGCGGCGCTCGCGTTAATCGAACCGGTCGTCGAAAAGATGCTCGCGAAGTATCCGATGCAGGTCGTGCGAGGGCGTTTTGTAGTTGAGCTCAAACCCGATGTCGCTCAAGATAAAGGTGGTGCTATTGTCGCCATATGCCAGCGGGAGGAGCTGTCCAAAGCGCTCTACCTCGGTGACGATGTCACCGATATCGACGCGTTTAGGGCGCTGCGCAAGCTCGAAGAGACGGAGAATTTTAAGGCGGTCTCGGTAGCGGTGGCGTCGAACGAGGCGGCCGACGAGGTAGCGGAGGCGGCCGATTTTACACTGGCCGGCGTCGACGAGGTCGAGGCGCTTTTAAGATGGCTCGCCGAGTAGGCGCAGAGGTGAGATTTTGAAGGGACTGTTACTCCACACATGCTGCGGCCCGTGTCTCATCCGTCCGGGTGAGATATTGAAGGT
>JAUXNY010000092.1 GCA_030682615.1 Candidatus Aquicultor sp. | reverse complement strand
AACTCTTCTTCCGTCAATATCTTTACCCCTAAGGATTTCGCTTTATCATACTTGCTACCCGCGTCTTCGCCCGCAACCACATAAGCGGTCTTCTTGCTCACGCTCGACGACGCCTTCGCACCCATCGACTTGACTAACGCTTCGGCCTCACTTCTAGTAAGCCGGCTCATAGTGCCGGTAAAAACAAAGGTCTGCCCGGTAAATCTCTGCTCAGGACGGGCAACTACCGCCTGTTCCATCTTCACCCCGGCGCGCCGCAACTTCTCGATTACCTGCGTATTTCGCTCTTCGCCAAAAAACTCCACGAGGCTCTCGGCAATCCTCGGCCCTATCTCATCGATTCCGGTCAGCTCTTCGCGAGACGCTCCCGCAAGCGCTGTGACCGACCCAAAATGCTCCGCCAGCACCTCCGCCACATGCGCCCCCACGTGCCTGATACCGAGCGCGAAGAGCAGGCGGGCGAGTGGTCGTTCTTTCGACGCCTCTACGGCGTTGAATAGATTGTCGGCCGCCTTGTCCGCGAAATGCTCGATAACAAGGAGTTCCTCTTTGGTCAAATAGTAGATATCGGCTACATCTCTTATCAGTGATTTATCGAGCAGCTGGCGCGCGACCGATTCCCCCAGCCCGTCGATGTCCATCGCTCCCCGCGAGGCAAAGTGCTGGACATGCTCGAATATAACGGCGGGGCAGTTGATATTGACACACCGCGCGACAACTTCACCTTCCGGGCGAACCACGTCGCCGCCGCAAACCGGGCACGTTGCCGGCATCACAAACTCCCGCTCATCACCGGTGCGCTTGCTGACAATAGGCGCGACTATCTCAGGAATGACATCGCCCGCTTTTTGGATGATGACGGTGTCGCCGATGCGGATATCTTTGCGCTTTATCTCATCTTCGTTGTGGAGCGTCGCCCTGCTGACAGTCGACCCCGCGACGAAAACCGGGTCGAGCACCGCGGTCGGAGTCACCGCGCCCGTGCGCCCGACATTGAGCACGATATCCCTCAGAACCGTCGTCTGCTGTTCCGCCGGAAACTTATAAGCAATCGCCCACCGCGGCGCCTTGCTGGTAGAACCTAATATATCTTGCTGCGCAAACGAATCGACCTTGATGACCACCCCGTCGATTTCGAAGGGGAGCGTGTGCCGTTGTTCCTGCCAGCTCTCACAATATTCATAAGCCTCTTCAATCGAGGCCACTTTTCTGGAGTATTTATTAATCCTCAAGCCCGCATCCCGTATAAACGCCAGCGTCTCCCAGTGGCTGGAGAATGATAAGGCGGAACTGAAACCCAGTGCGTAGACGAGCATGTCGAGATGGCGCTCTGAGGTAACTCCGGGGCTCAATTGACGCAGCGAGCCGGCAGCCGCGTTTCTCGGGTTGGCAAAGAGGGGGAGTCCCTCCTCTTCACGCTCTTCATTAAGTTGCTTGAATTGTCCTTTGGAGAGGTACGCCTCGCCGCGCACCTCCAAGACCCCAAGCTCCCCGTCTTTTAGCAAGCGCAAGGGAAGCGACTGGATGGTCTTGATGTTGGCCGTGATATCCTCGCCGACTTCGCCGTCGCCCCTGGTAGCTCCCGAGACGTAAACACCGTTCTCATATACAATGGCGACCGCGACGCCGTCTATTTTCAACTCACAGACAAATTCTATCTTATCGGTATCGAGTTCACGGCTTATTCTATTGAAGAAGTCCGACAGCTCTTCAAACGAGAAAGCGTTGGCGAGGCTAAGCATTTTTGACCTGTGTTTAACCGGCCTGAAAGCCTCGGACGGTTCGGCCCCGATACGCTGCGTCGGTGAATCGGGTGTGATAAGTTCGGGATATTGACTCTCGATGGTTTCAAGCTCGCGAATAAGGATGTCATACTCGTCGTCGGATATCTCGGGCGAGTCGAGCACATGATAGCGATAATTATGATAATTGACCTGCCTTCGCAGCTCTTCAGCGCGTTTTTTAAACGCTTTCTTATCGCTAATATATATCGCCCCCAGAAAAATCATGGTTTTAATCAATGGCTGCAGCTTCCGAGCTAGTATTAGGATAAATCAGCTCATGGGCTTTGCATAGAGGGAGCAAGCAGGGGTCGAGCAACAACCTGAAATCAACAAGAATGCTCCAAATCATAGCTCTAAATCAATCATCGCTTCGCTCAAGCGAGTGTACTTATTGCTCGAAGAGCTCCGGGACTGTGACCAACTCGTATCCCCTGCTCTCGATATCTTTAATAAGCCCGGGCAGAATCTCCGCAGTCTGGCTGCTGCCGCAATGCATAAGCACTATCGCGCCATTTGTAAGCCCCGCGAGTGCCCTGTTCTTCACCTGCTCCGGCTTCATCCCCTGTTTCCAGTCCAGGGAATCGACAGTCCAATAGATCGAGGTATAACCTGCCCTTGCGGCGACTCTTAAGACCCGGCCGTCACGAGCACCGAACGGCGGTCTGAAAATCGGCTTCATGCTCGTTTTCGTCAAGCTCATCAGCAACTCATCGGCCTTACTTAGCTGGTAGACTATCTCGTTATCGGTCTGCTTGGTAAAATCGACATGCGAATATGAATGATTTCCTGCGCTGTGACCCTCGCTTACGATCTTCTTCGTTAGCTCCGCGTTTTCCTCGATCCATTTACCCGTCAGGAAAAAGGTTCCTTTGACTTTGGCGACTTTCAGGGCCTCAAGAATTCGCGGTGTCGCCTCACTCGCCTCCCCGGCATCGAATGTAAGTGCTACTCGCTTTTTGTCTACCGGACCTTTAAAAAGCTCCTTTGCGGAGGCTTTCATCGCGGGCTGTCCTGCCGAGGTAGCCACCTCATCCTCAACTTGAGTCTTTGCCGCCTCCTCGGGAGGCAGCTCTTTGACAGGAACCTTAAGAACCATGCAGATCGTCAGATAATTATGGTCATCCGAAACACGATTGAGCTTCTTGATCTCCTCGATGGTAGTCGTATACTCTTATGCTATGAGATTATAACTTTCGCTTTCCTTAACCGTTTATTTGATATGTTTGGGATCGGTTGTCGTTGTCGTAGA
>JAUXNY010000087.1 GCA_030682615.1 Candidatus Aquicultor sp. | reverse complement strand
ATGCTTGAGCTTATTCAACGCCTCTATGGCCGCTTCTTGCTCCGCTTTCTTCTTGCTTTTACCGACGCCGCCCCCATACACCTGGTCGTTTATATAGACTTTCACCATAAAACTTCTATCGTGAATCGGCCCAAATTCTTCGACGGTTCGGTATCTCGGGATGTTTCCGTATTTCGCCATGACTAGCTCCTGAAGGCGCGTCTTCGGGTCACCGAAATGCCCTTTCGAGGCCCTATCATCTACCAGGTCGGAGAAGTTTCCAAGGATAAACGCCTTCGCCGCATCCATACCCCGGTCGAGGTAGATGGCACCGATGATGGCTTCGAGCGCGTCACCTAGAATCGAAACGCGGGTTCTTCCCCCGGTCTGCTCGGCGCCTTTGCCCATAAGCAAGCATTCTCCAACATGCAAGGTCTTGGCGACATCGGCTAGGAAATTGGCGTTGACGACGTTGGCGCGAAGCTTCGCTAAATCGCCTTCGTTCAAGTCGGGGAACTCATGATAGATATACTCGGTGACACTTAGGTTGAGAACGGAGTCTCCTAAGAACTCGAGCTTCTCATTGGTCTCGGGCAGGTCTTGCTCGAAGCTGTACGACCTGTGCGTCAGCGCTTGGAATAGTAACTGCTTGTTTTCGAACTCTTCATCGAGGTATTTCTCGGCCATAGCAATGTTTTCAGGTAACGACATCTTCTCAACCCCTTGTCGGGCCGCCCCAAAAACTCATGGCACATAGCTCATAGTTAATACCACTGGTCATCATCTATGAGCTATTAGCCATTATGTCCGGGCAAAGCCCTAATCGAATAATTAAATCGCAACTATCGCGTATATTTTTTGATTATCAAGCATGCGTTATGTCCTCCAAATCCGAACGAGTTCGATAAAGCCACCGAAATATCCTTGTAAGCGGCCGTATTCGGGACATAGTTCAGATCACATTCGGGGTCTGGACTATCAAGATTTATCGTCGGCGGCACGATACCGCGATCAGCGGCGAGCGCGCACGCTATAAGCTCCACACCGCCGGCCGCACCCAGTAGATGACCCGTCATCGACTTGGTCGAGCTTATCAGCATATTATAGGCATGCATACCAAAGAGACTTTTTATGGCTCTGGTCTCCGCCACATCACCGACCTCTGTCGATGTTCCGTGCGCGTTGATATAGTCTATCTCTTCGGGTTCGATAAGCGCCTCATCGAGCGCCATCCGCATAGCCCTTATCGCCCCGGAGCCGCTCGGGTCCGGTTGGGTTATATGGTAGGCGTCGCCCGTCGCGCCGTACCCGATTATCTCAGCGTAGATTTTTGCGCCTCTTGCCAGCGCATGTTCAAGCTCTTCGACGATGAGAATACCGGCGCCCTCCGACATGACAAATCCGTCTCGTTCACTATCGAACGGCCTGCTCGCTATCGTAGGCTCGTTGTTTCTCGTTGAGAGGGCTCTAGCGGCGCAGAATGCCGCAAGGCCTAGCGGCGTTATCGATGCCTCAGCGCCGCCGGTTATCATGACATCGGCAATATCTCGTTTTATCATCTCGAAAGCTTCACCAATGGCGTGGCTACTCGAGGCGCACGCCGATACGGTGCAAACGTTCGGCCCTTTGGCGCCAAATATGATAGAGATGTGGCCGGCGGCCAAGTCGGTTATCATCATCGGCACTACAAACGGGCTCACCCGCCTCGGGCCCTTTTCTTTGAGTATCTGGTATTGCTCTTCCATCGAGCCCAGGCCGCCGATACCCGAGCCCACTATAACGCCGGTTCTATCGGCGTTATCCTGCGTTATCGTAAATTGCGCATCTTTGAGAGCCAAGGTCGCGCCTGCGACCGCAAACTGCTGAAACCGGTCCATCCGGCGCGCTTCTTTTGCTTCGACGTAGTCGGTCGGCTTAAAATCGGTGCACTCTCCAGCGATTGTCGTCGTATATCCCGCCGTTGAAAATCGCTCTATTTGCTTGATTCCCGATTTCCCGCCTATGATGCTAGACCAGAATTCTTCCAGCCCGACAGCGCCTGAGGTGAGCGGCCCCATCCCTGTAATGACGACCCGTCTAACCATAGGTGCTCACCGGCCTCGTCGCAAGATCGTACTCCTCGACAAGCCGCCGGAATATCTCTTTTACCGAGAGTATCTCCTTTATCTCTCCAATGCGCTCACCGCAGAATATCAGGCCGTTCTCAAGGTCACCTTGCTGCGCTTTGACCAGCACATCTATAATACAGAAGTTCTTTTTGCACTCCTTGAGACACTTTACACATTTGACTTTTTCCTTCGGCGCATCCTCGTCTATGCTCATCAATTTCTTAACGAACGGACTATTAAGTGCGCGGCCGGGCAATCCGACCGGGCTTTGAACTAAGAGTACGTCTTCCGGCTCGGCGGCAATGCACGCTTCCTTCCAAGCCAGCGCCGCATTAGACTCTTCGCTCACCGCAAAACGCGAACCTATTTGCACGCCGCTAGCGCCCATACCGAGCGCTCTCGCTATGTCGCCGCCGGTTAAAATGCCACCCGCTGCGATGATCGGTATGTCGACCGCGTCGACTATGCTCGGTAGGACATCCCAGGTAGACTCTAATGTTCCCAGGTGTCCGCCTGCCTCTTTGCCTTCGAGGATGACTGCGGCGGCTCCCAGGCGTTCAGACATCTTCGCAGCCTTAACCGATGATACTATCGGCACAAATGGTATATTCGCATCCGCGCACCACTTGAACGCGTCGCGGGAGAAACCCGCCCCCGCCACCACAAGATCGATTCGCTCTTTGATCGCAGCCTTGACGAGATTTGCAAATTCCGTGAGGGCTACCATGACGTTTATACCGATAATGCCTTTGCTCATCTTTTTGGCAGCTCGAATGTTTTCAACTAGCTCGGCCGGCTTCAATCCAGAGGCGGCTATAAGCCCTATGCCGCCCTCATTGGCGACTGCCGCCGCCAACTTGGCCATCGATATGCGAACAGCCATGCCTCCTTGCACAACGGCCTTGGATGCCGTCAAATCACCTATGTGCAGGCTTGGTAGACTCATAAAATTCCTTCTTCTTACACATTAATGACTATGATAATTATGACTATGATAAACGCAGCAAGGATTAGCTCGCACAATATCATGGCAACTTAGAATTCAGGAGCAAGCTTTTTTATGCTCAAGCAGAACCTTACATGAGATGCTCTGTCCAACGCGCTTGGCACGCACCGCTCTTCTAACTCCTGAACTCTTTCATAGTCTACACTCTTCGGACTATTCGGTTTACCTAAACCGAGCCCCTGTCACGCATATTACGTCTTGTTCTCAACATAATCGATCGCGTCCTCAACGGTCGCGATACCCTCCGCATCTTCATCGGGAATCTCGATATCGAACTCTTCTTCCATCGCCATGACAAGCTCGACGATGTCTAAACTGTCCGCACCGAGATCTTCTACAAATGAAGTCTTTCGTGAAATCTCTTCGGCGTCAACGCCTAATTGCTCGACTATGATGTCTTTAAGCTTTGCAAAAAGCTCTTCGTTTGCCATAAAGACACCTCCTTTCGTCAGATATATATTTACTTGCTAACAAATTGTATTTGCTCTCCCCCATGCGGCGCTCGCCGCCGCGCTTATATCTTACATCACCATACCGCCGTCCACCACAAGGACTTGCCCGGTTATATAGCTCGCGTCGTCAGACGCGAGAAAAGCGACGGCTGCCGCCACATCGTCCGGCTTTCCGAAACAGCCCAGCGGTATTCGATCCAGATAGCTCTGACGGATGGTGTCTTTTAAATCCCGCGTCATCTCCGTCTCGATAAATCCGGGGGCTATCGCGTTAACGCGCAGGTTGCGGCTTGCGAATTCTTTTGCCAGCGCTTTGGTAAGGCCTATGATGCCCGCCTTAGATGCGGCATAGTTAGCCTGGCCCGCATTTCCGGTCAACCCTACAACGGACGAGATATTTATTATCGAGCCCGCCTTTTTCTTCAGCATTATTCTGGACGAGGCCTGTGTGACGTTGAAGATACCGGTAAGATTCGTCTCAATCACTGTGTTCCAGTCGTCTTCTTTGAGCCTGATGAAGAGCCCGTCGCGCGCGATGCCCGCGTTGTTTACAACGATATCGAGCGAACCGAATTTGGCGTTCACTTCCGCTACTACCTCTTCTATTCTCGCCCGGTCCGTGACATCCGCCTCGTAGAAGAGAACCTCTACGCCATGCCCCGCTAGCGATTTTAACACATTATCGGCCGCGAGGGCATCGCGGCCCGTAAAAGCGATAGACGCTCCGTCTCGCGCCAGCCGCTCGCAAATCGCTGCTCCTATACCCCGGCTTCCGCCTGTGACGAGCGCAATCTTTCCCTTAAGCCTCATTTATACCTCTTTTAACCGTGTCATGACTTCGCCCAACAATAAAGGTTTTTCTGTCGCTAATACCTCGACCTGCTTATCGATACGCTTGATTATCTTCGAAAGAACTTGGCCCGGACCTATCTCTACGAAGGTCTTTATACCCAGCCCTATCATCACACCTATCGATTGCTGCCATTTTACCGGAGACGACATCTGCTTCTCAAGAGCGTTTCGTATTTCGCGCGGGTTTATAGTCGGTTTTGCCGTCGTATTCTGGACGATCGGCGTTCCAGCCGTCAAAAAGATAAAATCATCCAGGTAAGCGTTGAAGCTTCTCTCCGCGTCGAGCATCATCTTCGAGTGAAACGCCCCGCTTACGGGGAGCTCTACTATCTTCTTGGCGCCCGCGGCCGAGAGCGCGTCGAGCGCCCGGTCGGCCAGGTCTGCCTCTACCGATACGACGATTTGTCCCGGGCAATTATAGTTAGCAACCGATATAACGCCGTCCTGTGAAATCTCATCGACGACATCGTCGACGCCACGCATGTCCGCGCCTAAGACCGCCAGCATCTTGCCGGAGCGCTTACGCGCTTCACTGCTCATAAGATGCGCTCTTTTGGCGACTATACGCAATCCGTCCTCGAAATTGAAGGTACCCGAGGCCGCTAATGCGGTATATTCACCGAGGCTATGTCCGGCAAGAACCTGCGGGTTGAAGCCTTCGTCTTCGATTATCCTGAATATCGCATAGCTGAGCACATAGAGACAAGGCTGCGTGTTAACGGTATCATTAAGCTCCGACTCCGGTCCTTCAATGCTCAGTTTGAGCAGGTCTTTGCCGATGACGTCCGACGCATTCGAAAAGTATTCTTTTATCCCGGGAAAATCGCTTATAAGCTCTTTGCCCATGCCTATGTATTGTGACCCCTGTCCCGGAAATACAAAGGCTATGCCGTTATTGCTCAACATGCATTATCCTTCTTACTCACATCAGTGCTGTAATACCGTAAGTGTCGTGCCGGAACAAATGTGCGCCCGGCTATACTCACCTTTGGAAGCGCTTTGCTAGGCAAGCGGTAGTGTCTCGCGCATTATGCCCTCAAGTCTGAGTATTGTCGCTCGGGCATCTTGGACTATCTCATTTATGATATCCGCGGCCGGTTCTATCCTTTTTACGAGCGCCGCGCTCTGGCCCGCCATCAAACTGCCGAAATCTACTTCCCCGTCTTTGACGGCGGCGCGCAACCTCCCTATGCCGAGTTCCTCGAGGTCTTCTATTTTGGCGCCTTCCTTCTCGAGCTTTTCAAACTCGCGGCTCAGTTTGTTCTTAAGAACGCGCACCGGGTGCCCGGTGGACCTCGCGGTTACGGTCGTGTCTCTATCCTTGGCCGCAACGATTTTTAGTTTATAGTTCTCATGAGCCGTGCATTCGGTCGCGCATATAAAGCGCGTCCCCATCTGCACGCCGCTCGCCCCGAGCGCCAGTGCCGCTACAAGCCCGCGCCCGTCCGCGATGCCGCCCGCCGCTATTACCGGCACCGAGACGGCGTCGACGATTTGCGGCACGAGCACCATCGTCGTAAGCTCGCCGACGTGACCGCCGGCCTCGGTGCCTTCGACTATGACCGCATCGGCGCCGACCTTTTCCATCCTCTGCGCCAGCGCGACGGTCGGGACGACGGGAATCACTTTGGTTCCCCGGGCCTTGAAACTATTTATAAACGAGCCGGGATTACCGGCTCCGGTTGTGATGACCGGGACTCCTTCTTCTAATGTAACCTGTATCAGTTCGTCTATATGCGGGGTCAAAAGCATCAGGTTTACACCGAAAGGCTTATCGGTGAGCAGCTTGGCTTTTCTAATCTCGCTTCTTAAAACCTCAGTGGGCATGTGGCCCCCTCCGATGATACCGAGTCCGCCGCCATTAGAAACGGCAGCCGCAAGCTCCGCAGTAGCGACCCATGCCATACCGCCTTGAATAATCGGATGTTCTATGCCAAGCAAATCGCAAAGTCTTGTGCGAAGCATATGTGACCCCTCCTTAATACCACTTTATAATGTTAGCGCCCCACGTCAAACCCGCTCCGAAACCTACCAGCATCAGGTTGTCACCTTGCTTGAGCTTACCCGATAGATATAGATCGTTGAGCGCAAGCGGGATTGAGGCTGTTGATGTATTTCCGTATCTTTCTAAGTTTACGATAATTTTCTTCTTATCAATACCGAGCCTCGCGGCCGCGGAGTCGATTATCCTGATATTCGCCTGATGAGGAACGAGATAGTCGATTTCCTCAACTAGCATTCCGGCATTTGCCAGCGCGCCGATGGCGGCTTCGTGCAATATGCGCACGGCAAACTTAAAGACCGCGTTTCCGTTCATCTGGACGTAATGAAGTTTGTCGCGGACCGTCTCTTCGCTGCCCGGATTGGCGGAACCGCCGGCCGGTATCTTAAGCAAGTCAGCGCCGCGACCGTCGGCCGCGAGATAGCTGCTGATGAGGCCGTATCCCGCCTCGACCCTCTTTAAAACCACGGCGCCCGCACCGTCACCGAAGAGGATGCAAGTGTCCCGGTCTTCCCAGTTTATATGGCGGGTGAACGCATCCGCGCCTATGAGTAGAACCGTCTCGTACATCCCGGTCTCGATGAACTGCGCGGCCACCGTCATTCCGTAGACGAACCCTGTGCACGCGGCCTGCAAATCAAAGGCCGCGCACCCGTCTATCCCGAGCTTGCTCTGGACGAGACACGCGGTCGATGGAAATATCATATCGGGAGTGGAGGTCGCGACCAGTATAAGGTCTATGTCCTCAGGTTTGATCCCCGCATCCTTAATAGCGTTTTTCGCCGCTTCCGCAGCGAGGTCGGATGTCGCGGTATCGCCTTCGACTATCCGCCGCTCGATGATACCCGTTCGTACACGTATCCACTCGTCGCTGGTGTCGACCATCTTCTCCAGATCGGCATTGGTCAATATCTTTTCGGGAACGAATACTCCCATGCCGGCGATTCCGGCGGCGTGCTTAGACATTTAGTTGCGGTTTTCCTTTCAGGTCTTCTTTGATCTTTCCGACGACTCCGCCTCGCACGGCATTTACCGCTTGGAGCACAGCGTTTCCGATGGCCTTTGCCGACGAGCTACCGTGGCATATAATGCAGACACCGTCGACGCCTATGAGCAGGGTTCCACCATACTCATCAGGGTCAAGGCGTTCTTTCATCTTCATGAGGCCCGGCCTGAATATCAGGCCGCCCAGCTTGGTAAGGAAGGAACTCGCCGCGATAGCCTTAAATTCAGCAATTACCTGTGACACAAGTCCCTCGGACAACTTTAGCACGATGTTGCCGGTATATCCATCGCAAACGACAATATCGGTAGTGCCGAGCGGTATGTCGCGTCCCTCCACGTTGCCGTAAAAGTCTAGGTCGGCCCGCTCGATTAATCCATAAGCCTCTTTTACCAGCTCATTGCCTTTACCGCGTTCCTCGCCGATGCTAAGCAAGCCGACGCTCGGCTTGACGACTTTTATCACTGATTTTAAATAAGAGTTCGCCATGATGGCAAAGTCGAGCAGGTTCTCGGGCTTACAGTCGGCATTCGCGCCTGCGTCGAGTATGTATACATCTCGCGCGCGCATCGGAAACTTCACCGTTATAGCGGGCCTTGATATCCCTTTTATCCGCCCCATGATGAGCAAGGCGCCGGCCATGACGGCTCCTGTGTTTCCGGCGGAAACAAAGGCTTGGGCTTTACCGTCTTTGACCAACTTGTTACCGACTACGATGCTCGATTCCGGCTTGTTTCGAATCGCCCATGCCGGCTCCTCGCCCATCGATATCGTATCCTTGGCCTCTTCTATTCTAATAGTGCCGGGCGCCTTTTGGAGCTCAAGTTCGCGGCTGAGAAGCTCTTTTGGCCCCAGGAGAACAATCTCGACGCCGGGCTCGATCGCCGACGCTCTCACGCATCCGCGAACTACCTCGCTCGGGCCGTGGTCGCCGCCCATCGCGTCGACCGCTATGACGATGTTCTCCATAAAATATTCAGCCTTGTCTGTTGGTAAAAAGTCCTGGATATCGATATCTAATAAGACGCTCTGCGGCAAGCAGTCACTAGCTTCTAAGATTACAAGACTTTACGGCGCGGAAGCAATAGCGCGCAACAGCGGTTTTTGATAATCACAATTCTATGACGAAGCAATATGCCGCTCGCTGCGGCGGACTCGCCATTTGTCGAGTTCGCTCGCGGCCAGAACAAGGGAGCCGACCGCAAAGGTTATCGCGAGTTCTTCGATAGAGAGCGCGGTCGTTCGGAAGAGCAACTGCATTGTCGGAAGATATAGAAGAGACAATTGTGCGATGAGCGCGGCGATCATGCTCACGAGAAGAAACTTGTTTTCGGCCAGGTTTTGCTGAAAAGCGGAGAGCCTCTCCGAGCGCGAGTTGACCACGTGAAAGAATTGCGCGAAGACGATTGTGGCTAGAGCCATCGTACGCGCATGCTCAAGCGACGCTCCCGCATTCAGGGTCGAGACAAAGACCGCATAACTCGAAAGACCGACGACGAGGCCGAGGAGAGCAAGGCGCAGCAAAAGCGTCCGGTTGAGAACCCCCTCCTTTGGGTCTCGCGGAGGTCTCTCTTCGACGCCCGGCTCTTTTGGGTCGAATGCGAGCGCAACGTCTTGCAAGCCATTGGTGACGAGGTTCATCCATAAGATTTGTGCCGGCAAAAACATTAAAGGGTACCCCGTCACAATTGCCGCAAGTATCGCGATGAGAATGCCGGCGCCGGTCGTAAGAAGGAAGAAGGTGACTTTTCGTATATTGTCGAACGCAACCCGGCCTTCTATAAGCGCCCGGTAAATACTCGCGAAATTATCGTCGACGATGACCATATCGCTCGCTTCTTTCGCGACATCGGTCCCGGTAATACCCATCGCGGCGCCTATATGCGCCGCTTTTAACGCGGCGGCGTCGTTTACGCCATCGCCGGTGACCGCGACGATTTCGCCATTCGCCTTCAGGGCGTTTACGATTCGTAGCTTATGGTGGGGCGATACGCGCGCGAATACCGATGTGGTTTTCACTACATCTTGCAGTTCCTCTTCGGTCCGGTCGTCAAGTTCGCGACCGGTCAACGCGATATCCGAATCGCCGGCGATTCCCATCATCCTGCCTATCGAGAGCGCCGTTCGCGCATTGTCGCCGGTTATCATAATTACCCGAATTCCTGATTGCTTCGCCGATTTAATCGCTTCGATGGCCTGAGGCCTCGGCGGGTCCATCATGCCTTGTAAGCCGATAAAGGTGAGATCAAAAACATCATCGTGGACTATTTCAGTTGTCGCGGCCGGCACCTCTTTCAGGGCCATTCCCAACACGCGCAAACCTTGGTCGGCAAATTCATCAGCTTTTGCTATAACATCCTTCTTATCGATTGGTGCGCCGCCTTCAACACCAGCAACCGTCTTTGAGAGCGAGAGAAGCTTTTCAGGCGCACCTTTTACGAGAAGAAAGACCTTGTCTCTCACTTTATTCAGGGTAGCCATGTACTGAAGCTCCGATTCGAACGGCACCATATCGAGCTGTGGGCATTCATGTTTTTCAAGCTCATCATCCATACCCGCCCTAAACGCGGCGACCATGAGCGACACCTCGGTCGGATCACCATGAGCGACCCACCGGTCTTCCTCTTTTATGAGGTTTGATTCTCCCGCCAGTAATCCAATGCGCAGGGTCCACTCAAGGAGTTCGTCTTCGCTCAAGTCAACCGCCGCTTTCGGTTCCGCGCCATTCTTCGTGACGCGTCCGATTGGCTCGTAGCCCGTTCCCTCGACAGAATATACGCCGCCGCCGGCCCATATTTTCTGGACCGCCATCTCGTTTCGAGTAAGCGTCCCGGTCTTGTCCGACCCGATGACCGTGCTGCTGCCCATCGTTTCAATGGCCGGCAGATATCGAATAATCGCTTTTTGGCGAGCCATCCGGTTTACCGCCACCGCAAGCGCTATCGTCAGAGCCACCGGCAGTCCCTCGGGCACAGTCGCGACAGCCATAGCGATCATGGTCAGCAATAGTTGGACGATGTCTTCCCCCTGCGCGAGACCGATAACGAGACCAGCGATACTAAATCCCGCGATTATAAGGATGATCAGCTTGCTAAGCGACTCAATCCTTCCCTGGAGCGGTGTTTTTATTGTTCCGACCGCCTTGACTTCCTCTGATATTTGACCGAGTTGCGTCGCGCGCCCCGTATTGACCGCTACACCCGCTGCGCGCCCGGTCGTGACGATACTCCCCATAAACACTATGTTCGTTTGTTCGAACGCCTGGAGGTCTTCTCGCGGTATGGCCTCTGAGGTCTTTGACACCGGAATGGATTCCCCCGTAAACGCCGACTCATCTATCTGAAACTCTTTTACGCTGTAAAGACGGATATCGGCCGGCACCTTCTGCCCCGATTGGAGCGCGATGATGTCGCCGGGGACGATGAGTTCGGCATCGATGTCCTGCTCAAAGCCGTCTCTTACGACGAACGCTTTGAGCGCCAATAGTTTCTTCAGGGATCGAATAGACTCTTCGGCCTTGTACTCTTGGACGAATCCGATGATTGCATTGAGCACGACAACGGCAATAATCACACCGGCGTCGACATAATCTTGGAGCAGGATGGTTATAATCGCGGCGATGAGAAGTATGTATATGAGCGGGTCTTTGAACTGGTGGAGGATGGTCCGCCAAGCCGACACCTTCTCATCTTCCACAAGCTTATTCAACCCATATATATCGATTCTCGCTTGAGCCTCGGCTTGCGATAAGCCGTTGACGCCGGTTCCAAGCTCTTCAAAGACGTCATCTATGGGTTTCATATACCACGCTTGCGCGCGTCCCTTGCGACCCGGTTCTTCTTTTCTTATCGCCATATCTCTCCGTCGGTCGACTCCCGCGCATCGCCACACCAAATGGACCAGGAGCGTCGCTTCCCAGGAAACCCTTTACTCTCTCTTTATTACCCAAAGAACCGATAGTCCTAATTCTACCACGGGGATACCTCGCGCTGGGTATGCGCTCGGTGGGTTAGGAGTGGGCATAAATGGGTAACATATTTTTTAAATACGTTTCTTAAACACCGGGGGTGTCTATGCGATGGACTTTGGTTCTTGGAATAATACTTATAGTGGTGGGCGTCACTGGGCTAGCCGTCTTTAATTACTACTCTTTCTCTCCAAGCGAGCCGGGCAACGTCCGCTTCCCTATGCGGGACCCTTACGGGGGTTCGGATGGCGTCCGCGGCCCCGGCGGCCGGGTACAAACAGGTGATTTTTCGAGCAACGGGGAGCAGATATTCTTTACCGGTATCAGCTCGCGCGACACGATAACTGCAACCGGCGGTCCGTTCTGGTTTCAGATGCACGGCGGCGGTTGCGTCTCCTGTCATGGCCCGGACGGCAGAGGTGGCGCCGTCGTTATGATGGGACGCCTCGACGCGCCAAATATCACCTACAAGGTTTTGACCTCCGAGGAAAGCGAAGAGGACGAGCAAGGGCATAAACCATTTACCGATGCGCTTATAAAACGAGCCGTCACGCGTGGTCTTGAACCGAATGGCGAGCGCTTAAGCGACAATATGCCGCGCTGGCGGATATCAGACCGCGACCTCGATGACGTTATCGTTTATCTAAAGACACTCGATTGATAGGAGGGATAGACATGCCGTGTCCATTTTGACCGGGAGGAAACTTCGGCTTCGGTGGAGGCCCGGGATATTTCGTAAACCTTCTTTTCGTGCTGCTGGTAGTCGCGGGCATTGTTTTGCTTATCTGGTGGGCCGTTCGACAAGGTTCTTCCGGTCGACATAATTTGCCGGCTCCAGGGGCGCAGTTGCCGTCGAGCAAGGCTCTCGGTATTCTAAACGAGCGCTACGCTAAGGGTGAAATAAATAAAGAAGAGTACGAGCAGCGTAAACAGGCGTTAACCAAAGAATGAGATGCCGGTATCAGAACCAGCATCAACGTATCAGTCCGGAGGCCGAAGCGTTTCTCGTTTCGGCCTTCACATATTATTGCGGCTCCCTGCGGATGCAGCAATTTTCAGTCAGCAACCGTACCTATCCTAAGGTATGGCTGCTGACGACCATGTCGGCTATTACTCTACTTCCAAGACCTGTGTGCGATTATAGTATCCGCAGGTTTTGCAGACGCGGTGTGTCAATTTTACGTCATGGCACTGCGGGCACTCTACCAGCGAAGGAGCTGAAATCTTCAGCCATGTAGCACGTCTCGAGTCTCTTCTAGCTTTCGAAGTCCTTCTTTTAGGTACAGCCATTTGTCACGCACCTCCCTAACAAAATAAATATACGCGCAGCAGCTAAATGCAATCGTTGCGCTCTCTGCGCGTTCGGCTTCATAATAATCCGCCTCAAACCGGCCTCGCCGTGCGGACAACATTATCATTCTACACGCGAAGGTTCCGCATGTCCATAGTGGTTCGCCTGTTAGCCCCCGGCTTTTCCCGCATCCTCGTCCTCTTCGTCTTTGAGCAGTTGTCGCAGGACCTCCATCCGCGCATCGACCTTCTCTTCGTCGTGCGCCTCGTGTTTCTCATCGACAAGCTCGCCGCAGACCGGGCATATACCAGAACATGCGTCGTCGCAGAGCGGCTTCATCGGCACGGCGAGGACGAACGCTTCTTCGGCCGGCGGCCCGAGGTCGACGCAGGTATCATCCATAACATACGTCTCTTCATCGGGCATCTTCTCCGTCGCGAAGACCTCATCCGCGTCCCACTCGACCGGAAAGCTGAACTCTCCCAGGCAGCGGCTGCATTCGAGAATCATCTCCGATGACACCTTACCCGTTACGCGCACCCCGCGCCCGGTGTTCTCTAGTTTGATGTCGAAAAGAACCGGTTTACTAAAGGCGAATTTTGTCGTCTCGGAGACTATGGGGTCGAAATCCTGTTCGAACTTATAGCTCTGCTCCAAGCCCACATCACCAAGAATGTCTTTAGCATCGATAATCACTCTGTTCATCACAATCACGGCCTCTCTAATCCGAGGTCTACTGTCTTATTATGACCATAATCGATATCTTCAATCCCTAACGGATCGAATCATAGAAAAAGCCCCTGTGTTAAGCACAAGAACTTCCTTTTAGGAGCACAAAATAGTTGTACTAATTGTATTTCGCGGGTTATCGCTCTAATCGGCCCTGCAGCCTGTCGCGCCCCCGCTGGACCGCAGTCAGTAGCTTCCCCAGGTTTACTTCGAGGTTCGCCAGCATCTCATCGGCGTAATCTTCGGCTCCGAGCCTTATCTCGCGCTCACGTGCCTGCGCCGCTTCGATGATGTCGTTCGCCCTCCGCTCCGCCAGCCTTACGATTTCTTTCTCTTTTAGCATCTCTTCGGCTCGCAGCCTTGCTTCATCTATGACCCGCTCAGCCTCTTTGTCGGCCTCATCGATCATCTCCTGCCGTTCTTTTACTATCCAACGTGCGGTTTTGAGTTCCTCTGGAAGGGCGGCGCGAAGTTCGTCGATTATCTCGTACATCCTTTGCTCTTGAAGAACGACCGCCCCCGATAAAGGAACCTTACGCCCGTTGGCTATTATATCCTCAAGCCGGTCAATAAGGCCCAATATATCCATCTATTCTGCTACCTCCCGTGGCTTATGCCAGCGCTTTGCGTAGTAATGCTTCGACATTGGGCGAGACAAGTCCTTTTACGCTGCCATCGTACATCGCAATCTCTTTGATGATGCTCGAGCTGAGATAGGCGTACTCGGGACTCGCCATCATAAAGACAGTCTCTATTCTTGCGTTCAACCTTCTATTTAATTGAGCCATCTGAAATTCGTGTTCGAAATCCGAGACGGCTCTCAATCCCCTGACAATTACCTTGGCATTGTGCAGCTTGACGAAATCGACCAGCAAGCCCGTAAACGAATCTACGGCTATGGTCGGATCCCAGGAGACCGCGTCTTTGACCATCTCCACTCTTTCTTCGAGGCTAAAGAGAGGTTTCTTGCCCGGATTTATGACTACCCCGACGATCACGTGCTCGTATAAATCTTTTGCACGCCTGATGATATCGATGTGGCCTGCCGTTATAGGATCAAAACTCCCCGGCACAACAGCAATCGTCATCTGTCGCCTTTCATATAGTAAAACGTGATGGCCGCGTCTCCATAAGTCCTGGTCGAACTAATTCTCAATCCCGTCACTTCGACCGGATTGATTTTTGCCGAATGCTCCAAGACAAGCAAGCCATCGTCACATAGAAAATCCGATGCAAGCTTACTTAGGATTGCATCTAAAAAGGATACGCTAATTCTATAAGGAGGGTCAAGAAAAATCAAATCAAATCTGACCCCTTGCATATTAAGTCGATTTAGCACTCGCTCGGCATCTTGCGTCAGCACACTCGCTCTAGCCGCTAATTTCGTGAGTTCCAAATTCTTCTTGATTATCTCGGTCGAAATCCGGCTTGTATCGACGAAGTAGGCGAATTTCGCCCCGCGACTGAGCGATTCTATGCCGAGCGCGCCGGTTCCCGCGAAGAGGTCGAGGACGACGGCATCGCGCGTAGCGTCGCCGATTATATTGAAAAGCGATTCCTTGACCCGGTCAGCGGTCGGTCGAATATCCATCCCCTTGGAAGTTCTAAGTCTTGTGCCTTTTGCGCTTCCTGAAATCACTCGCATGATATTGCTCGCAGTCTATGATTATCATTATTATTGTACACTCGACGCTTCGCTCATGCCTGGAACAGCCAGTCAAGGTCGTGCGCGAAGCGCGTCCTTATCTCTTCCCGCAGGAGCCTGTGCTCGGGCTTCGCCAGCGCCGGGTCGTTATCGACGATTGAAAAAGCCTCGCGCCGGGCATCTGTCAGTATCTCATAGTCGCGCGTGAGCTTCGCTATCCGCAAGTCCGGCAAACCCGATTGCCGGGTGCCAAA
>JAUXNY010000081.1 GCA_030682615.1 Candidatus Aquicultor sp. | reverse complement strand
GCCTGTCGGCACGGTAAAGTCGCGCCTTTCGCGCGCGCGCCTCAAGCTGGCCGGGAGCCTCGCCGCCATAAAGGAACAAAACGGGAGATTGAGCGTCTAAATGAACGAGATGTCAAAGTGTGACGATGTACAAGAACTGTTAAGCGCATATATAGATAACGAACTCGTCGACGACGAGCGTCGCTGGGTCGGCGCGCACCTCGACGAGTGCACCGAGTGCCGCGCTACCGTAACAGCGCTGCAGGAAACCATCGCTGCTCTCAGGGGTCTCGACGACTTCGAGGTACCGCCGGAGCTGGCCGGCAGCCTGCGCCGAATCGAGCCCGGGAAACGCGGTCGCGCGATTGCGCCCGCCAAGCGCTGGTGGGCATCGCCCCGTGTGGCGGTCTTTGTCGCGACCGGCGCCGTCGCCGCAATCGCGCTGGTCTCACTGCTGGCGCTAGGAGACATAAATATCACCGGCAACCGGGGCGCTACCCAAGAAGCAGCAAGCCCCGCAAGAGACAAAGCGATGCCGCAACAATCGGCCCCCGCAGGGGAAGCGCAGGATTTTGCGTCGAAGAGCGAGGCGCACGACATCGACAGCACGAAACTGGAGAAGAGCGGCGGCACGGAGGGTGTTCTCAAAGACGAGTTGCTCCTTCGGGGCCTGCCCGATGGCAAAGACGCCGGCGCTGACGCCTGGCCCAAGATACTCGCGTCGAACAAAAATTATACGACTGCTTCCATCGAGACCCTGGCCGGCGAGATACACGACTCGTCGAACGGGCTCTATACCGTCAAAGACGCCGGGGAAAAGCGCGCCGCATTCGTCGATGCGATAGTAAAGGAAGTCTCCGCCCAGGGAGGCGAGGGCGAAAAGACACGAAGCCCGCTCAACGCCATCCTCGACCGCACCAAGCGCGCCGCGCTCCCCATCTACGTCGAGAAAGCGAAGTATGAGAATAAAGCGTGCCTGGTGATCGCGATAAAATGGGGCTTCGGCGGCGACGACAGCCGGCTCTATAAAACAAGCCTATATGTGACCAACCTCTCCGGCTGGACCATCTTCCACTACACGTCAAAGTAGAGATCAACGCAATTATTGCTCTCGGAAGTCAGCGCTAAAGCCCTGACTGTGGGTATGAGACAAGGATAAAAGCCCCTACACCTCCTGTGCTACCGCGCTTACCCGGTGGAAGAGCGCTTTGAGGTCGCACGGTATCCTTATCTGCGTGACATAGACGCCTTCCGGCGCATCTATCACTACCGCAGGCGTCAGAAGCAAGATTCCCTTGACTCCCGCGCTCGCAAGCAAGTTGATGCTATGCTGGACCCAGCTCGGGTGAGTCGCGACAACCGCCACTTCGATACCCATGGCGCCCAGCTCGGGCGAGATCCCCTCAATCGACTGGACCTCCCTGCCGTTGATGACCGCCCCGCGGTCGTTCGGGTCCTCCGAGAAGAACGCGGCAGATATAAACCCATACTTCTCGACCAGGAAGAAACTGAAGAGCGAGCTTATCACCTTGGCCGAGCCGACAAAAGCGACCGGCGCAAACGGCGGCAGCCCGAGAAATTCACCGAGCATATGGCGCAAACCGTCTATACTGTAGCCCACGCCTCGTTTGCCCGGAGTCTCACCCAGAAACGAAAGGTCGTTTCTGACGGTGACCTCGTTTAGGCCGAGGGTGCCGGCTAGCTCCTTCGACGTTATGGCGCCTTTCTTGCCCGCTAATAGCCAATCTGTCAACAAGCAGTGGTAGAGCGACAGGCGATGCAGCACCGCTGCTGGTGTAGGCTTCGACGACTTTTGCACCGATAATCACCGTCCTTCGTAGTCGTAATTACAATTATAAGTAAATTATAATCTAGATATTGATAATTATCAAACATTCTTTTAAATAGACTGTCTTGTTTTTCTCATAGTCGCCGAAATCACAAGGCAGGCGCTGTCCTTGCAAAATAAAGTAAAATCATTTCGGTATTTCGTTGACAATAAGAATCGTGTCGATTAAGATATTGATAATAAAATAACGAATAGACCGCACGCGGCGGTTTAATGTGGGGGCACACCAGCCACAAGCTCTTAAATCGAAACTTCCCAGGTTTCGGCTGTCAGGAATAGCTTGTGGCTGGTTTTTTTTATGCCCACACCCATCGCAGCCGCAAACAAGCGCACCTTCCCAGGGCAGCATGCCCGCATCGAACACCGTCCCTCGCAAAACCGGCCGTTACGGCAGATAGACGGCTTGTTTCAACTAAGCGCCCGTCAACTTTTTACGCGAGAGGGGCGTAAAGCCCACCCGTTTTAACGGTGGGATATAAGCAACCCCTGCAAGCTCTTGCTTTTTAAGCGGTTTTGTATAAAACTTAGCGCATGCGTAAAACATTCAAATACCGCTTGAGACCAAATAAAGCACAGCTTCGCCAACTTGAAAACTCTCTTGAGCTTTGTGGCTGGGTCTATAATGAAACCCTTGCCGTCCGCAGGAACACTTATGAGGACAGCAAGGAAAATATATCGCTGTACCAAACAAACAAGCTGCTCCCCGGCTGGAAGAAAGAGCGCCCCGAGCTTAAAGCGGCTCATTCTCAGGTGCTGGCAAATGCGCAAGTACGTGTTGACCTGGCCTTTAAGGCGTTCTTCCGACGGGTCAAAGCCGGTGAGACACCCGGTTACCCCCGTTTTAAGGGTAAGGGCCGGTACGACTCTATAACCTACCCGCAATACGGCAACGGCGCTTTGCTTGACGGCACCCGCCTCAAGCTTTCCAAGATTGGAGTGCTTAAAATCGTGTTGCACCGGCCTTTTCAAGGCGAGATAAAGACCGTCACAATCATCCGCCAAAACGGGAAGTGGTACGCCTGCTTTTCGTGTGAAGTCGAACCCCCGGGTGTGTCGCAAACAAGCGGGCAGGCTGTTGGAATTGATGTCGGCCTTGCGTCCTTCGCAACGTTCTCCAGTGGAGAAAAGATTGAGAGCCCCCGCTTTTTCCGCAAGGATGAGAAAGCGCTTGCAAAAGCTCAGCGCAAGCTCTCTAAGTTTGAGACGGGCACACCTGAGCGATTGAGGTCTCGCAAGGTCGTAGGGCGTATCCATGAGCGGGTAGCGAACCGCCGCAAAGACTTTGCGCACAAACTTTCTCGTCGCCTGGTCAATGACTTTGCCTTGATAGCTTTTGAAAATCTCGATATTAAAGATATGCAGGATGGGAACTTTCGTAGTATGAATAAGAGCATTGCCGATGCGGCGTGGAGCCAACTGGTTTCCTACACGACATACAAAGCTGAAAACGCTGGTTGTCGAGTGGTGCTGGTTGACCCGCGCAACACGTCTAAAGCTTGCTCGCGCTGCTCTTCGATTGTTCCTAAAGCTCTTAACATACGCACTCATAATTGTCCTATCTGCGGCCTTGTTCTCGATAGAGACGAGAACGCCGCTATAAACATCTTGAGACTGGGGCTACAGTCTCTGGGTAACCAATCCCTAGAAGCCCACGCGCTTTAGCCGTGGGAGTGGTCACTTTGACACGGTGTTCACAATCTGTTAATAATAGAAGAGCAATAAATAGTTTAACCTGCAGCTTAGCCGCTTGCTCTTGGCGGCGGGTAAGCGCACCGAGACTGGATTAGGCGTGATTTAGTGGAAGAAAAAACAACCCGTTTAGCAGATGTGTTTGACGACGTCATTCGCTGGTCGATAGTGAGCGCGGCGGCGTTCCTGCCGCTCATGATGTCACCCGTAAACTTCGACGCGTTCGACCTGCCCAAGGCGATCTTTCTGTACCTGCTCGTTCTCATCATGGTCTCCAGTTATATAGGGAGGAGTCTCTTTGCCGGCGAAATCGCGATTAAAAAGACGGCTCTAAACAAGCCCCTTCTCGCATTCGCCATAATGACGACGATAGCCGTAGTCGTATCGCCGGTGCCTCTTGTAAGCCTCGTCGGCGAGTACGCGCGCTATGAGAACCTGCCGACACTATTAAGCTATACGATTATCGCATTCATGGCATCGCAGTTTTTGGATACGAAAGAATGGATCAACAAGTTGATCTCGGCATCTTTTATAGCTTTCGGCATAATAACCTTGTACGGCATTGCGCAGAGCCTGGGGCTCGATATTCTCCCGAAGTCCATGCGCCTTTTTGAAGGAAGAAGCCGGTCCACGCTGGGTAACCCGGTATTCTTCGGCGGTTACGTCGCGATGATGACCCCGCTCCTCCTCCATTACCTGCTCAGAGACGAACGTCTGCCGTTTATCTCAAAACCCCTAATAACGTTACTGCTCATGATGGGCTTTGCCGGGGCAATCCTCTCGCAAACGAGAGGCGCCTGGCTGGCGATAGCAATTGGAGCCATCGTAGTCGTCATCTTCCACCGGGAAAGACTACTCAAAGCAGCCGGAAACGTCGTCGCTGTCTTAATCGTCGGATTCGCGCTCACACTCATATTGATCTCAATCGGCGGGCAGCAGCAGGCGGCTCAACAGTTCAACGAGATCAAGGAGCGAGTCGTCTCTGCCTCTGATCTTTCACAGGGCACAGCTGCGAGCCGCATCGAGATATGGAAAAGCTCGGTCGAAATGATAGCGGTGCGCCCGCTAGCGGGCTACGGTCCCGACCAGATGTACCTCTGGTCGCCCGCGTTTAAGACCTTGAAAAAAGCTCAAATTGAAAAGAATACTATTCCAGACCGAACACACAACGAGTTCCTGCAAGTGGCCGTAAACTCAGGCTTCCTGGGATTGCTGGTCTTTTTGTGGATCATCAGCGCTATCGTGCTGATGAGCGCACGTTCCTTTAAAAGCAATAGCGACCTTAAGGGACCCGCCATAGGCATAACGGCCGCGCTTGTCGGCTATATCGCTCAAGGCTTGTTCGGAGTGGCGATCATAGGATTGACTGCACCGGCATTCGTTATGGGAGGAATCGTCGCTGCCATAGCCGCGGGAAAAGACCCCCAGCGTCATATTGTGCCATTCAAGATAAAGCGAGATGTCGAGGTATTCACGCTCGTAGCTGTGTTGGCATCGGTCGTCGCTATCTTTGCGTTTAGGCCGCTCATCGCGGACGCTAACTACCTTAACGGCGTTACTAAAGCCGGCTCGGGCCTTAGGGAGCAGGCAATAGCAGCTCTCAGCCAGGCAGTCAGCCTCAACCCATACCAAGCACAATACCGTCGCGACCTCGCGGTGGCGCTCGTTGAGAAAGGCCAGTTAAACGAAGACAGCCGGCTTGTGGTAAGCGGGATTTCGGTCCTGGAAGAAGGCCTGAGGAAAAACCCGCATGATATCGACTTGATTCTGGCGACTGCAACCGCATACAGGGTTTATGCAGCACTCACAAATGACATGACCATAGTCTCTCAGGCCGAGAACTATTACTCGCTGGCAATCAGAAAAAACCCGCTGTCGACCAACCCGCGAAGAGGAATGCTCGGCCTGCTTATGCCGCTGGAAAAATACGATGAGGCCATCGAACAGGCTATAATAATACTGCAAATTGATCCCGACGACGCCGATGTAAAGTTGCGCTTAGCCCAGGCTTACGAAAAAACCGGACGGGCTGGTAAGGCAAGACGGCTCTACAAAGAACTCCTGGCAAAATACCCTAATCGGTCCGATCTTAAAGAGTCTCTCGAGCTATACGAGAGAGCCAAAGCCGCTGAATAGACTTAAAGGATTTACATCTACATGGGGACCAAGGGAAGATTTCTTGGAGACACCAGGAGTCAAATCAAAGCACTTTTGATTCTTGCTATTTCGCTTTTTTTATTCTGGGGCGTCTCGATCCAGTTCTTCGCGGAACGAGGGATTCCCTGCGCGGCGTGCCATGCGACAAAGAAACAATATGCCTCTTGGAAAACATCTCCACATAAAAATATATCCTGCCTTGCCTGCCACAAGGATACGGGCTACTTATCGTTCGCAAAACTTGAGTTGGGGTCGGGAAAGAATTTCGTGGCTTGGCTCTTTCGCGCCTACCAAGACCCGGTCGCAAGCCAAGTCGGCAACGAGGGTTGCCTCGTTTGCCACGACCGCGAAGTCAAACACACGATAGTCAGCAAAGGCATCCGTGTTAGCCATAAGGAGTTCGAAAATTATCACTGCACCGATTGCCACGCAAATGTGGCCCACGAAATCGAGGGCCGAACTCGGAACCAGCCCGACATGGATAGCTGTTCCGATTGCCACAACTACTACGAAGGCGATGTCGAATGCGAGAAGTGCCACCCGAGCAACGCGGAAACCGAAAAGCTCTCGACGAGGGGCCCGTGGAAAATAACGCACGGCCCGGCCTGGAAATCGACGCACGGCATGGGAGACCCGAAGACGTGCGCTACCTGCCACGACGCGTTATTCTGTATGAGCTGCCACAACAGCGAGGTGCCCCACCCGCAGCCGTGGTCACACCTCCACCCGCGGTCAGCTAAACAGAACGTTCAGGGGTGCTATCAGTGCCACAGAAAAGAGCTTTGCATGGATTGTCACCGCATTGAAATGCCGCATCCCGATGGTTTCCTCAGGAACCACGAGTTTGAGGTCGAGGAGCGCGGCTACGACCTGTGCTGGCGTTGCCATAGCGGAAACAACTGTATACCATGTCACTTAAAAGCGGCGCACACTAACACGCCGAAAAATAAGTTTAGGTTTTGATGAACATGGAACCTTTGAGAGTTTTAGGCACCTACATTTATCTATCCGGGCTGATGCGCGTGGATTCTCTATTCGGGCGACTCCTCCACGACGTCCTGCGCTGGCGCGACTATGGCCCGTTAATCCTAAAATTTCTCGACCAGGTTAAGGTGATCTTCGGCAACCCCCGCAAGTATCCGCGCGAGGCCGTCGTCATTATCGCAGCTATTCTCCTCACACTCATCGTGCTGATGATGTTGGTTCTACTCTTCTTTACTATCAGAAATCAAATCCGTATCCGCAGAGCATATAAGAGAATACGAAAAAAGGTACCGCGAGAAGTACTTATAAAGCGATATATCGTCGGTGGCGTTGCCGGTGTCGTTCTACTGCTCGCCCTGACCATCGGCACGGCCCAGCCAAAATCCTGTGTGAGGTGTCATAGTCTCGAGAAGAGTTTCATTTCCTGGGAGAAATCGGTTCACAAGGATACGGGTTGCCTGAAATGCCATTATGAGCCAGGTGTCTTTGGTTATGTCGAGGGAAATATCAGCGGAGCGGAGAACCTGTTAGCCCACTTTTTTAAAGGCAACGACTTGCCTCGGGCGCGTGTCTCGAACAACGCCTGCCTGCGCTGTCATAACGATGTCTTCAACCGCATGGTCATCGGAGAGCGCGAAATTCGGGTGCAGCACAAAGACCTTATCAACAATGGGATAAACTGCACCAACTGCCACCCGGACATCGCGCACGAAGCGAAGGGCAAGAAGGCCTTCGCCATGAATAGCTGCCTCGAATGCCACGACAACAAAAAGGCGAGCGCGGATTGCCAGACCTGCCATATCCAGGACATCGGCTATAAAGCGGTGCGCGAGATGGACGACTGGCCGAAAGTCAAGACCGTCAGAATCACCTGCACCGGCTGTCATAAGGTATCGACGACCGAAGCTTGCATTAAATGCCACGGCCTAGAACTGCCCCACTCCGAGATCTTCCAGCAGAAACACGCGATGCAAGCCGAGACCACGAAAGGCGTCCTCTGCTATAAATGCCACTGGGAAACCATGACCGGTAAGCGTATGTGCGGTTGCCACAGCTCAGCAGGAGAAATACACGGTGAACCCGAAAGCTGGTACTTCAACCACAGGGCTACCGCGAAAGGAAACGGGGCGGGCTGCAATTGCCACGCGGCGAGCTTCTGCGGGCGCTGCCACGACGACCCGAAGAGCGTCTACCCTGGAAGCGGTGGTGAGATGATGCACGGCGGCTGGCATACCGGGATGTAGCGGCACGCCTTGTATCGGGGTTACCGCTCCTCGGTATAGACCCGGCTCATTACGTCGCCGACTTGTATCTGCTCAACAACGTCCATGCCTTCCACGACTTGACCGAAGACGGTGTAATTCCCGTCGAGCGACGGCTGTGCGTCGAGACATATATAGAACTGGCTGCCCCCACTGTTGGGGTCTTTGGCCCGTGCCATCGCAACCGTGCCTGTGAGATGCGGTACATCGTTGAACTCGGCGTCAATCTTATAGCCGGGACCACCCAGGCCATCATTCTCGGGGTCGTCGTCTTTGCTCAACGGATCGCCGCCCTGAATCACGAAACCCGGATCGACACGGTGCCACTTAATCCCGTTGTAGAAGCTTTGGCCGGCGAGGCTAACGAAATTCGCCACGGTCTTAGGCGCCTTGTGCGGATAGAGCTCGAAGACGATTTTTCCTTTGTTCGTCTCGACGACCGCATAGAGCCGCTTTCCGGCAGCCGGCTGCGCTGCCGGAGCTGCCTGCGCGACGGTGGTCTCGGTCGCTTCCGGCGCTTCGGTCGCTTCCGTCTCAGTCCCTGCGTCCGCGTCGGAAGAGGCCTTCTTGTCGGCGCCGGATGAGCACCCCACAAGCCCTGCGACCAGCGCTGACAGCACCAGTGCCCCTAGAAGCCATTTGAAAATTCCTGCTTTCATTAAACCCTCCTGTGGTTCCGCTCTGTCGCTCACAGCAAAAGGATACCACGAACCCGCCCACCAAAAAAGAAATCTTGTACAAGCCATAAACCGGACGCTGGAATCGAAGAGCGCGCTCTTGCTTGCTTGGATAAGGGTTTACATCTCACCGCATGCTTAGCAAATTATGTAAATATTTTGTCCAATATATTTGGCCGAAAAGTGCCGTTTAAGAAATACTGGGAGTCGCGACTCTCTAACTACCTGCGCAAACACGTCTAAGCGCGTGTTTTTGCTCGCTCATGATATTTAGCCGCAGCCATCCCTGCAGCCTTGCCTCAACATGCTTCGTATGCTATCATTTGTATCGGCAATTTTTTTTATTTGCGCATGTGAAAACGGTCACGCATATTATGCAACACTTGAAAGGAATGAGCATGGAACAAAGCATCAAAAAGGTTATGGTGGCCTTGACTATCCTTTTGGCGCTATCGATCGTAGCGGTTCTAGGGTTCATGTTGAAAGATGTCTTTTTTGAAAAAGACATCCCGCAAAATCCGGCTGAGCAAGCGTATTCTCTAGCTAAAGCGATGGCCGACAAAGACCCCAAAAACCCTGGCTACCTTTTCGAACTCGCGAAAGCCGAAGCAGACCTCGGAAAGACCGGAGATGCGGTAGACCACCTGCAAAAAGCTATCAAGATGCAGCCCGCCGCCCCAATGCTGCATTATACTCTCGCCCGCATATATCTCGACTCAGGACAGGAAAAAGAGGCGGTAAAGGAACTCGAGCAGGAATTGCGCGTTACGGAGAACAAGAACGAACTCGCGTGGTTCGACCTCGGCGAGATATTCCTGAAGCGGAAGGACTACAACCAGGCCATCAATTGCTTCAATATGGCGCTTGTGAGAATGCCCGCCGGCGCAGACGTACACTATAGCCTCGGCAAAGCTTATGAAGGCATCGGAAGATTCGACCTTGCGATGAGGTCGTATGCCGACGCCTTGAAATATATTCCCGATCACACAGACGCCCAGATTGCTATCCAGCAGTTGCAGCTGAAACAACTCGAGCAAAAAACAACCGGGACGACCAAGAAGTAAATGTAAGGGATGAAAGGCTAGGAGGCGTTACGTTGGTTAGAACACGGACATTAATGGTGCTGGTCGCGATTCTTATACTTACACTGGCAGCCCTCGTATATTTCTATATGTTCATCCTCAATGACCCCAACACTAAAGTCAAAAACGAGGGCATGACTCACCTATATAGCATATATGGCTGGGGCCAGCGCCCCGATCAGTTGCTACGCCGGCCACATGGTGTTGCGACCGACGGCAAAGGTAATATATTCGTTACCATGCCATCGAGGGGTAAGGTCGTCGTCTTCGACAACGACGGCAACTACCTGTATTCGTTCGGCAGCAAGGGTATGGAGGAAGGTTCGTTGCGCGGGCCGCTCGGTATCGCCGTCGACCCGGCAAGGAACAGGGTCTACGTAGCCGACAGGGCTCGGTTCAAGCTGGTAATATTCACTACGCAAGGCAAGTTTATAAGCGAAACATCGCTCCTCTCCCCTGTTGCGCCGACGGTTGCAAAAGACCGCGTCTACCTTACGACGTTCGGCCCGATTGCGATTTACAGCCTCGACGGAAGACTATTGGATACCTGGGGCAGCAGAAGCCGCCAGATGGGTGGTTTCGACTACGCGCACGGCATCTGCGTTGACAGCCGCGGCAACGTTTATGTATCCGACACCAATAACACAAGGCTCGTTGCGCTAAACAAGAAAGGCGATATCCTGTGGGTTCAAGGCAGGCCGCCTAAGGGCGTGCTCGACCCCAAGAAAGGACTGAACCTGCCGGCCGGCATGACAATGGATGATAAAGAGCGCCTCTATATAGTAGACGCCTTCGATTTCGCCGTCAAAGTATACAACACTAAAGGTAAAGAGGTCTTCACGTTCGGCGGCCAGTCGGGCAACCTCGAAGGCCAATTCAATATGCCGGACGGAATCGCCTACCTCGGCGACAGAAAATTCGCAATAGCCGATAAGTTCAACGACCGGGTACAAGTAGTCAGGCTGACGCTGCCCGGTGAGGGCGGCCCATTTGAGAACTTCCCCTGGTGGATGCTTCTTCTCATACCGCTTCTGATGCTGTTGCTCGGGCGTAAGAAGTTTATCGCCAATGAGGACTTCATGGAGCTTGTCGTAAACGACCAGAAGTTAAGGCTTCTTACACAGGTCGCCAAGCGCGTTCAGGTGAGCCAGGAGGTCTACGACCGCTTTGCGGAACATGTAGAAGAAGAACTCAAGTTCACGGATGTTGCGGCGGTTCGTAAATTCAAGCCGGAAGAAATAGAAAAACTCATGGAAGAGCACAACATAGAGGAAAAGACAGCGTCTTTCTTGGCCTTAGCTAAGAAGCGATTTCCGGAAAAACTCGCACTTAGTAGGCTGACCCTCGCCTTTGAGGACGCCAAAGTTCGCGAAGTTCTCACCGGTAACGGCAAGAAGCCGCCGAAGATGCTGACCTTCGAGGAGTTTATCGAGAAATACAGCGCCGTCGAAGAGGAAGAAGCGGTAGCCGCTCAACCGAGCTAGAACCTCACACCGGGAGCTTTTAAAGGCAGGTCTAAGACCTGCCTTTTTTATTTCCGCTCGTATTGCAGACGCCGAAACTACGTGAATATTTCTACTGGAAACGCTTGACAGCTTACTTATTATTCGCTATTCTAAGCTTGTGAACGCTAGGACAATCTCACTCCATACCATCGCTGTGAGAGGCAAGGGCCGTAAGAACGCTAGCTGCTTGAAAGCATAAGATTGCAAGTAACTGACTACAGGCAAGATAAGCGAGCAGTACTCATCGCAGTCGCCATCGAAATCAAGTCGAAACAAAAATTCTTGTTTCAGCACACACCCTACCTGTAGAAGTAATAGCGCAGCAGCAACAAGGCTGCGACCGTCCACAAGCTTTTCAGCAGCTTGAACCTTAAGAACACAAAATCGCGACAACCGGGTACGAAAAGACGCTTTCTCGGGCTGAAGCCGGAGAAAAAATTTTCGCATTACCCATACCCCCAGGGGGTTCAAAATGATAAAAAGTCGGTTCCAACACAAATATAGTAGATTCATGCGAAACGGGTTTCGCGGCGCAAGCCGACGAAGCGCTGTTTAGCTCTTTGCTTTTTAAGGCTTATTGAAAGGAGGTGAAAATTTTTATGAAGATAAGAACAAGAATGCTCAACACAACAAAACAGGAGGTGACACAGATGAAAAAAGCTTTAGTTATTTTAATGGCCATCTCGATGCTGTTCGCAATGGGAAGCATGGCGCTTGCAGCTGGGGATATCGATCCCAACTCTTACGACCTTACCGGAGCGGTAAACGGAAATCCCGCAAAGGATTACCAATATTACGAGCAGGGCTCGGCAACAAGTTCCGGTTCGTACAGCGGTTCGACGCCGACAGGCCTTTACGCGTCAAGCTCGCATGTCTACGGAACCTGGAACAGCCCAGCTACGATGGGTGTCGATGGCTATAACTACAATGACGCGCAGGACTACACGGACGATGGCGCGCAGACAGCCAATGGCAATCAATCGCTGATTCAGTACCCGATTTACGGCGCTAACATGGAGGTCGTCGCGTTCGGCGGCGAGATGATTCCGCAGACGGTATTTACCTCAGGCCCGCACGGCGGCTACCTCACGTCCACCCACAGGTGCCGTGAGTGCCACGCAGTCCACCGCGCGGCTGGTAAGTTCAAGTTGTTGCGCTCAGACACCAGGTTTGAGGCGTGCGATAGGTGCCACGGCACCGGCGCAGGCTCTGGATACAACATCCAGATGGACAACGACGACGCTTACACCACCGAGTATAACGTCGGTCACACGATGGGCTTCGGTGTCAGCAACGGCAAGTGGAAAGCACCGGATGATACCTACCCCGCATTTACGCCAAACTACTGGCAGGGTGGTTTCTCTTGCTTCGACTGCCACAGCCCGCACGCCAACCCGGCGCGCATCATGGGTTATGACGCAAACGGTATCGCAATTCCGTCAATAGTCAATACAGAGACCGGTGAAGTCTACAACATCGGTAACCCGGGTCATGACATGTACACGTCAGGCGGTAAAGGCTTTGCACCGGGCGGCTCGTTCGTACCGGCGCTCGGCATGAATTTGCCTCCGACCAAGTCAAAGCCATATTACCTCGCTGGTAGCTGGCTCTTGATCAAGAACCCGGACCGCGAAATCGCAACGAGCACAACGGCGGTTGTCGCCAGCCCGATTAAGAGCTGGGTACCGACCATTGATATGGGTCAATGGGGTGGCGCTGGCTTAGTCAACGGCGGAAGCTTCGTGAGTGACGCGGATGTCACAATCACCGCCGGCCAAGAGATCAGTGACGCGGTAACGACAGAACTCAAGGAGTTCGACGGCACTACCAGCTATCCGGTCAACAAGGTTCCGATCGACTGGAATAACCCGATTGGTAGCGCGAGTCTCTGGGATGAGGACTTCAGGCCTCTCGCAGCGGATATGCCGGCTGGTAACGAGCAATACGGCACCACCGTGCGTAACCCGTTCTGCCGCTCGCTCATCCTCGATGAGTTCTGCACCGACTGCCACGATGGTAACGCGGGTCTGCACACGGTCAAAGCCCCGCTCTTCAGCGAGGATCGCGCATTGAGAAATAGTGCGGTTACCTCGGGTGGAGATGGCAACTTGCTCAACGACAGGGCTAACTACGACCTGGCATACGGCCACGATACCAATGTACGTCACTGAAGCCGCCGCATGCAGTTCAATCCGGAGGATTCGAACTTAGGCGGACCAAGGTGCCGTAACTGTCACAGGGGCTCAAGCGGTTGTGGTGGTTGCCACAATACAAGCTTGTCAGGTAATATCGGAAGCGCTGGCGTTCTCGCTAGCGACCAGCAAGTGGCTGAAAACTACAACCTGGCAGCAGGCGGTATGTGGAGAAGCGACATCACGCACCTCTTCGCGTACATGATGCAACCGGCGGGACTCGCTCCATATCCGGCCAACAACACCGGCGCACTTGCACCATTTACGGCTTACAAGATGTTTGAGACCAGCGATGGGCAACTCAACGACATTTCAAGCAGCCTGACTGGCGCAGAGCACAAGACCGGGCAGCTCAAGCAATCGCGTACTGTTGCGTGGACCGATTGGCGCACAAACCCGGCCGTCAACAGCGCAGTATGCTCTGATGACGGCGTTAGCTGGCCGCACCGCACACTCGGCTGGAAGATGCTCAAAGATGACCTCTTTGGTATCGGCCTCAAGAATGGTGTATTTGCGGTTATCGATGTAAACGAGACAAGGTCAGTCGGCGGAACGGACTTCGTCGCACATGACCTCGACAGCGTCTGCTTGGATTGCCACAATCCGACAGTCTGGAACGCTGCGAGCAGTAGCGACCACACTGACAGCGCGATGGATCCAAACGACGACAGGGACGACGACGTCTTGCTGAGAGGCTTGCCGTAAGAATCGTCTAATAACATACAACGCATGACTTGCAAAGCTAGCAAAGACTACTCGCAATCTAGCTGCAAAACAAAAGAGGCCCGTCTTAAGACGGGCCTCTTCTATTATTAAAAGAGACCCGTTTGCGCGGGCCTCTTTGTTCAAGTGCAATGCTCCAAACTAGCACTGCTGTTCTGCTCTAAATCAGTAAATCAGGGGTCAGGTCTTTACTTTTAAATTGCCAACAAAACATTCTAACCAAGCAATGCCTATCTCTAGCTATCCGGTCACAGAGACCTTAATAGCTCTGAATCTTATCCATTGCTGGTCGCACTGGATATCTTTGCGAAACGGGTATCTCTTCGCAGATGTCTTTCTCTTTAAGGTTCTTTTCAAGCTCGCTTAAAAAGTTTTCGCTTCCCAGGTATATCTGACCGACCAGAGACGACCAAGGGGAGGGCTTGAGTTAAGGCCTGACCCCCTTTTGTGATTCGGTGGGTGTGCGAAAGACTGCGCTCTACCTGAACGCCTTTCTTTCGTCTTTGCCGAAAAATTCTATCTGGTTACGCGGGGTCTTAAACTCCAGGAGCGGCCGGTCGTCGGTGTTGATGGGAATCGATGTCGCTTTGACGGTCTCGGCAATCTGCGCGGGGTCCCCGAAGAACGCAAACTCGAATCCTTCCGCACCCTTCATGCCGCTGCGAACCGCTTTATCGACCGCCTCCGGATCGAGCGTGCGCTCCCCTTTTAAGCCGATCAGCATAACATCGACCGCCTCGTTTACCCCTTGGTTTGAGCCCCAAGCGTATGTCTGCGGAAAGACCATCTGGAATGTCTTGAGCATCATCAGAGTGTCTTCGTCTTTGAGCATGTACCTCGGTATCCACTGGCAGTA
>JAUXNY010000074.1 GCA_030682615.1 Candidatus Aquicultor sp. | reverse complement strand
GCCTTCGTGTCCAGCGTAAAGATGATCGTATTAGCAAGCAGTGTGATTATAGCAGCCAGTGTCATAAACGACCAAAAAGGGCCTAGCAGTGCCACCGCAGCTATAATCCACGCTTCGCCATGAATGAATCCCAGTATAGCCAACCCTAAGGTGCCAATGTTCGAGGTTATCGCACTATTTTTGAAGCTTTTAATCTTTTGCACACCTGTCCTAAATCACACTAAAACTATTTTCAATGCAATACGCCCTGCATGATCAGGAGATTGCTTTGTACATATCAGTCTATCTTATTTCAACATAGAATGAACATGTCTGTGCAGCCTGGGGTTATTGGCTTATCCCTGTTTTTCTTAGCCTCACCGAGCCTGACGTACACGCAGCATTAAGGTCGACATTATAAGTTTAGAATTTTTGAGTGCATCTGCGAGTATAGCCATCGAGGGAGGCAACTGAGAAGTTAGCCGGCGTGTTGTGGCCGCATATAAAATACGATTAGGAAATCACGGCTTTTCCTGTTGTATATTTATTCTCAGCGGCTTGACTATTTTTGTCCGGGAATAACTGCAAGAATATTCGAGCGATATCGGGGTCGAACTGAGTTCCAGAACATCTATCGATTTCTGCTAGGGCATCCTCAACAGAGAGCGCTTTCCGGTACGGCCTGTCTGTGGTCATCGCGTCAAATGTATCTGCAATTGCGAGGATTCTTGCTTCTAACGGAATCTTCTCGGCCTCCAGGCCATCTGGATACCCTTGACCGTCCCATCGTTCATGATGGGCTCTGACGATTGTCACCATTTCTTTAAGGCTTGTCGACTGAATTATCTGGGCACTCACAATAGGGTGACTTTTGATTGTATACATCTCTTCGTCAGTTAATCTACCAGGCTTGTTTAGGATGCAATCCGGTATACCTATTTTCCCTACGTCATGCAATAATCCAGCCATTCGAATTCTGTTGACAATAGCCTTATCGAGCTTCATATTCCTTGCAAGCCGAGTTGCCAGCTTGCTCACGCCTAAAGAGTGCTGACGGGTATATGGGTCTCTTGCATCGACTGCTTTAGCGAGACTCGAAACCATATCAACTAAAGCGACTTCTTCCGCCTTTTGCGCCCGTTCTTCCGGGCTTAACGTCTTCACTATTTGTGGGTCGTACGCCATTATGCTATTTTTTCCGTGCAGCTTACACCAATAGAGAGCACCCTCTGACGTTTGTATTAATTCTTTCTTGTTCTTAGCAAAGGTTGGATAAGTGCTCGAGCCAATCGAAACGGTTATGTCGGCTACATCGAAGTCTGTGCCAAGTTTTTTGTAGACTGCATCTCTAGCAGCTTCCGCGAGAATCACAGCCTCGGCCTTACTTGTGTTCGGCAATATTATCCCAAATTCATCCCCATTAAGCCGACATGCTTCGTCGTCTTCGCGTATGTTTGTTAAGATGGTCTTTCCAATCAACGTTAATAACGCATCTCCATGAGCATGCCCATAAGCGTTGTTGATTTTTGAAAACTCGTCTATATCGATGATCAATAGTGATACCTTTTGATTCAATCTCTTGGCTTTGGCTACGGCACGGTCAAGAGATTCATGAAAATATCTATGATTATTTAGGCCAGTTAAGCGGTCTCTCATGCTCTTAGCAAAAAGCGCGGCATTATCAAGCGCAAGCTTATGATTGCGATGGATCGCCATAAAAATGACTATAGTAGAAACAGCAAACAATAACGGTAGGCCACCCGCATGGCCATTTCTATAATGGAGAAGCCACGTTATCGGAATTGTCATTGTCGCAATAAACGGCAGTATGGTCGTGAATATCGGCTGTGCGCGCCGCGCTTGTTCACTAACAATGTCGCTCTTTTCTTCCATACAGCGTTCTTTCTTCCCAATGAAAGCGCCGGTCACCTCGTCAATCGCTGCGAAGGCAATAAGTATTGCCGTTATTCTAATGATTATCATTGATATTAGATTAGTCTGGTAGCCTAACATAAAAGCCGGGATATCGGCTAAAATACTCACACCAAATGCGGCTATTAGGAGCACAGCAAATCCTTCAATATGATTCTCCAGGAGTTTGTGAGAAGCGAATACTAATGCTGCTAGAATCATAAAGTCGAGCGTAGGGTATACAATAATAAATAAGCGCTCCATGAAGCTCATGTTCGCCGCCGCATACCATAACGGCAATATTATAAGCTCATAACTCAACATGAACATTGCCAGCAAAGCCATAGTCATGTTCGCGAAGAATTGCTTCTTTGCGCTATCAAATGGTCGTCGTATTCTTGCCATACTCAGTATTACGCCAAACATTATCGGTATATAAGCAACAGCGAACAAATCAGCCAACGAAGGTGAGGGTATTCCTGAATAATCTGGGGCTAACATATATGCTTGCATGCAGACGATTCCTGAAAACCAGAGAGCCATGCCCGTTGACATTAAGCGCCACAGCCTTTTGTAGGAATCGCTGTTTCTTGCTGCCCATAAACAGGTCACAAGCGTCACAGCAATTGGTATTGCGTAGAGAATATTGACGACTGTATCAGTCAGCCCATTCCCAGTAGTAAACGAAAGTCGAGGTGAGATAAGAATAACGTGGATTACTAGCGCACCAAGATAAACCAGACCGACCGCGCTTGCGATTACCCGTATCTTTTTTCTTTTATCTTGCGTGAACTCTTTGGCCATGATAACTCCCTAAGACTCTAAGACTCATTTCCGCAGTATAATGGTACAGTGTAGAAGTTATCGGCGTATGATAGAAATACTTTATATGTTCGTGTTTCAACATGTCTACAAGCACAACCGAGCAAGAAGCATTGCAAATAACGACTTCGTGCACTTTTTATGGGACTGCTGGCCAAAACAAAAACACCAGGTCTAAACCCGGTGTTTAATAAGTTATCTTTATGTCGTTATAAGGAGCTCCGCCTTGCCGCTTCCCGATATACATATTGAAGCCCGCGCGCACGCAGGTGGGTGATTGCCTGTCCGCTTTACAAGTCCCTAATCAAGAGGGCGTTTGTGCTGCCGGCAGAGTTAATCTCCCTATGTAATAGTGTTGGCTCAAATATACACTACGTTCCACGTACAAGGCAGAGCCAGATTCACTATATCTATTTTATCACAGCACTCGCGCACTGTGTCAATAATAATCGTCCTAATTTAGCTTAATATGCAATTCCCTGAGCTGCGGGTCGGTCACTGTGTCCGGCGCACCCGTCATGAGGCATGAGCCCGTCTGCGTCTTAGGGAATGCGATGACCTCGCGTATCGTCTTCTTCTTCATCAGAGTAGCTACCAGCCTATCGAGGCCTATTGCCAGGCCGCCGTGGGGTGGCGCGCCATACTGGAACGCCTCCAGCAGAAACCCGAACTTCTCGCGCGCGTCTTCGATATCGAGTCCGAGCAGGCCGAATATCTTCTCCTGCAACTCCTCGTCGTAGATTCTAAGGCTTCCTCCCCCCACCTCGACGCCGTTGATAATAATATCATAAGCGTATGAGTGGACCTTTAACGGCTCGGAATCGAGCAGCGGGATGTGCTCCTTTTTCGGCATCGTAAACGGGTGGTGGTTTGAACTCAGGCGCCCGTTCGTCTCGTCCCACTCGAAAAGCGGGCAATCGACCAGCCACATGAATTTGAAATCATCGGGATTTATCAGACCCAACTCGTTGCCGAGACGCAAGCGAAGCGCGCCCAGCACCGTCGAGGCTTTGACCGGCGTGTCCGCCGCGAACATGCAGAGGTCACCGGGTTTGGCATGCAGGCGCGTTAGAATCGATTCGAGCTGCTCCTCGGAGAAAAACTTCGCAATCGGTGAGCGGATATTGCCCTCGGCCTCGATAGCGACCCAGGCCAGTCCTTTTGCTCCGTGCTCGACTGCGTATTGGGTCAATTCCTCGATTTGGCTCCGCGAGTAGCTAGCGCAGCCCGGCGCGCAGATGCCGCGTACCGCCCCACCGTTCTTGACCGTGTCGGCGAAGACCTTGAAATCGACGCCGCTGGCTATGTCGCTTACATCCTGTATCTCCATCCCGAAGCGCAAGTCGGGCTTGTCGCTACCGTATTTGGCGATGGCCTCGTCGAATGGCATCCGCATGATGGGCTCGCTGATATCGAGACCGATTAGCGAGAAGACCTCTTTCAGCATGCCCTCGATTAGCGCGATGACGCCTTCGACGTCCATAAAGGACATCTCCATATCGATTTGGGTATGCTCGGGCTGCCTGTCGGCGCGCAGGTCCTCATCGCGAAACGCGCGGGCGAACTGGAAGTAGCGCTCGATACCGGCTACCATGAGCACCTGCTTGAAGAGCTGCGGCGACTGCGGTAGCGCGTAGAAGTGGTGTGGCTGCATGCGGCTGGGCACGAGGAAATCGCGCGCACCCTCCGGCGTGCTCTTGGTGAGCATGGGCGTCTCCACCTCGATGAAGCCATTCTCGTCGAGGTAATTGCGGACGGTTTTGACTACGTTGTGGCGCATGATGAGGTTTTCCTGCATCTCGGCGCGGCGCAAGTCCACGTAACGGTAGCGGAGGCGCAAGCTTTCATCGCTCGGCGCGTCGCTGTCGATTTCAAACGGAGGAGTCTTCGATTTATTGAGTATTTCGATATTGTCGGCTTCGACCTCTACCTCTCCGGTCGCCAGCCCCGTGTTTATCGTCCCCTCGGGCCTCGCCCGCACTTTGCCTTTGACCGTTACGACAAACTCGCTCCGTATCTTCTGTGCTTCCTCAAACGCACCTGCCATGCTCGGGTCGACGACGACCTGAACAATCCCTGAGCGGTCGCGTATGTCGAGAAATATCAGCCCTCCGTGGTCGCGCCTTGTCTGTACCCAACCGGCCAGCACGACATCGGCCCCGACATCATCCTTCTTAAGAACGCCGCACGCGTGCGTCCTCGTCGCATACTTTGCCAGACTCTCCATTAATATCGCTCCAATTTTAAGTGACTTACCTTACTAGCGTTCTTGAATATTCGACAACGGCTCGACTGCCGGTGCTTTATTTGGCTGCACCGACGAGGCCGGTTAGGTGTTCGACCAGTTCGTTGAGTTTTACCTCCACCTGCGCGCCGTCCTCCATATCCTTTACCACAACGGCACCCGCCTCAAGCTCGCGCGAGCCTAGAAAAACAAAATACCTGATGCCCCGGCGATTTGCCGCATTGAGCTGGGCTTTGAGGCTTCTATTCATATAGTCGATATCTGAGCTTATATCATTTGACCGTAGTTGATAGAGTATGTTGACCGCGGCGTGTTTCGCTGCCGGGTCGGCCACCGCTATAAAGACCTCGGTCGAATTTTCGTTAACATCGAAGACGCCCTCTTTTTCGACGGCGAGCGCGAGCCGCTCGGTGCCGAGCGCGAAACCGATTCCCGGTGTCGATGGGCCTCCGAACTCCTCTACCAACTTATTATACCTGCCGCCCCCGCCTATCGCGTTTTGCGCGCCGAGCAGCGGGCTGACGATTTCGAAGGTCGTTTTGGTGTAATAATCGAGACCGCGCACCAGCTCCGGCTTGATTGTGTAGTTGACGCATTGCATCTCCAGATAGTGTTTTACCTCGTCGAAGTGGCCACTGCAGCTTTCGCAGAGATGGTCGATTAGTTTCGGCGCATCCGCCATGACCGCCTGGCACGTCTCATTCTTGCAGTCGAAGAGGCGCAACGGGTTGAGGTCGACGCGTTTTACACAGTCGTTGCAGAGACTTTCGCGCTTCGCTTCAGCATATTCCTTGAGCATCTCTATATATTGCGGGCGGTCGTTTTCGCATCCCATGCTATTAATATAGAGTGTCAGCTCTTTCAATCCTACCGCTTTGAAATAATTCACCAGCAGGAGAATCGACTCGGCGTCGACCGCCGGGTCGTCGGAGCCGATGGCTTCGACGCCTATCTGCCAGAACTGGCGATAACGCCCTGCTTGGGGGCGTTCATAACGAAACATCGGCCCGGTGTAATAGAGCTTGACCGGCTGCGGAAGCTGGTTCATGTTTTGCTCGACATACGACCTAATGACCGGGGCCGTCCCCTCGGGGCGGAGCGTGAGGCTCCGTTTGCCCTTGTCTTCAAATGTATACATCTCTTTTTGAACGATATCGGTCGATGAGCCAATACTGCGCGTAAAGACCTCGGTATGCTCAAAAATCGGTGTGATTATTGGTTTGTATCCGTACGTCTTGAACAACTCGACCGCTTTGCGCTCAAGATATTGCCATTTGACGGCCACATCGGGAACGATATCGGTTGTCCCTTTCGGTACTCTAAATTGCAAGCTGTTTGCCTCCTTAAAAGACAATGTCAGGCGCGCATCTACTCGCCTCGTCAATCGGATAATGCGAGTCGTTTATGCGCTTTCTTCTAATGAAAATACGGGTTCTCTCGTTTTTCGGCGCCGACACTCGTCGACGGGCCGTGCCCGGGATAGACCTTTACTTGGTCGGGATAGGTAAATATCCGCTCCCTCACAGATTTTAACAGTCCTTCGTGCGAACCGCCAGGAAAGTCGGTCCTGCCGATTGAGCGCTGAAACAAGAGGTCTCCGGTGAACAGGTGGTCGTCAACGCGTATGGTGATGCTCCCCGGGCTGTGACCCGGTGTGTGCAACACTTCGGCCTCGTGGTCTCCGAATTTGATGCGCTGTCCATCCTTGAGTTCCATCACGGTCGCCGGGTCGACATTGACCACGTCGCCGAACATCTGCGCAAGGCTGAGTTTGGGATCGGCGATCGCGTCCCGGTCGAGCTTGTGTATTGCTATCTCCGCGCCGGTCTTCTGAGCCAATTCCGCTGCCGCCGCAAAGTGGTCCCAGTGGGCATGGGTGAGAATGATATGTTTAACGGTCAGGTTTTGCGCGGCAATCGTATCGAGAATCATCTGGGCGTTGCCGCCGGGGTCTATGACTATGGTCTCGCCGCCCGATTCCGCCGCCACGATATAACAATTTGCGTCGATATCGCCTACAACAAGTGTCTCAAGATACATCTCGTCTCCCTTGTCTATCTTCTGAAGCGCGGCTAGCTCTTCACGCCGCCCTCGTCGCCCGACTTCGCGACGATTTTCTGGTGGCGCGGCTTGTTCGGCTCTACGCGGTAGACCTCATAGACCGCCGGTACCTTTCGCACATTGCCGATGATCGTCTGCAGGTGGCTTATGTCGCCTATCTCGAAGATAAACCGCAGGACTGCGATGTGTTCCCTCGTAGTCGTAACCGCCGCCGAAAGAATGTTGACTCCCGCGTCGCCCAAGACCGTGCTGACGTCGCGCAAGAGTTTCGGCCTATCGAGCGCCTCGATTTCTACCTCCACCTGGAACGCGGATGGCCTGCGCTCATCCCAGGAGACCTCTATCAGCCGATTCGGCGCGGTCTGTTTTAGCTGCTTGGCGTTGGAACAGTCACTTCTGTGGACCGATACACCCCTGCCCCTGGTCACAAAGCCCATGATATCGTCGCCGGGAACCGGATTACAGCAGTGTGCGATTCGCACAAGCACGTCGTCGAGGCCTTTTACGATGACGCCCGAGCGGCTTATCCGGCGCGGTTTGCGTTTCTGGGTGATTTCAAGCTGCAACTCTTCTATCCCGTAATCGGCCTCCGCTTTTTCGCCGTCTTTGCTCTTGGCGATGGCGTCGGCAATCCGGCCTACGACTTGCTTGGCGGAGGTCTTGCCCGCCCCTATGCTCGCGTAGACATCTTCTATCCTCGTGAAGTTGAGCTCTTTGACGACTGCTTCGAGCACCTTCACAGTCATCGGCGCCTTCATTCCTATCTCTATCTTGCGCAGCTCTTTATGGAGCATATCGCGACCCGCCTCTTCGCTCTCCTCGCGATTCTCTTTGGTGAACCATTGGCGAATCTTGTTTCTCGCGCGCGAGCTTTTTACTATCTTTAGCCAGTCTTTACTCGGACCCGAGGTCGTCTTAGAGGTTAAGATTTCGACGAAGTCGCCTGTTTTCAACTTGGATTCGAGCGTGACTATCTGGTTGTTTACTTTAGCCCCGATACATCTATGCCCCACGTCGGTGTGGATGGTGTACGCAAAATCCAGCGGGGTCGAGCCTGCCGGCAAGTTTATGACATCACCCTTCGGTGTAAAGACATAGACCTCATCCTGGAAGAGGTCTATTTTGAGCGACTCCATAAAATCACGCGGGTCGTTCAACTCGCTTTGCCATTCGAGCATCTGGCGCAACCAGGTCAGGCGCTCGTCGAACTTATCCTCTTTTCCGCCTTCTTTATAGTGCCAGTGCGCCGCGATTCCGTATTCGGCGGTGCGGTGCATCTGGTAGGTGCGAATCTGTATTTCGAGGGGCTTTCCCATCGGGCCGACGACAGTGGTGTGGAGCGACTGGTACATGTTGAACTTGGGCATCGCCACAAAATCTTTAAAACGCCCCGGTACCGGCTTCCACATCGCGTGAATGATACCGAGCGCGCCGTAGCAGTCTTTTATCGAATCTACGAGCACGCGAACGGCCGAGAGGTCGTAAATCTCGCTGAAATCGCGCCCCTTCTTGACCATCTTCTCGTAGATGCTGTAGAAATGCTTGGGCCGTCCGCTTATTTCAGCCTTAATATGCACTGCTTTGAGCTCGCTGTCGAGCGACTTTATGACGTTCTTGAGGTATTCCTCGCGCTCGGAACGGCGCTCGGCGACCATGTTCTGGATTTTGTCGTACATCTTTGTCTCAAGCACCTGAAACGACAGGTCTTCGAGTTCCCATTTGAGGGACATCATGCCGAGCCGGTGCGCGAGCGGCGCGTATATTTCGAGGGTCTCCCTCGCCTTTAGCTGCTGTTTAGGCTGGTCAAGGTGGCGGATGGTGCGCATGTTATGGAGTCGGTCGGCCAGCTTGATGATGATTACCCTTATGTCTTTGGCCATGGCGATGAACATTTTGCGTAGGTTCTCCGCCTGTTCCTCCTCGCGGCTTCTGAATTCGATTTTGCCGAGCTTGGTGACGCCGTCGATGAGGGCGACGACATCCTCGCTCACCTCGTCTCGCAGGTCGTCCAAGGAGATGCTCGTATCTTCGACAACATCGTGGAGGAGCGCCGCCAAGATGGTCGTCG
>JAUXNY010000067.1 GCA_030682615.1 Candidatus Aquicultor sp. | reverse complement strand
GTGGCTGGTGTGAGGCTCGATTTTATCCGAAAGCAACTTAGGGATAGGTCGAGGGGTGGCTGTGCCTAAAGGCGCAGGCACAATAATGGACCGGTAGGACTCAGATAGACGGCGGGATTTTAGGCGTTGAGGCTTCGGATGGCCTTCTGTTTGAGTTTTTTTGTGCGCTTAAGGGTGTGAGCGATGGCGGATTATGATGTCATCATAGTCGGCAGTGGGCCGGCCGGTATCTTTGCAGCTCTAGAGCTTGCTAAAGAAGGCGAATCAAGAGTCTTAATACTCGAGAAGGGTCCCGACGTCGAAAAGCGGGACTGTTTCGAACGGTCTACCGGCAAATGCGCACACTGTAAACCTTGTCGTATCACCTCGGGTTGGGGCGGCGCCGGAGCGTTCAGCGACGGCAAGCTGACTCTCTCGACCGAGATAGGGGGATGGCTCGGCGATTACGTCGGCGACGATGAACTCGCGCGTCTTATCGACTACGCGGACCACATCTATCGCGAATTCGGCGCTACGAGCGAGGTCCACGGGACCAACGAAGAGAATATCAGGCAACTGCAGAGCCGGGCGCTCCTGGCGGATATGCGGCTCATTGCGATGAAAGTCCGCCACATGGGAACCGACCGCTCCTACGACATCATCAAGTTGATGAGGGACCGGCTCGATGCGCACGTTGACATAAGAACCGGAACACCGGTCGAGAACCTGCTGACCGAGGACGGGCGCGTAACCGGAGTTCGAACCGCCGGCGGCGAAGAGATAACGGGCGATTATGTGATAGTCGCACCCGGCCGCGAGGGCGCCGATTGGCTCAGCGCCGAAGCGAGAAGGCTCGGTCTGTCGGTTGTGAGCAATGCCGTTGATATCGGGGTGCGCGTCGAGGTTCCCGCTGCGGTCATGGAGCCCCTGACCAAAGAACTCTACGAGCCGAAGCTCATTTACATCACGAAGTCGTTTGAGGACCGGGTGCGCACATTCTGCGTCTGCCCGTATGGTGTGGTAGCCTCAGAGGCCGTCGATGGTGTGGTAACCGTAAACGGTCATAGCTATGCCGAAAAAAAGACGGAGAACACCAATTTTGCGCTGCTGGTCAGCACGATGTTTACGGAACCGTTCAAAGAGCCGATAGCCTACGCGAAGTATATAGCGCGGCTCGCCAACCTTCTTGGAGACGGTATCTTGGTGCAACGCCTCGGCGACCTGAAAGACGGGCGCCGTTCGACCCCGGAGAGGATTGCCAGGGGCACGGTACGTCCGACCTATGGCGATGCGACACCGGGCGACTTGAGTTTTGTGATGCCGTACAGGTATCTCTCTGACATAATGGAGATGCTCGAAGCGCTGGATGAGCTGGCGCCGGGCGTAAACTCCAGAAACACACTCCTCTACGGTGTAGAGGTAAAATTTTATTCATCGCGGCTGCGGCTTACGTCCGCGCTCGAGACGGAGATAGAAAATCTTTATGCGATAGGCGACGGGGCCGGCGTGACGAGGGGTTTGATTCAGTCCTCGGCAAGCGGAATCGTCGCGGCTCGCGCAATACTTGACTCGATAGCTGGGAGGAAATAATGCCTGCAACAATTCTCATCGGTACGCAGTGGGGCGATGAAGGAAAAGGAAAGGTCACAGATTGGCTAGCCAACGATATGGACCTGGTAGTTCGCTATCAGGGAGGCCACAACGCCGGCCATACCGTCATCGCCGACGGTCACGAACTCAAGCTTCATCTTTTGCCCTCGGGCATCCTTCATCCCAACATTACCTGTGTTATAGCATCGGGCTTGGTCATCGATCCCAAAGCGCTCATCAAAGAGCTCGATGAGGTCGCGGAGATAGGTATCGCTAGCCCCAACCTGGTGCTAAGCGCGAATGCCCATCTCATAATGCCCTACCACCGGCTGCTCGACCAGGCGTCTGAGCTCAAACTCGGCTCGTCCAAAATCGGCACGACCGGCCTGGGTATCGGCCCGGCTTATACCGACAAAGCATCGCGCGTCGGCCTGCGGGTCCAAGACCTGCTCGATATGAAGATATTCCGCGAGAAGCTCGAGGTCGCGCTCATCTTTAAGAACCAGGTACTTACGAAGATCTACGACGCGGAACCCCTCGATGTCGACGAAATCGTCGAAGAGTACAAGGGATACGCCGAGCGGCTCAACGGCATCATCGGCGATGCGAGCCGCATCATAAACGACTCGCTCGACGAGGGCAAGAACGTTTTACTAGAGGGCGCCCAGGGGATGATGCTCGACCTCGATTACGGGACTTATCCTTTTGTTACCTCGTCTTCGCCCATAGCCGGCGGCGCGTGTGTCGGCGCGGGTATAAGCCCGCTTAGGGTCAAGCGCATCATCGGAATTGCTAAGGCTTATACAACGCGCGTTGGCGCGGGCCCCTTCCCGACGGAGCTTGAGGATGATACCGGAGAGTTGATGCGCAAGGTCGGCGTCGAGTTCGGCACGACCACGGGTCGCCCGCGGCGCTGCGGCTGGTTCGACGCGGTCATTCTTAAATACACCGCCAAAATCAATGGGCTGACCGAAATCGCCTTGACCAAACTCGATGTGCTCTCGCCCTTTGAGACCTTGAAGATTTGCGTAGGTTATGAATACGAGGGCAAGGTCTATGACTACATGCCTTGCCACCAGACGGTCTTCCATGGCGCGAAACCTATCTACGAAGAGGTCGAGGGTTGGAATACGGATATCAGCGACATCGCCACGTATGATGCGCTTCCCAAAGCGGCCCGCGCTTATGTCGACCGGCTCCAAGAGCTTATCGGGGCGCCTATCACTATGATTTCGGTCGGGCCGAGCCGCGACCAGACCATATTGCGATAATCGCTACTCGCCATCGCGCATCTTAGCCACGATGATAAGCCTGGTCCTTGCGGAAAACCGGGGATTGCAGGTGGTAAGGGTCAATGTCCGGTCTTCGGTCGGGTCGATGACGCTGATTTCGGTCGGTTTGACGACTTTGGTTTCGACCACATAGTAGGCGTATTGCTCGGTGGCGTCGCTGACGAGGATCAGGTCGCCTTTGCCAAGCTCATCCAGGTAGAAAAAGGGCCTGCTGTAGGTGACACGGTGTCCGGAGATGACCATGTTGCCGTGCTCCCCGGGGTGGGCGGTCTCCTCCATATGGCCCGGCCCCAGCTTTAAGGCTTCGGTGCCGACGCCTTCGACGACTATTGCGTCGAGGTCGATTTTGGGAATGACGATGCGGGCAAACGGGTCCTTCTCCTTGAATTTTTTACGCGCTTCGGTCGTCGGCGTGGCTTTCTTCTCAGTAACAGCCTCTTTTGATTCCTTGGCATCGTCCTTGGTTGTCGCCGTGCGCTCAATCGTCGGCGTATCCTCTATCGATGGGGACAAGACAGCTGGTGTGCATGCCTGCTTCTCGGAGACGGCGGTCGCGGCCTTATCCCAATCGTTCTGGAGTTGCCGCTGTTTATAGCCTGTGTATACATCCGTGTAGGCGATTTGCAGCAGGATATAGGCGCCGACAGCTATGAGTGCCAGCCCCAGTATTCTATAAATCATCGCCCTTTTGCCGGCAGCCATTCTTTCAACCTCAAATAAATCTAATCTCGTCTCAACACCAAAATATCATTTCGGCTATAGACCTGCGTAAATTCCGTGTTGCGCAGCTTGCTTGCGATTTTCTGCTGGTCCGAACTGAGCTGGGAAAAATCGACGATAACAAAGTCTATAGTATCTTTATCGGCCGGGTTTTCGCCGTTTACACCCCAGTTGACCGCAACGTAAGGATTCGGGAACTCGTATATCTTTTCGCGGTGCGTCAGGTGCGGCACGAATACATAGGACGCGCTAACCACGGCGTCGTCCGGTATCAACGCGACAGCCCGCTCCATCGACGTGCGCCTCGTTTCATCGATTACGACGAAGGCCCGCTGATGCCGACTCGATATCGGGGATGGACTCCAGAAGAAGTTTGACGCGAGCGCTACCGCGACGAGCAGGGCTGCCACGACGACAGCTTCTCTCTTTTTAAGCGCGAGCTTTTCGATTGCGAGAATCGCCCCGGCGAAGACGAACGGGATGATGGTCGCGGTGTAGTGATACTCGATATTGTGCATATAGCCTTGCTGGCTCACGGCATTGGAGAAGAGCGCGGGGAGCGATATGAGTAAGACCTCGATACTGGCTAGCGGCGAAAACGCGACCGGTGCCAACAGTTGCGTGATATAGAGGAGATTGCTCTCTTGTATTAAAATGGGCAAGACTAACCCCGGCTTGGTCAAGGTGTTGATGGCGACCTCTCCTATGGTCGAGCCGAGCTTGGAGAAATTTTGCGCATAGAAGAGGCTTGTCCCGTTAAACGCGGGAAGAACATATTTTAGGCCGACCACAAACCAGGCGAGTGACGCCAGGGAGGTTGCAAACCCGACCGTGCGGTTGTTGGTGACCGCGAGGTAAATTCCCATCACAATCATTACGAGCGCGACATCCTCTTTTGCTAGCACCGCGACGAGCGCGCTGACCGCGAAGAGTACGTAGCGCCGTTTTGTAGCGAAGTAGAACGCGAAGAGCAAGGCGGGTGTCACCAGCGCATCCGGGTGGAACTGGTCGTGGTTGAGCCATTGGAGCGCCGGATAGAGCAGGTAAGAGGCTGCCAAGGCTAGCGCGAGGACGCCGTTCTTGAGCCTGTCCCGCGCCAGCAGGTAGACTGGGAGCGCGCCGATGGCCAGTGCCACAGTCTGCAAAACAAGCAGGAGACGGACGTCCGGCCAAATTTTATAGAGCGGGGCTAGAAGCACCAGGTTAAATGAGAGGTGCTCCCCGAAGAGGTGAAGGCCCCGCACGGTCACGAACGGTTCTTTGAGCTGACTAAGCAGCCAGATTCCCTGGTCGAATATGCCGAGGTCGAATCCGTAGGTGCTGAAGTTGTTGTGCATGCGAACCGTCAAGAACGAGAATGTAGCTATGTATAGGAGAATCATCGCACCGAGCGCCGCATATTGATAGGTTTGCTTCGAATACCTGGACGGGCGGTCGCTAGAACGGGTCTCAGTTTCGATGCCGCCCGTATCGTCGGGTCCATCTTTTTTCTCTTCGGAATCGAGCGCGTCTGGGACGAGCCGCCCGACGATGGCTGCGGGCGCTTTCAGGATAAGCGAGAAGAATGTCGCTATGCGGCCTCCACCGATGAGGTCTACCGGTTCGACCCTCGCGAGGCTGGTGTCGGCCCCGATATCGATGAAGGTTAGCGAGAAAGCGTCTATTTGCAGCTCGAGCCTGCGCCAGCGCATAGCATCCAGGGTCGGCTCGGGGTATTCGGACGCCAGCACCAGTAAGCGCTGGTTCTGGTTGAAGAGCCCTCTGTCGAGGACGCTATCCTGCGCATAAAATTCGGAATGGGATTTGGCCAGCTCGCTGCCGAGCCGGGTCTTTTGGGCAAGGTATCCCGCGTATGCCGCATCCAACTCGACGAAGGAGGTGTGCCGCAGGTTCCAGGCGAGCTCGGAAGCGGTCCCTATCGCTTGCTTCGATAGCGTGGTGTCGGCGATGAGCAGCACGACGAGAGAGCCTTGCTTGTCGAGAGCGATGAGGCCAGTCGCGCCCTCCGGCGCCCCCCAGCCGTCGATGACTAGGAGCCTTTCCGGGAGAAGTCCATCGCCTTCGACCAGCTTCTCTATGACCAGCTCCTTGAGCTGCTCCGGCCAGCCGGACGCTTCCATCTTCTCAAATTTGCCGTCACGGACGCGAAATAGCGACACCTAGATATTGCTCCCTTCCGCTTCGCCTTGGAGCTCTGCGCCGGCAAGTCCGTCGCCGAGGCGCATCGAGGAGGTCGCCGGCACCGCGAAACGCCGCCAGGCAAACCGCAAACCGTATGCGAGGACCGCGAACCAGCCTAGCACCCCGAACCACGCCGCGAAGACGTCGATGAAGGTGCTTCCGTAATAGAGGCGCACATCTTTTTGCTTTGGAATCACCATCATCAGGGAGGGCGACGCCAGGTATGGCCCGTCGGCGCCGGTCACCTTCCAGTTCGGAAAGTATGAGATCTTT
>JAUXNY010000051.1 GCA_030682615.1 Candidatus Aquicultor sp. | reverse complement strand
CCAATCGACATTCAAACCAACGTTCACAACGCCTTCCTGCAGGCCGCTGCGACATTAGGTCTTCCAGCTTTTCTGTTGTTCTTACTTATCCTCACAATATTTACGTTCAAGACGTTTAGGAAAATACAGTCAGAGGGGAATGCCTCGCCGATATTGGTCGGCTTGTTCGCCGGCACCGTCGCATTTGTCATCCAGAGCGCTGCCGGAATTACCGGCATTGCGACCTCGACCTATCTATGGCTCGGTATGGGTGCGCTTTCCGCTTCGTGGTCGGAGGAGCGGCTCACGATTAAGCCTCCACCTGCGTTCCTGCGATATGTTGCTGTGGCTATTGTGGCGTGTTCCCTGCTGATAGGGCTAAACAGCGCGGTTAAGCCGTTCTTGAGCGATATTGCCCTCGGGCAGGCACGACTGGCTGAGAGCGCAGGCGGTTTTGATGAGGCAAAGGCATTATACAAATCGGCTATAACGTACAACCGCAACGACGTGAAAGCCTATCGTGAGTTAGGTTTAGCATTGGCGGACGCAGGTCATCTATCAAAAGACCATGAAACCTGGTCTGAGGGAATCGCATTCCTGGTCGAAGCGTCACGTCTATCACCGAACGACCACGAAACCCAGATGTTCCTAGGGCAAGCCTATCTTTACGGTGCCCGAGCCTTCGACGCTCAACATTACTACACAGCTGAAAGTTATTTGAAGAAGGCGGTCAGCTTGCGGCCTTTTTCGTATGCGGCCAATACGATGCTCGCTGTGGCCTATATCGAAACCGGGAGAAAAGACCGGGCTAGAGATAGCCTAGGAATCGCCCTAAACATCAATCCGAACGACCCTCAAGCCCACTATTATATGGGACGATATCATGAAGAGGCCGGCAGCGTTAAGAATGCAATGCGCGAATACCGCGTCGCGCTGGCGCTTGACGGCAAGCACGAGAGGGCAAGAATCGCATACGAAAGGTTGAGCAGGAATGAAAGATAATGCTTCTGTTAAAAAATATGTTGCTCTAGGTTTATCCGTAATAATTATCGCAGTCGCGTCCTACATTAGCTATCGCTACGTAAATGCCTCTAATATATATGCGAAGGCGACACATGAGTTAGAAGAAGGGAACCTATCCGACGCTGAAGAAGGTCTTGAGAAGGCTATCCGGCTCAACCCGTGGCACGCGGATGCCCACTACGAACTGGCAACGGTATTCAAGAAGACGAATAAGAAAAAAGACGCCCTCAAGTATATGTCACGTGCGATTGCTTTGAACGCTAACAATCCCGATTACCATCTAGGAATCGGCTTTCTTTACTTCAATGATATTGGCGATAAGGTTAAGGCAAAAAAGCATTTTGAGCAGGCGTTCATTTTGGACAAGACCAACTATTCCGCTTGCTACATGCTGGCAGTGGTCAGCGAGGGCGAGCGAGATTTCGGTAAAGCGATGTACTTCTATAAGAAAGCGATCAATCTTGATCCGGGCCTTACGATGGCGTATAAACAGTTGGCGGCTCTATATAATGCGAAAGGCATGGAGGAGCAGGCGAAGGCATGCTGGAATAATGTCATCGAAATCGACCCAGACGATAAGGACGCGCTAGCATATTTCGACAACGACTAAAAGGCTGAATATATGGATCTCATCTACGGCTTTGTATTCTTCATATTTGGGCTTATCATAGGCAGTTTCTTGAACGTATGCGCTTATCGCATTCCAAGAAGCGAGTCCATAGCGTACCCGCCCTCTCATTGCCCATCGTGTGGTAGTGATGTGAGGGCTATCGATAACATACCGGTACTAAGCTACCTATTGCTCAGCGGGCGCTGTAGAAGCTGTCGCGAGAGAATAAGCCCGAAATACCCGGTGATTGAGTTGTTGACCGGCTTGTTGTGGGTTGCCTCCTATTACAGCCTTGGATTGGGCATGGAGTTGCCATACGCGCTCTTTTTCATAACTACACTCATATTGCTGTCGGCTATCGATTTCGATACGAAGACGATACCGAACAAAATATTGCTGCCTGCGATGGCGCTCAGCGTTCTGCTGTTACTACTGTATTTTGCGGGCTTAACAACCCCGCCGATAGTCGCAAATATGGATGCGACAGGCGCGATTATCGGATTTCTCGCCGGCGGCGGCTTCCTCTATGCGGTGGCAATGCTGGCGCCGCTTATCTTTAAGAAAGAGGCTATGGGCGGGGGAGACATAAAGCTCGCGGCGTTCATGGGCCTATACTTGGGAGGATACGTGATGCTCGCGCTGTTTATCGGCTTCTTTTTGGGCGCGGTCGTCGGTGTGATTCTTATCTCAAGAAATAAGGAGGGCGGCCAGGATATGATTCCGTTTGGGCCGTTCTTAGCGGCCGGCTCGATTATCACGCTCTTTTTCGGGCCACAGATGTGGCATGCCTATCTGTCATTTTCGGGATTGCTGTAGCCGCGACCAAATTCTGCCGTTCTTAATGTGAAACGCTTAGACGTAGACTCCGTCTTGCTTCGGAGAAAAGCCCCCGCGGACAAAGACCTCAAGAATAATCGCTGGTAAACCGATACAAATAGTATTGAAAAAGGGGAGAGGTATGCCTTTTTACAGCCACTCAATTGTTAAGTTGCGTGAAGAGCGAGCTTTTGGCCTTGTCGAAGCGCTGATGGCTTTAGTGATAATGTCATTAGTGCTCGTAGCATTGCTAGGGCTTTTGACCGTTAGCGTTAAAGCGGTCGCCAGCAGCAAGCTCTCAACGTTGGCAAATCAGTTGTTAAACGAGTCGATTGAAGAGATTAGGTCAGTTCCGTATGATTCGGTGGTTCCCGGTGCGACCGAGGAGACCCAAACGGTGCTGGGTTACGATTTAGGAGTGCGCACGGAGATATCCTGGGTGGATGATGCGGCGGATTTAACAGGGTCAGACGACATCAACGACAACCCTAACGATTACAAGCAGGTAGTCATAACCGTAAGTTGGCTTGAGAGCGATGGTCTTAAATCGATAAGCGCGGCAACGTTTGTCAGGAGTACCCCGAACAAGACGCAGCCGCCGACCGTGAACTTCGTAATTGCCGAGAACGATTACAATGCCACGCCGCCGAGCGGCACGATATTTGGGCTTGACGCAGGCTATGCCTTATATAATGAATTATATGAGCAGTGGCTTAATAATGGAACGATTCCACTAAAAGCAACGGGCACCGACCCTGACGCAGACCTTCTCTCAATGCGCTTCATTGTAAGCGGTATCACTCCTGTGGACGGTCTATATGGGTTTGACCCTATAGCGAGCTACACGAACTCACCGATTTGCAGGTGGCCCAGGATTGAGGACGCTCCACTTTGGTCTGAGGGGGCGCACGAAGTTCTCGTCGAGGTTTGGGATGCTCAAGGTGGACGGGACGCGAAAAGCATATTTTGGTATATAGACCGGCTTTGCCCATATTGGGAAGAACTTGAACCTGCAAACCTGGCGGCGACAGCGCTCAGCCAGAGCGCTATACAGCTGTCTTGGCAGAAGGCTTGGGACGGCGGCGAGCAAGTCAATCGATATAAAATCTATAGAAAAGCGCCCGGGGCAGAAAGCTTTTCCGTGCTGGTGCCAGACCACAATAATACAACCTCCAGTTACCAAGACCAGGGTCTGTCTGAATGGCGAACCTACGATTATTACATCAGCGCGCTTAGCGTCGGCGGTCGCGAGTCGACCACGACGAGCGATAGTGTTTCCGCGACTACCTGGTTTTCTATTACCGGTGAACCCGTTAAGGAGCAGGGAAAGCGCAAAGTAATCATCAGTTGGAATCCGAGTGCATGGTCGCCACTGGGCGGGCCGCCGCCGGGCGTTACTATAAATCATTATGATATCTATAGAAACGGCGCACTGATAGGTTACGCGCAGGGTAACTCCACTTCATTTAAAGATGATAACAACGGATTGGGGCTCGCAAGGACGACCGCATACGATTATAAAGTCAGGGCCATTATTGACGGCGGTCAGAAAATCAACGAGAGTATCTCGATTTCCGTAATTACCGGGAACTGATTATGTTTTTAGAGTTTATGGATACGCTAAGAAATGAAGACGGGTTGACCCTAATAGAGCTTATGGTCTATGGGGTTTTGCTGTTGGTCATTTTGAGCGGGGCCTACATGATGTACGACGCGTCAGCGACTATCTATACGACAGCGAACGGCCAAGCTGAAGCTCAGGGCAAGGGTCGCATCGCGCAGACATCGCTGGCTAAACATTTGCGAATGACCGAGAGTTTTCAGCAGGCGGGAGATTATTCAGTTAACTTGAGAGCCGACATTAACGACGATAATCTTTGGGACAAAATCGAATACTATGCGGTCAATGATACTTTGTATCGCCGAATAAACGATGGAACACCGGCTCCTATTATGAAGGGGCTAAGGAACGAGGCGCAGTCCATGCCTATCTTCAACTACTTCGACTTGAACGGGACGTCGATGTCGACAGATACGGCATCACGCATCACTAAAACACACAAAGTTGAGATAAGTCTGGTAATCGATTCAGACCCGAATAGGCCTCCGGAGCCATATATTTTGAAAACCCGGGTAACCCTAAGAAATAAGGAGTAAGAGAATCTTATGCTTAAGAGATTGTTCGATGACGAGCGGGGTATCGCACTCCTTACAGTAATTGGGGTAATGCTCATCGTTACCATATTGAGTTTCGGGGTCATCACGATAGCCAAAAGCGACCTTGTTCTTTCTGAGCGCGACGAGGAATATACAGAAGCGCTCCATGTCGCTGAAGCCGGCATACAAAAGGCGCTGTGGCAGCTTGAGCAGCTTGGAAGCACAATGGAGCCTAGGACTTTTACGATAAACGTTGGCGATGGTTTAGCAGAAGTCAACGCTGTTCAGGATGTCGGAAGCCAGTGGTATTGGACGATAGAGTCTACCGGAACGAGCGGTCAGATGAAACGAAAATTAAAGGTCAGCGTCTTCAACTTCTCGCTATGGAATATGAACATGGGTCTGGGGGAAGCTAATTCGATGGCCTCTGGCGGTAACGGAATTTTGGGTACGACATCGATTGACGGCCCGTTTTACGTTCGCGGCAACGTTCAGCTTTCGGGCAGTTCTGAGATAACCGGCGGTCCGTTTTTCATAAAGACCGGGACGCTGAGGTTTATGAATAACAGCTCAACGCTTGGCAAGCCCGCGGAACCCATCGCCGCCTATATCGAGCCGGCCGATGGGAACGAAGATATTCTCGACAAACATGGTAACCCACTTGAGCCCGGTGATCCGCAAGTGAATGTGAGCCAGCTTTCGAACCAGGTTCCGGACATCAAAATACCGCCGCTCGAATCTCTTTCCACCTATAGGACAAGGGCGGCATCTGAGTCTGAAGAGACATGCACGGCATATCCGGGGATTATCGCGACGCAATCCGGCGATAGCGGCTACAAAGTGCTCGATAACGACACAAATTTGGAGAGCGGGACATTGAATTCCCGACCGATGTACTATATCAATAGCACGATAAACGACTTTGGCGTGCCGGGCGGCGAATTCGCTTGGGACAACACCAATAAGCGGCTTTATGTCGACGGTACGATTTTTGTGGATGGCAATCTGACAATCGGGGATTCGGCGAATTCCGAGATCTCATATTACGGGCGGGGCACAATAGTTGTTAACGGTGAGATTTTTGTAAACGGAAAGTTGAGACCCCCGTTCCATAACGGTTCATATGATATGGACGGCTCACACGTGCTTGGTTTGGTAACGGCCGAGACCATATATGTCGACATCTCGGGCTCTAACTCAAATCCTACGCGAGACGTTCCCGATATCACCGGTGCTTTCTTCGCAACCAAGAAGGTTCAGATATCCACGAACAATACCTCGTTTGTCGGGAGTATGCTCGCGGGCATGCTGGACTTTGCCGACGGGACCAACAACAGCCACCTATACACACACGAAGCCTTGCCGAGCTTTTTGCCGCCGTCACTTCCGGGAAGCGAAGGATTTCTCACCATGACCGCGTCCTGGCGGGAAGTGCAGTAACGCCGGTGCCCCATAATCCAGCCATCCAGCTTTAGCTCATCAAACCACCTGATAAGAGTGGATAATTAGCTCTCCAACCCCTAAAGTATTATGGTCACTAACCGATGCAATAACAGATAGATGCATTGGGCTTATAGCCCCATCTACTAGCCCCGCACCAGTTGTTGAATTGAATATGCAAGAGACGAGCTTTAGACGCAGGAGGATATTTTGGGACTGTTTGGTCTTGGTAATGGGGCCGCCCCTATCGGCTTAGATATTGGCAGCGCTAGTTTTCGTGTGGCCCAATTGAAAGCAGCCGCGGACAAACCCATCCTCATTGAGTATGCGACTGCAAAGACGCCAAAAGGATTGATTACCGAAGGTGAGATTAGCGACGTTGATGGTGTTGCTAAGGAGCTTGCCTCGCTTTGGCGTTCTAATAAAATTGTCGAGAAACGCGTTGTAGTGGGCGTTGCAAACCAAAAGGTCGTAGTCCGTGTCGTAGAGATGCCGGTGATGACCGAAGCAGAGCTGAGAAGCGCTATCCAATACCAGGTGAGCGACTATATACCGATTCCGGCTGATGAGGCCATCATCGATTTTCAAATACTCTCAGAATACAGCAAAGACTCGCACGAGCGGGTAATGGATGTGCTGCTGGTCGCAGCGCGCAAAGACATGATAGAAACCACGATAGCGGCGGTTGAGGGCGCGGGACTAAAGCCAGTCATCGTCGATGTTTCGTCGCTTGCGTTTGCGCGGGTGGTGATGGGTGATACCGCTAAGCCATTGCTGCTGGAAGATGATGAACCGGCAGGCGCAACGGCTTTGATAAACCTGAGCGCCACCTTGTCCGACATAGTCGTTGTCGAAGATAATGCGCCGCGTTTTACCAGGATTAGTAGTATTGGTGGCAGTACTTTTACGGAAGCGCTTGTCGAACAGCTTGGAATGAATCTCGATGAAGCGGAGGACCTTAAAGCACGCATAGGTCTACCGTCTGTCGACACCGACGAAGCTCCCGCAGCGATAGACGCAGATATTAAGGAATACGCGGAGGCCGTCCAGAATGTGCTTGAGCAGGAGATGGTCAAGTTCATCGCTGAGATTCGCAGGTCGCTCGATTACTATCTCGTCCAAGCCAACAGGGCCAAAAGCATAGATAGGATAATCGTCACTGGCGGAGGCGCCAAGCTCAAGAATTTCTTAGAGTACCTCAAACAAAACCTGCAAATCGAGGTTGAGCTAGGCAGACCGCTCCAATATTTTCAAGTCAACAAGAACAGCCTAATCGCTAGAATCGAGGAGGAAGAACTCTCGATGGCGATATGCCTTGGGCTGGCAATGCGAGGTTTAGATCGATGATGGTTGTCAGAATAAACCTTTTACCAGCTGAGATAAGGGATAAAAGGCGTGCTGAAAAGTTCATTCTAGCAGGCCTGGTCGGCATGGTCGCTATCGCGGCGTGCTTGGCCGGTGTCTTCTTGTATAACGTTTGGCGAATAGACAACGCGGAAAAAGACCTCACGCTCCTGTCGGACCAGGTGGTTAAGATGGAGAGTGCCATCCAGGAATTGCGCGTGTATGAGTCGAGGTTGGCCGAGGTTCAGAAGAAAAAAGATATTGTGGAAAAAGCTCTAGCTGACAGGATTATATGGTCGAAGCTGTTAGAAGAACTTATGATAATCACGCCGAACGATTTGAGTTTGGCAACTCTTTCGGGCAATGCGGATGGTGTGACTTTCTCCGGAGAGATTCAAGATCCGCTGGATGCCCCTGATTCCGGCCATAAGCCGGTTGCAAAGTGGTTGATACGTCTTGGTGAACTAAGACTGCAGCCCGATGTGTGGTTGAGTTCATCCGATAAACAAGAGAAAAGGATTCTCTTTAGCAATACCATGAAATTTAAGAAAGAGCCAATGCCGCCTGCCCCGCCCAATCCTTCCGGGACGTGATGTGTTGGATAAGTTAGCGTTAAAAAAGCAGATATTAATACTGGCCGCAATCGCAGCGCTTATGTTTGTGCTCTTCTACATGTTTGGCTGGAGCCCGCAAGTTTCTAAGCTCGACGAGCTAAGCAAGAAGAAGACAGAGCAAGAGCAGAGGCTGCAAGCCGCAAAGAACACTCTTTTGATGCTCGAAGAGGTCAAAAGAAATGCGGCCGATGCAGAAATCGAGTACATCAAGCTGTCGAATCGAATGCCGTCGAGCCCGGAACTGCCCTCGCTCATAGTCGAAATACAGAATATATCCAACGATGCCGGCGTCGAGTTGGTCTCGCTTAGCCCCGGTGAACCATCGTCTACCGGTGAGTACAACGAGATGAAGATATCCGCGGTTATGAACGGCAGTTATGTGGCATTGATTGATTTCTTGCGACGCGTGGAAAAAGCGCCACGCGCTTTCAAGGTCGATAATATAAACATCAAAATAACGCAGTATCCTGATTTAAATATGACTGCGTCTATCAGCGCATTTACCATGGGTGAAGGGACATCGACGCCCCCGCCTCCACCGCCGGTGAAAAGTGCGTCGGCTCCATAAAGGGTTGAGATTGAATGGGACTCAAAGACAAGTTTTCAGAGATTGAAATGAAGAATACGCTTAGTACGTCGAAGGGCAAGGGAATTGCCGTCGGCTTACTGCTGGTCGTATTATTGCTTGTAGTCCTGGTCGTGATAACGTTTGCGCTTCCAAAACCAGGTAATCTCGCAGTACAGGCTCCGAACGCCGCCGTCCCTAAACCAATACCCCAGCAGTCGCCGTCTGAGCAGACTACCGAGACGGCAGCGGAAGACGAAACCGTCATCACAGACTATGACCTATTCGAATATAAAGACCCTTTTAGGCCGCTTGTCGAGGAGACCGAAACACCTATAGGGTTGACGACCGGTACCGAAGACGGGGCTGGAGCTGGAGCGCTTCTTACGACGCTTGCGCTTGTCGACATTGTCGAGCAGGGCGGTGCAAAGTATGCGATTGTCACTTTTGACGGCGTAGAATACACTGTTGGAAGTGGCGAGCAGGTTGCAGGCTCTTCTTTCATGGTCGAAGACATCGGCGACGGGAATATTACGGTTCTATACGGTGATGATAGGTTTACGCTCCAACTCGGGCAAGCGATAGTAAAGTAAACGGCTTGTTAAAATAGCTGTTAAGCGGTTTATTGCCGGCGTTTCGGAATGGCCTTTGCCTTAAGGAGTCATCGCGGGCACATACAAGGGTAAAAGTGCCATAATGGGATTGAACCTCTTTAGGTTTAAGACAGATTGCTCCGCATCGCAACGCTACCACTTAACTACTTCACGGCTATTAGTTATACTTATTTGAAAAGATGAGCGAGGTATCATAAGTGCTGAGATATGTTACTGCCGGTGAATCACATGGGCCGGCGCTTGTCGCGATAGTCGAAGGGCTTCCGGCGGGTGTTGAAATAAGAAAAGAATCTATCGATGCGGAGTTGGCTCGCCGGCAATTAGGTTTTGGCAGGGGCGGCCGGATGGCGATAGAAAAAGACGTGGCGGAGATTTTGAGCGGCGTCCGGTTCGGCTTGTCGCTCGGTTCGCCGATAACGCTCAAGATAGACAATCGAGACTGGGCCAACTGGACGACGACGATGTCGATAGAGCCGGTCAATACGGAAGTCGAAGACGAAAGGGTGACTCAGCCTCGTCCGGGGCATGCCGATTTGAGCGGGATTCTAAAGTCGGGGCAAGCAGATATCCGTAACATTTTAGAGCGCTCAAGCGCGCGAGAGACGGCCGCACGGGTGGCCGCTGGAACTATTGCTAAAATATTGTTACGCGAATTCGGTATAGAGGTTCTTAGCCACGTGGTTTCGATTGGCGAGGTGGCGGCTACGATAAATGAACTTCCCGCACCTGGGGATCTGGCAAAAATAGATGAATCGCCGGTTCGCTGCTTTGATGCTGTTGCCGAAGCGCAGATGGTCGCGATCATCGAGGACGCTAAGAAAACCAAAGATACGGTTGGCGGTGTCTTTGAAGTGCTCGTATATGGCTGTCCTCCGGGATTAGGCGGATATACTTCCTGGGAAGAGCGGCTGGACGCGAGACTGGCGCGCGCACTTATGGGCGTGCAAGCGATAAAGGGTGTCGAGATTGGCGAGGGTTTTGAACTTGCGCAAAAACGGGGTTCCCAAGCCCATGATGAAATATATTATGAGTCTGAACGCGGCTATTATAGGAAGACCAATCGCGCGGGCGGTATCGAGGGCGGCATGACCAACGGCGGTGTCGTTGTCGCCAGGGCGGCTATGAAGCCGATACCGACGCTTATGCAGCCGCTCAAGACGGTCGATATCGTCTCCAAAGAGGCGGTCGATGCGGTTAAGGAGCGCTCGGATGTGTGCGCGGTTCCGGCGGCGGCCGTTATCGGTGAAGCCGTGGTCGCGTTCGAAATCGCCAAGGTGTTGCTGCAGAAATTCGGTGGAGATGCGCTCGTCGATACCAAGGCGGCTCATGTGCACTATTTGAAGAGGTTGAAGACTTGATGACCATCGCGCTTGTCGGTTTTATGGGGTCCGGAAAGACTACGATTGGCCGGAATCTGGCGCGAAGAACCGGCTACCGGTTTATCGACGTCGATAGTGAGATAGAAGATAGGGCGGGCAGAAGTGTCGCCGAGATCTTCGAAGCCGAAGGCGAAGGCGGATTTCGCAAGAGCGAAGCCGACGTGTTGGCGGAGCTTTTGGGTGAAGACGGAGTCGTCCTCTCATGTGGCGGCGGCGTCGTCATATCCGAGGCAAATAGGGCGTTGCTTAAAAACGCGGCGACGGTCGTGTACTTGAAAACGGAACCGCTGGAGATATTCAAGCGCGTCGGCGATACCGGGGACAAGAGACCGCTTTTGAGGGCGGATGACCCGTTAGCCGAGATAGAACGCCTCTTAGCCGGTCGGGAACCGCTATACCTGGAAGTGGCGGACATAACCGTTGAGACAACGGACAAGGAGATCGACACGGTCGTAGACGAGATTCTAAATGAGTTTAAGGTGCGGGGATTGGCAATTGATTAAAAATGTGGTCGACGTCGCCCTCGGCGACAGAAGTTATAAGATTTACATCGGCGACCGGATTTTACACGGTATAGCCGAGACAATAAAGGAGAAGTGCGGTCCCGCAAGGGCGGCGCTCATCACTAACGCCAAGGTTTGGGATTTTTACGGCTCTCAAGTTGTAGAGGCGCTAGATGTCGAGGGTATCGGTTATGAGCTTATCCTGGTGCCCGATGGGGAACAGGCTAAATCCTTAAGCGTGGCCGAGAAGGTATACGGTGAGCTTATCGAGAAGGGGTTTGAGCGCAAGGATGCGATAATAGCGCTCGGTGGGGGCGTCGTTGGAGACCTCGCCGGGTTCGTTGCGTCGACGTATGAGCGCGGGATAGCTTATGTTCAAGTACCGACCACGCTTTTAGCGCAGGTAGATAGTAGTGTCGGTGGGAAGGTCGCCGTAAACCACCCGCTCGGCAAGAACATGATAGGCACGTTTTACCAGCCGTCTCTCGTCTATATTGACGTTGCCACGCTGAGCACGCTCTCGGAGCGGGATTATGCGGGCGGAATGGCTGAAGTAATCAAATACGCGTTCATAAAGGGTGAGCCGCTCTTGAGCCTGCTTCGGGAGCGAAAAGATGACATTCAAGCGCGGGAAGTCGACGTGCTTTCGCGGATTGTGACGATGAGTTGCTCGATTAAGGCGGAAATTGTCGAAGCGGATGAACGGGATCTGGGCTTGCGGGCGGTCTTGAACTACGGTCACACGCTGGGCCACGCTATAGAATCGGTCAGCGGATACCAGTACAATCACGGTGAGGGCGTAGCTATCGGCATGGTGTTCGCAGCCGAGTTGAGCGAGCGCTTGGGCTTGTTGGATAAGAAAGACGTGGAGTTGCATAGACGTGTTATCGACATGTATGGGCTCCCGGTTTCGATGAATGCGTCAAGTATAGACGAGTTTATGAAAGTCATGGAGAGGGATAAGAAGCGGTCGATGGGCGGGCATGTATTCGTCCTGCTAGATGGGGTAGGCAATCCCGTTGTTCGCGGGGTAGACGATAATGATTTAATTGCAGCGCTTGAAGGATTTCTGAAGGAGGGGTAAGAATGGGTCGCATACTGGTGATTCACGGTCCTAACCTTAATATGTTGGGCACTAGAGAGACTGGTGTCTACGGGGAAACTACCCTTGAAGCAATAGATCAGATGATAACGGCGGAGGCTGGTAAGCATGGGTTGGAGGCGGAATTCTTCCAGTCCAACCACGAGGGAGCGATTATCGACCGCGTACAGCAGGCGAGCGCCGGCGGGTTCGACTGCATCATCATAAACCCGGGAGCCTTCACGCATTATTCTATTGCTATCAGGGATGCGATCGCGGGTATCGCTATACCGGTCATAGAGGTCCATATAACCAATATCTACACGCGCGAAGAGTTTAGACATAAGTCTGTGATAGCGCCGGTGGTCGTTGGGCAGATTTCCGGATTTGGCTCGCTTAGCTATGTCGTAGCGGTGAGGGCGGCAGCGGAGCTAGTCAAGTAAGAGGTCGCGGCAGCCTGATGTGGATGACCTTCTACTGTTAGACCCTATGCGAGTAAGGTCTGTCGCATCATGGATGATGGGGGATTTGGGATAAACTACGTCGAACGCCTTAACAAACTTAGAGAACGCATCAGAGCGGCTGAGCTTGACGTATTACTCGTCAGTGAGCCGCATAATATTTTCTATTTATGCGGTTGCGCGGGCGGGATGACCGGCGCGAGGGTGCGACTTATCGTAGACAGTGAAAAATCTACGCTCATTATAGACCACCGCTATTATGACGACGCGCTCAATACGGCGAATGCCGATGAGATTGCGCCCTGGGCCAAACCGTCGATGGAAGAGATAGTGGCGCTGGTCGGGCAAAACGGGGCGAAAAAGGCGGGCTTTGAGGCTACGAACATTACTGTGAGACAATTCGAGCGGATGGTCGAGGAGTTTGGAGAGGTTCAATTGGTCGGCGTCTCCAATCTAGTCGAACCTTTGCGCGAAGTAAAAGATGAGTATGAGATTGCGAACATCACCGCGGCCGCGGCTCTCGCGGACCGCGCTTTCGACCATATCATCGATTTTATAAAACCGGGCACGAGCGAGCGAGACATTGCTATTGAGCTCGACTATTTTATGTTGAGAAACGGCGCGCAGAAGCCGAGTTTCGAGACGATAGTCGCCTCGGGTGTGAATTCGGCGATACCGCATGCTACACCCTCGGAGAAAAGAATCGAGCCGGGTGATTTCGTAAAACTCGATTTCGGCGCGGTTATCGAGGGCTATCACTCCGATATGACGCGCACGGTTGTTGCGGGAGAGGCCGGCGCTCGAAAACGCGAGATATATGAAAAAGTAAAGGAAGCTCAGCTCGCCGCGCTGTCGGCGGTCGCCCCCGAAAAAAGTGGCGAAGAGATAGACGCCGTGAGCAGGCATATTATCGAGGAAGCAGGCTTCGGGGAGCATTTTACGCACAACCTGGGTCATGGCGTCGGCCTTAATGTCCATGAGTCGCCGGCGCTGGGCGTGGGCAGCAAGAGCTTGCTAAAGCCGGCGATGGTCGTTACAGTGGAGCCGGGCATATATATAAGCGGCTTCGGGGGTGTCCGCATAGAAGACCTCGTTGTCGTGACCGAAAAAGGCTGCAACGTACTGACGCACTCGACGAAAGAGCTCCTTGAGTTGTAGAATTACTAGGATAAAGCGATGTTGGGCATTTCAAGGAATCAGACACGGATGATAGAACATATATTTGAGGCAGCTTAGATTTTCCGGGTCCTCCAGGTATCTATATAAACCCGAATGTACGGCGCGGAAACAATACGGAGGTTTTTGATGATTTCGACTAACGAGTTTAAGAACGGGATGACTATCTATGTAGATAGTGTGCTCTATCAGATTGTTGATTTTCAGCATGTCAAACCGGGTAAAGGCAGTGCGTTTGTTCGCACTAAGCTAAAGAATTTCAAGAGCGGCGCTGTGGTAGACAGAACATTCAGGGCCGGCGAGAAATTTGACCAAGCCGTCGTGAACAGACGCTCCATGCAATATCTCTACAACGACGGCAGCGAATATATGTTTATGGACACCGAGAGTTATGAGCAGATAGGTGTGCCGGCAGCATTTCTAAGTAACGAGACGAACTTTCTGAAAGAAAACATGAATGTTCTTATTGCCATGCATGAGGGACAAGCGATAGCCATTGAGATGCCGATAACCGTGGAGCTAGAGGTAACCGAGACAGATCCGGGCTTGAAGGGTGATACCGCGAGCGGCGCCACTAAGCCTGCCACGCTCGAGACGGGCGCGCTCGTACAGGTACCGCTTTTTATTAAGATAGGCGACGTGGTCAAGGTCGACACTAGAACAGGCGACTACATTACCAGAGCCTAGCCGGGCTGTCTCATAGCGCGCGTCTATTTGCCTCGCTCATCGAATGACAGGAAGCGTCATTCGATATTAGACGAACGCATATACATAAATCAGGCAAAATCTTCACCGCGGAGTGAAAATAGAGTATAATGATATAGGCTAAATACAGGTCATACCCCGTCTTAGAAGTTGGACGGGGTATATTGTAACCCGGAGTGTGTTACAATACCTAAACTTGGGATTCTGGTGTTCGGAGACGTTGTTGGCGAAAGGGATTTCGTGTCGGCGTTGGAATACACGCGAGCCGCTAAGATTCATTTACGCAGCAGAGTTCGGACGCCAAAGACGAAGTGATTCAATGATGTTCGAGGCCGGTACTTTTGAAAGATATCGGTCTTGAGGTTGGATCTAACCGCAGCAGACCAAAACGCTATTTAAGGTTTTTCAACGAGCGTTTCGCCGCAACGGCAAATCAAGCACACCTTCCTATGGTGCTTGACTGCAAAGTATAGAAGGAAATAATTGTCAACTATGAAGTGGGTGCTGTATGAAGAATAGGCCGGTCAAGATAACCGATACGACATTGCGGGATGCGCACCAGTCGCTGTGGGCTACTCGTATGCGTACAGACGATATGCTGAGAATTTTAGAACATCATGACCGCATCGGCTATTATTCATTGGAAGTCTGGGGCGGTGCCACATTCGATGCGACACTCCGTTTTCTAGACGAGAACCCTTGGGACAGGTTGAGGGTCATCAAGAAGCACGCTCCCCGCACTCCGCTACAAATGTTATTGCGAGGGCAGAATCTCGTTGGATACCGTCAGTATTCTGATGATATCGTTCGCAGGTTCGTTCTTGCGTCAGCTAAGAACGGTATGGACATCTTTAGGTGTTTCGACGCGCTCAACGATACGAGGAACCTGAAGGTTTCGATAGACGCAGTCAAAGAAGCGGGCGCTCACGCGCAGGGCGCTGTGTGTTACACGATAAGCCCCGTACACACCTTGGAGCACTACATTGAAACCGCCATCGAGCTGGTGGAGATGGGCGTCGATTCTATTTGTATCAAAGATATGGCGGCACTTCTTACCCCCTATAGGACGCAAAAATTGATAGAGCGCCTGCGTAAAGAGGTTGAGGTGCCGATCGATTTACACTGCCATTACATCGGCGGTATGGCACCGATGAATTACCTGAAGGCAATCGAAGCCGGCGTAGATATAATCGATACGGCCACCGTACCGCTTGCATTCGGCAATTCTCAGCCGGCGGTCGAGATGATTGTTGCCGCCCTCAAAGACACGCCCTATGACACCGGTTTCGACCTGGATGAGCTATTCCACATCGCGAAATACTGGGAAGACATAAGAGGCAAGCGTGGCTTTCTGAGAGGCGTGACGTCGCTTGCGAATATGCAGGTGTTCGCGCACCAGGTTCCCGGCGGCATGATATCGAATCTCGAAAGCCAGCTCGAGCAACAAAAGTCCGCGGACCGGCTCGATGAGGTGCTTGAGGAGATTCCTAGAGTACGCGCCGAGGTGGGATACCCGCCGTTGGTAACACCTATGAGCCAGATAGTCGGAACGCAAGCTGTATTAAATGTTCTCACCGGAAAGCGTTGGGCGATTATACCGGATGAGATGAAACAATATATCAGAGGCTTATATGGTCGTGCGCCAGGGTCTATGGATAAGGATATCGCCTCGAAGATTCTCGGTGACGACGAGGTGTTGACTTGCAGGCCGGCCGATTTGCTTACCGAGACATTCGACGATTACGCAAAAGCTATAGGCGACTTGGCCAAGAGCGAAGAAGATGTATTGACGTACGCATTATTCCCGAACGAGGCCAGAAAATACCTCGAGTCTCATGTGGACGGTGCGGAAAAAGCGGTATTTATGATGAGCGAAGAAATAGGGTCCACCAGGGAGGACGGGGTTATGGATATAAATCAGATCAAAGAACTCATAAAGATAGTCGACGAGAGTGGTGTCTCGGAAGTGACCGTTGAGGAAAACGGGGTGAAGATAGCCGTGCGCAAAGGCGGTATCACAGCAGCGGTCGATGCACCTGTAGCATCAACGGGCAACGGAGAAAAGACGGCATCGAAAGAGGAGAAGAAAGACGGCGACTACCCGGAGCACTGGAAGAAGATAGTAGCGCCGATGGTCGGGACGTTCTACAGTTCGGCTTCTCCGGGTGCGGACCCGTTTGTAGATGTAGGCGATGAGGTATCGGAAGGCCAGACCCTCTGTATCGTCGAAGCGATGAAGTTGATGAACGAGATTGCCGCGGAAGAGAAAGGCATAGTCCGGGCGATAGCGGTCGACAACGGTGATTCGGTCGAGTATGGCCAAATCATGTTTATGTATGAGACTAGCGCTTAGTAAATAGACGATAAGTCTGAGGGAAAACTCGCTGTTCCGGTTGGGTATAAAAGACACAAGGGAGAATATATTGTTTCGAAAAGTTTTAATAGCAAACAGGGGTGAAATAGCGGTTAGGGTGATAAGGGCCTGCAAAGAGCTGGGAGTCCCGACTGTAGCTATTTACTCGGAGGCAGATGCGGAGGCCTTACACACGAAACTAGCAGACGAAGCTGTCTGTGTCGGCCCGGCCCAGACGCACCGAAGCTACCTCAGTATTCCGAATATTATCAGCGCCGCCGAGGTGACGGGCGCGGACGCGATTCATCCGGGTTACGGGTTTTTAGCGGAGAACCACCAGTTTGCCGATATATGCAAATCGTGTCACATAACCTTTATCGGGCCGTCGGCTGAAGCGATAGAGTCGATGGGGCATAAATCGGAAGCAAGACGTCGTATGACGGCGGCGGGGATACCGGTAACTCCGGGAACCACGGGGTCGGTCGCCGGCGAAAAGGAAGCGGTACAAGCCGCTAAAGAGATTGGCTACCCGGTCATGATAAAGGCATCCGCCGGAGGTGGCGGCCGAGGCATGAGGGTAGCCCAGAACGAGAAAGAAGTCATTAAGTTCCTTCAGATGGCGCAGGCCGAAGCTAAAGCGGCTTTCGGTAATGACGAAGTCTATATGGAGAAGTTCGTTGAAAAACCGCGCCATATCGAGTTTCAAATAATGGCCGATTCTTTTGGAAATGTAGTCCACCTCGGAGAGCGGGACTGTTCGATACAGCGCCGGCACCAAAAACTGGTCGAGGAGTCTCCGTCGCCGTCGATATCGGCCGAGCAGCGTGCTGAGATGGGCGAGGTAGCGGTGCGGGCGGCCAAAGCGGTCGATTATGTCAATGCCGGGACCATAGAGTTTCTGGTCGAACCGGACGGCAGCTATTATTTTATGGAGATGAACACTCGCATTCAGGTCGAGCACCCTGTTACTGAGATGGTGACCGGGGTAGACCTGATAAAAGAACAAATCAGAGTCGCGGCCGGTGAACCCCTCAGTTTTACACAGGATGATATTAAAACCAATGGGCATGCCATCGAGTTCAGAATAAACGCGGAGGACCCGGATAATAATTTCATGCCGGCTGGCGGCAAAGTATTGCTATATAATCCACCCGGAGGACCCGGTGTGCGCATGGACAGCCACCTATACACAGGCTATGAAGTGCCTAGTTATTACGACTCGCTCCTGGCGAAGCTCGTTGTTTGGGGCAACGACAGAAACGAAGCGATAGATAGGGGCAGAAGAGCGCTGGAAGAATGTGTTATCATGGGTTTAGCGACGACGATACCGTTTCACCTAAAAGTTCTTGATAACGCGATTTTCAGGAAGGGCGAGGTCTACACGGATTTTATCGCCCAATGGATATTGAACGACCAATAGTGGTAGTGAGTTAAAAGTAAATGTGGTCATAACGCCGCGTGCGGGCTAAAACCAGCAGGATTACAGGCGGAAATCTAGAATATATGATGTCTGAACGTCGAAAAGCGCGGAAAGACGCATTGGAAATTCTCTATGAGAACGAGATTACCGGGCAGCCTTTCGGCGAAATAATTAAAAATAGGATTCTTGCCAGAGAAGAAGGGCCAAGCGATTTCACCCTCACCTTGATATATGGTGTTGAGAAAAACCGCGGGGCGATTGATGAAGCAATATCTTCACATACCGACAACTGGGCGCTTGAGCGTATGCCGATAGTCGACCGCAACCTCATAAGAATCGGTCTCTACGAGATGATGCACGAGGAAGACATACCGGTTAGCGTTTCAATCAACGAAGTAGTTGAGCTGGCTAAAGTTTACGGGATGGAAGAATCGAGCAAGTTCGTCAACGGCATTCTCGGCAGGATAGCGACAGAGTTGAAGCAATCACAACAAAGCAGCTAAAGCAGAAGAAAATGGTGGGACAATTGGAGAAATTAAGCTACGACCATGCTTTGGACCGGCTCGAAGAGATTGCCGAGCAGGTAAGAAAGAAAGAGATTAGCTTGGAGGCCTCACTCGACCTTCTCGAAGAGAGCATCCAACTTGCTACCTTGTGCAACCAGCAGATAGACTATACGGCCTGGATTCCTCAGAACGAAGAAGATTCCCCGGGGGAAGATATAGTTGACCGCTAAATATCCGGATGATACCAGGCTTCTGGTCGAAGCGGGGCTGAAAGAGTATTTTCCGAAGAAACGTAACCCCGAGGTTATCTACGAGGCGATGAGCCACAGCCTTTTCTCGGGCGGAAAGCGATTCAGGGCCGTACTCGTCATAGAAGCCGCGAAACTGTTCGGGTCTACCGCTGAAGAGGTCATGCCTACCGCTTGCGCAGTCGAATACATCCATACCTACTCCCTGATTCACGACGACCTTCCCGCAATCGACGACGATGAATTGCGCCGGGGCAAACCTACATGTCACATTCTCTTTGGCGAGGCCATGGCGATTCTAGCCGGCGATGCGCTCTTTTCGGAGGCGTTTAGCCTTATTGCGAGCGCACAGAAAACAGGTGGCTGCGGGCGTATAGTAGATGTGGTGCGCGAATTATCCTCGGCGGCGGGGGTTTCAGGGATGGTCGGCGGCCAGGTCGTCGATATTATCTCGGAGGGCCGGGGGATAGACGCGTCCACACTCGAATTTATACATGAAAACAAGACGGGCGCGTTGATAAAGGCGTCGGTTAGAGCAGGCTCGATTTTAGCTGGGGCTTCGCAGTCCGAGCTGACCAGATTGAGTTCCTACGCGGGATATCTGGGGTTAGCTTTTCAAATAACCGACGATGTGCTCGATGTGGTCGGAGACACCCAGGTTTTGGGTAAGATGGCGGGAAGCGACGTGAAATTAGGGAAGGCGACCTATCCGTCGGTCTACGGGCTAGAGGAGGCTAAAGCGATGGCCGAGTCGGTCGTCGGCCGCGCAAAAGAGGCTCTTAATGGAGTGGCGGGCGATACGGCAGTCTTGAGAAACTTGGCGGATTTTGTGCATGAGCGACAGTTCTAGTTTGTCTGAAACATCCGGTGCCGCGGTTTCAAGGTCCGCGCTCGATGCGATGACGATTGTATAGAGGTTGTTGTTTGGGCTATGATGGGTGATAAATGAATTAAGCCCGTCCATAACGGGAAATGAAGGATAATATGGATTACAAGATCTTAAGTACGATAGATGGCCCAAAAGACTTAAAGAGGATGTCCCATGGTGAGCTGGCACGGCTTGCGCAAGAGTTAAGGACGCGGCTGATCGAGGTTGTCTCGGAAACGGGCGGGCATCTTGGATCTAATCTGGGAGCGGTCGAGCTCACGCTCGCTCTCCACCGCTCGCTCAATAGCCCCAAAGACAAGATCATTTGGGACGTGGGTCACCAGAGCTACGTTCATAAGCTTATAACCGGCAGAAATGAGACCTTTACGACCCTGCGTCAATATGGGGGGTTGGCCGGTTTTCCGAAGAGAGCAGAGAGCCCGCACGATGTGTTCGATACGGGCCATGCGAGCAACTCGATAAGTGTGGCGCTCGGCATCGCCGAGGCGCGAGATATGAATGAGGGAGACGAGCATGTAGTCGCGGTAATCGGCGACGGGTCGCTCACGGGCGGCATGGCGTATGAGGCGCTAAACCAGGCCGGGCATTTAGGGACGAAGCTCATCGTTGTCCTCAACGACAATGAGATGTCGATATCGCCGAACGTAGGCGCGATGAGCAGTTACTTGACGCAGCTTCGTCTCGACCCGGGCCACACTAAATTGCGCCGCGAGATAGAGACGCGAATCAAAAAGCTCCCCGCTATCGGCGAGTTCGTTTACGATATCGGGATGCATATTAAAGAGAGCGTCAAAGCGCTGCTCGTTCCGGGCATGCTCTTCGAAGAGCTGGGATTTACATATATGGGGCCGCTCGACGGTCATGACATCAAAGACTTGGAGAAGAACATCGCGCTTGCTAAGCAGGTCGAAGGGCCTGTAATGATTCATGTGATTACCAAGAAGGGGCTGGGCTACATACCAGCGGTCGAGAGGCCGGAGAAATGGCATGGAATCGCTCCCTTCGTGAAAAGGACGGGCGAGCCCAAGTCATCGAGTAGCGCCGCGACCTATACCGAGGTGTTCGGTAATACGCTCGTGGATTTAGCGAAGAAGAATGATAAGATAGTGGCGATAACGGCCGCTATGACCAGCGGCACGGGCCTGGACGAATTTGCGCGGGAGCTGCCGGATAGATTCTATGACGTGGGTATTGCGGAGCCTCATGCGGTGACTTTTGCCGCCGGAATGGCGACCCAGGGTTTTCATCCGGTAGTGGCGATATACTCGACGTTCTTGCAACGGGCGTTCGATCAAATAATGCAAGACGTTAGCCTCCAGGAGTTACCGGTGGTCTTTGCGATTGATCGGGCCGGACTTGTCGGAGAAGACGGGCCGACCCACCACGGGGCGTTCGACCTTACATATCTTCGAAGCGTTCCGGGCCTCACTATAATGGCCCCGAAAGATGAAGACGAGTTGCGACACATGCTCTTTACGGCTACGGAAATCGGTCAGCCGGTTGCGATACGTTATCCACGCGACCTGGGCCTCGGAGTTCCTATTTCGGAGAATTATCGCATGATGCCTATAGGCAAAGGCGAGATTCTCGAGGAAGGAACAGAAATTTGCCTGCTGGCGGTCGGGCGAATGGTAAGCTCCGCGCTGGAAGCGGCCAAGATACTGCGGGAGCGCGGCGTATCAGCGTCTGTTGTGAATATGCGCTTTATTAAGCCGATAGACGAGGAGCTAATAAGCTGGGCGGCCGAGAAACACAAACTACTTGTGAGCATCGAGGAGAATACAGTCTCGGGGGGCTTCGGCTCCGCGGTGCTGGAATCGTTGGTGGAGATGGGGTATCACATGCCGTTCCTCAGGCTTGGGCTGCCCGATAGGTTTATGTCTCACGGGTCGATGAAGCGTCTTCTAGCGGAGGCCGGTCTTGACGCCAACGGCATCGCATATAGTGTCAACCGCAAGCTGGACGAGTTGAAGAGCGGTAAGAAACCGGGCGATTCCGCCGGGCGCGCGACATTCGGTACCCACCCCACGATGTTTGAGTAGTAGACTCGATGACGTGGCGCGTTACAAACCATCCATTCTAGATTATTTTATGGGCAGAAAACGAGCCGACACATATCTAGTTGAATCAGGCCTAGTAGAAAGCCGTGAGCAAGCTCAGCGGCTGATTATGGCTCGGAAGGTTTATGTCGACGCTAAACCCATCGAGAAACCCTCCAGCCTGGTCGATGAGGGCGGCCATATAACAATCGATCAGGACGACTCGTATGTATCCCGAGGCGGATTAAAACTCGAAAAAGCGCTTCAAGAGTTCTCGATTGACCCGGTGGGCAAGCCGGCAATCGATATTGGAGCATCGACCGGCGGCTTTACCGACTGTCTGCTGCGTAACGGTGCGAAGCAGGTGGTCGCCATAGATGTCGGTTATGGCCAGCTAGCTTGGTCCCTGCGCCAAGACCCGCGAGTCATAGTTTTGGAGAGGACCAACATCCGCCACATAAGACCCGATGATATTCCATACCTCGCCGACCTTATTACCATTGACGTCTCTTTCATATCTCTTCAAAAGATTTTATCGAGCGTTGTGGCGCTGCTGGCGCCGGACGGTGAGATTGTCGCGCTCGTGAAGCCGCAGTTTGAAGCGGGACGCGAGAGGGTCGGCAAGAAAGGCGTCGTTAAGGACCCGGTTGTGCACAAGGATGTCTTAAATGAGACCTGGGAATTCTTTGAGAAAAACGGTATGCGGATAAAAGGGCTGTCCTTCTCGCCGATAAAAGGGCCGGAAGGAAATCTCGAGTTTTTGCTCTACGCTGCGGGTGGCGGTTTGCCTGTCGGGGAGAGCGAGAGAAAAAGGATTATCGATGCCGTTGTTGAAAAAGCCCATGAGGTGCTGTGGCAGGTAGATTCAAGTGCCGGCACATAAGCGGTTTAATCTTTGCGAAACGTGCCAATCGGGCTTGGTTGCCTTATAATATAGTAGGTTTGTTTAAGAACAGCATAGGAGCCTTATGGCATATATTGAGGGCAAAGCGACGGGCAAAATAGTGATACTGCCGAACCTCGACAAAAGCGAAGTCCCGAAGATGACTTCGGAGCTGATTTCGTGGTTCAAGGCGAAGCAAGTGGAAGTCTTGTTGCTGACCGAAGATGCGGGAAGGCTCGGCTTGGACGAGCTTGGCGCCGGTTTTGACGAGATTTTGACGAGCGATGCTGTGGTCGTGCTCGGGGGCGATGGCACGATTCTTCGTGCGGTCCGAATGCTAAAAGGAGCGGAGATTCCGGTCATCGGCGTCAATATGGGGCGGGTCGGGTTTTTGTCCGAAGTCGAGCCCAATGAGCTTTATCCGGCGATGGAGCGGCTGCTCTCAGGGGACTATATGGTCGACGAGCGCATGATGCTCGAGTGCAAAATACACGCGGGCGATTGTGACGACACCTACCTTGCGCTCAATGAAATCGCGATAGAGCGCGGTCATCACCAGCGCATGCTCGAAATGGACGTCTATATCAACGACATAATGTTCAGCAGATATACCGCGAACGGGCTCATTTTCGCGACACCGACCGGCTCGACGGCTTATTCGTTTTCAGCCGGCGGACCTGTGGTTTCGCCGGAAAACGAGCTGATTCTGCTGGCACCCGTCAACCCGCACTCCCTTTTTGGTAGGACGATGGCGCTGAGCGCCAGAGATACGGCACGCGTCGAGCTTGCCAAGGACCTCGAAGTAATAGTTGGAGTCGATGGTTGTCTCGAGTTTTGCGCCATCTTTGACTCGGTAAAGATAAGGCGGGCCGATTCCAAGGCTCAGCTGATAAAACTTAAGGAGCAGAGTTTCTATACGCTCTTCAAGAGTAAGCTGCGTGTCTGGGATTCCTGGCTTCGATAGGCGGCATTTATGTTACACGAGCTATTCATAAGGGACTTAGCTCTTATCACTAAAGCGCGCGTTCAGTTTGGGGGCGGCCTTAATGTTTTGACCGGTGAGACCGGAGCCGGTAAGACGGTCGTGGTCGGAGCGGTCAACTTGTTGCTCGGCGGCAGGGCGGACAGCACCATGATTCGGCGCGGATGCGACCGTGCGGAAGTACAGGGATTGTTTTCGGTACCGCCGGCGATGAAGCCGGATTTCGAGCAGGACAACTTTCTCGTAGATGACGGCGAGTTGATAATCCGCCGGGTCGTATCGGCGGACGGCAAGAACAAGTGCTACATAAACGACAGCATCGTTACGGTCAAGACACTTGCCGAGGTAGGCAGACGACTCTTAGACCTCCATGGCCAACATGAACACCAGTCTCTCTTCAAACCCTCGACACACATAGACTTTCTGGACAAATATGGCGGTGTCGAACTGCTGCGACTTCGCGATATTTTTCGAGACGACCTCAAAAGCCTGCGAGAACGGCAGCGTGAATTGGCGGCCATACAAGGCACGGAACGCGAATTGCTGGCGAAGAAAGACCTTCTGCAGTTTCAAACCAACGAAATAGACCAGGCGGTCCCGGTAGTCGACGAGGATGAAGAGCTTATGCGCGAGCGCGAGATCTTGCGAAATGCGCGGAAGTTGTATGAGGTCGCCGCAAACTCGGTCAACGCGATTTCGGATAGCGGCGATTTTACGCCGGCGGTCGACCTTATCGCGCGCGTGGCCGAAGATTTGCGCACGGCAGCAAATATCGATGTGGCCCTCGATGAGATAGCGGAAAGGCTCAACAGCCTCACTATTGAACTCGAAGATTGCGCGGCGTCGCTTAAAGATTACGTGTCGAGCCTCGATTTTCCTCCGGGTCGCTTGCAGGAAGTCGAGGACAGGCTTTCGCTGTTAGCGTTGTTGAAGAAAAAATACGGGGCGAGCATAGACGAGATTTTGAAGTACCGCGATTTGGCGGCGCGGGAGTTGTTGCTGTGCGACACATCGGGTGAGCGGATAGCGCGGTTGGAAGGGGAGATAGGCGAGCTTGAGCGAGGGTTGGCTGAAGTTGCGATGAATTTGAGCCTGATGCGTAAAGAAGCCGCCGAAAAATTTGCCGTCGAGGTCGGGCAAGAATTAGCGGATTTAAATATGGTAAACGCTGATTTTAAAGTATTATTAATCAGTGAAGAGGATAACGACGGCTTGCCCTTCGAAAACGGACGCCTTAAGGTCTATGCGCATGGCATTGATAGAGTTGAGTTTCTCATCTCAGCCAACAAAGGAGAGCCGCCGCGACCGCTAGCGAAGATAGCTTCCGGCGGAGAGGTCTCCAGGATAATGCTGGCTTTAAAGATAGTCCTGGCGGATGCGGATGAGACGCCAACGCTGATTTTCGATGAGATAGATGTCGGCATAGGGGGAAAGACCGCAATGGCGGTCGGTAAGAAGATGTCGCTGCTCAGCCGGCAACATCAAGTCATGGCTGTCACTCACTTATCACAGATAGCAAGCTTTGCGGACAGTCACTTTTCGATAGAGAAAAAGGAGCTGGACGACAAGTCCATAACAGAGATAGACGAGCTTTTTGACGAAGGCAGGATACGCGAGATAGCACGGCTCTTAAGCGGCAAAGTCGATTCAGACCTGTCGCTCAAACATGCCGAAGAATTGCTTTTTGAAGCCGAGGGGAAGAAAGCGAGCGAGGCGCGTGGAAGAACGAACTGATGTCAAAGATGAAATAAAGGGTGCTCAACCGAGAGATATCCTGTTGAAAAACGCAGGTGCGGAAGGAGAATTCAGCGCGGTGCGCATAGAGGCAAAGCGACGCCGGCGACGGCTGAACGCGATGCTCAGGGCCAAACAGATTTTGACGGCGATGTCGCTTGTCTTGTCCGTAGGGCTATTGATATATATCGTCTCCGAGATAAACCTTCTCAGTTTCCAACCCGAGGGGGCAGCGAGCGCTACCGAGTCCGTAGAAGAAACCAGCCCACTGTATGAATGCTTTGCGACCGTGGGCACATCGAGCCTTGGTTTGGCGCTACCCGCACGGCCGGGGAGTATAGTCGGAGTGGGGTTTCATCAAGCGGAGAAGCGCGAGGCAGTCGCTATGGCACCGGTGCTGGAGTGCTACGACAGGGAGGCGACTGCAACCGTTCGAAACGCGGTTATAGGAGCGGAGCAACCGGTGCTCTTTATTATGGAGTCAAGGGGCAGGGGAAGCGCACCGACTTCTGCTATGGATATTGCACTGGCCCCCAATTCGGAAGTGCTCAGCCCGGTCGACGGCGTTGTAACCGTCGTGAAGACTTATGACCTTTACAGCAAAATAACCGATTATCACGTCGAAATACAACCCGATGGGTATCCGAACTTGCGTATCGCGATAATTCACATCGACGATGTTAGCATCAGAATAGGGCAACGTCTCGAAAAAGGAGAGACCGTCATCGGGGCACTCAGACCTCTGCCGCAGATTAATAGCCAGATAAACAAGTATCTGCCGGAATTCACAGACCATGTTCATATGCAGGTCAATCCTGCGACAACAGACGGCAGCTTGGGCTCATAGACACGGCACGTATAAGGATCGCTCAGAACAATCGAGTTAAAAAGGATTTATTGTGTCAAACGATAGAAAAGCTACGAAGCACGCGAGGCGCGTTTCTGGCAATTATACTAGAAAACCAGTAAGCTTTGATGATGGGTCCGCTGTCGAATCTTTTGACATCGACGGCAAGAGGGTGCCCCCTAAATTGCTTACGAAAGGAAAGACCGGCAGCATGTATTTTGATGGATTGGCGAAGCTGGACAAGCAGACAAAGAGGCTTGTAAAGCGCCTAAAACCGAGCGATATAGCCATTATCGACCACGAAGACCTCGACCGCGTAACGGCCGAGGCTCTTGTAGAGACGGGCGTCGAGGTAGTCATAAATGCGAGCTGCTTTACATCGGGCAAGTATCCGAATGCGGGACCACTGGTACTCTGCTCGGCCGGGGTTCACCTGCTCGACAACGTCGGACCCGAGATTTTCGACCTCGTCAAAGAGGGCAGCCGGCTTACCGTCAAGGGTGAGAATATTTGCCTGGGGGATAAAACGGTAGCCAGCGGAAAGAAAATGACGCACATGATGCTCGAGCACGAACTGGAAAAGGCGCATGCCAGGATAGGCGAAGAGCTGGAAAAATTCGCGGTTAACACGCTCGAATACATGCAAAAAGAGAAAGAGCTGATACTCGACGGGTCAAGGGTTCCGGAGACGAGCGTAAACTTTAGCGGCAAGCATGCATTGATTGTGGTCAGGGGTTATGATTATAAAGCCGACCTAAAGGCTTTGCGCACCTATATACGGGAGGTAAAACCGATTTTAATCGGCGTCGACGGTGGCGCCGACGCGCTGGTGGAGGAGGGTTACAAGCCCGACATCATCATCGGCGATATGGACAGCGTGGCTGACGCTACGCTCAAATGTGGAGCGGAACTCATCGTCCACGCGTATGCCGGCGGGCGCGCACCGGGTTTGAGCCGGCTCCAAAAGCTAGGTTTGTCGGCGATAGTCTTTGAGGCGGCGGGAACCAGTGAGGATATCGCGATGGTTCTGGCTTATGAAAAAAGCGCGGAACTTATCGTCGCGGTAGGGACTCACGCCAATTTAGTCGAATTCCTGGATAAGGGCAGACAAGGGATGTCGAGCACTTTTCTAGTCAGGTTGAAAGTCGGCGGTAAGCTGGTCGACGCAAAAGGCGTCAACAAGCTCTACAGGTCCAGTGTAAAAATAAGCCATCTTGGGCTATTACTATTAGGTGGATTGACCGCTATTATAGCAATCATAATCGCTACACCGGCCATTAGGCAGTCGATACGTCTTATGCTTGTGCAAGTAAAGTTAATATTAGGCTTTTAGGAGAAATGCATGTTTGATATGCGCTATCACATAGCGTCGCTGGTCGCGGTATTTATCGCGCTCGCAATCGGTATTCTTTTAGGAACAGTCATCGACGACAAGGGGATGCTTCTCCAGCAGCAGCAATCGCTGGTCAAGAGAATAGAAACGAATTTCAATACGCTCAGGGATGAGAATAGGACGCTCAAAGTTGAACTCGACGAAGAAAAGAAGTTAACGAGCGGTGTCTATCCGCTCTCGATTATGGGAAGACTCGATGGCCAGAATGTGGTTGTCTTGGCAACTTCGAAGAAGCAGAACGAGATGCTCTCTGTGGTTGTCGATGGTCTGAGCTTGGCGGGAGCCACAGTCGGCACGGTCAAGGTCAAGGAAGACTTCGAGCTGACCGACGAGGTCAAACGGGAACTCGCGGCATACCTGCCGCAAGAGATGAACGATGATAATGTCCGCGAGCTGGTCCTGAAGAAACTGGCCGAAGAGCTGGTCGCAACAGATACCGCAACCGCTGCGACGACCACGACCAGCCCAGTCGTTCCATACCTTAGCAGGCTGAGCGAGCTAGGCCTCATCGTGATGGAGACCGACGCCTCGAAGTCGATTACATCGGCGCTCATACTCGGTGGCACCGATGGGGATTTGAACCCGAAAACGACTGACGTTCACATCATAGCAGCCCTAAAAGGAACGGGAATTCGGGTGGTCGGGGCCGAGAACAGAGAGTGTAAGAAATCATATATGAAAGAGTATCAGCAAGCCGGCATACCCACCGTCGACAATATCGACACACAGGCGGGCATCATATCGGCTGTCTTTGCCCTCAGGGAGGCGAACGGTAATTTTGGAGTCAAGGCGACGGCAGACCAGTTGGTGCCAAAGGTCTAATGGTTTGACGCCAAGACATGCTCTGGCGCTGACAGAGAGAATACGCCTGTATTCCAGGCTTACGTGGAATAAGAGCTGCAAAAGCGCTTGAAGAACAGGAGTTTATGGTTGAGACATCCGTAGTAGCGGTTATAGCTGCTTACAATGAAGCCGACCGCATTGCGGCGACCGTGCAAGCGACTAAAAGGATTAGCGGAGTAAGCCGGGTTTTGGTCGTCGACGACGGCTCCGGCGATAGGACCGCGAGCGTCGCCGCCGAAGCCGGTGCCGAGGTGCTCGGGCTAGAGCGAAACCTCGGAAAAGGCAAGGCTCTTGAGAGCGCTATGAGCAATGTGACCGAGGACATCATCCTTTTTCTCGATGGGGATTTAGGGGAGTGTGCCGGGGAGGCGGCGTTAATCTTGGAACCGGTACTCAAAGATATGGCCGACATGGCTATAGCGGATTTTCCAAAACCTGAAAAGGCCGGCGGAATCGGTTTGGCTAAAGGTTTGGGTCGCTGGGGAATAAAGCGCTTTACCGGGCAGACCATGCGAGAGCCGCTATCCGGTCAGCGCGCCGTAAGGTCGGCCCTGGTGAAGGATTTGTTATTCGAATCCGGCTATGGTCTGGAGGTTGGCCTAAGCATAGACATACTAAGGCAGGGTTGTCGTGTGATAGAGGTGCCTGTAAAGATGACGCATCGCGAAACGGGACGAGATTTAGCGGGAGTTATTCATCGCGGGCGTCAATTTGTCGATATATTAAGCGTAATATTTAAACGATTTTTGAAGCACTAATCGCGACAGGGGGAAAAGCCGTGATTGAAAGAGGAATACTATATATTGCGCATCCTACTACGAACAGCATGAAGCAGCACCTCTTGATCCTAATCAAATACTTGAACCGGGCTCGATATAAACCATATCTTGTCATACCGCACGACCCCTATATGATCGAGCACCTCGACAGGCTGAACATCGAATACGTGGTCGTACCGGAGCTTGCCACAGCTAATAAGCTCAGCGTGGGAGGAGTCGCCAAGAAGATAGAGGCGTTTGCCCGAGACAAGGAACGCGTTATCAACTTGATACATAGCCACGACTATCAGGGGTGTTTTGTCGCCGCTCAGGTTGCTAAATCGCTTAACGTCCCACATATCTGCACGGTGCACACGGTCGAAGACGCTTATTCTCCGAAGAAAAAAGGCTTGCTCTCGGTTGCTAATGATAAGATAGCCGCTATGCCGGACATGCTTATTGCGGTATCTGAAGCGATTGAGCAGAGCGTAGCCGCTTTTAATAAAGTCCAAATCATACACAGCGGCATCGAGGCGGATAGGTTCGGAGAAACCCTCGATACTGAGCACTTGTTCCGGGAACTCGACGTTTCCAAAGAGAACAAGCTGGTAGGGGTCGTGACTCGTTTGTCACCGGAAAAAGGCAATAGTGTCTTCATAGATGCCGCCGCTATCTTGGCAAATAAATTTCCGGATATGCATTTTATCATCACCGGGGACGGCGAAGATGGCGAAAAACTTAAAAAGCAAGTCGCAAATCACGGTTTGACGCAACGTTTTCATTTCTTAGGATTTAGACGTGACGTGGCCCACATCCTGAAGAGTCTCGAGGTCGTTGTCATACCTAACCTATCTTCGAATATTCCTATGATATTGCTCGAAGCGCTGGCGTGTAAGCGCCCGGTGGTAGTAACCGATGTTGCGGGAGTGAAGGAAGTCGCCAGCGAGAGTTGCGTCGATTTTGTAAAACCGGGTGATAGTGGAGCGCTCGCAGCCGCCGTCGAAGCGGTATTGGCGAGCAAGTTGAAATCGATGTCAAAGGTACAGACCGGACAGAAATTGGTCCAGGATAAGTTTACCGTTCTGCACATGATGAAACCTATCGAGTCGATCTATATGGAGGTCGCTCGATGAGTCTGAAGAGGAAATACTTGACCGTATTTCTGATTCTCGCGGCCTTCGCGCTTATAGGCTCTCCTCCGCAGGCCGCGTCCGCGGAAGATAAACCAAAAGTCGTTTTTGTTTTAATCGACAACATCACATGGGACGATATCACCAAGGCGAACGACCCGTTCATCAATGCTTTAGTTCAAAACAATCCTGCCGCTTTATTAAACAACCGGACATACGGCAGGCCTTCCCGACCGCGCGCGGCGATTTCCGTTGGGTCGGGTGTGCGGGCAAATGCGCTTCCCGGCAGCGTCAATGGTTATAATGCGACCGAGGCGTTCGACGGGGTCAAAGCGGGCGATGTGCTATTTGTGAGAACCGGTAAGAGGGCGAAGCCCGGTAACATCGTCGAACTCGGCTTGCCGGCGATCATCGCTGATAATTCCTATATTCATCAGGAGATGGTGCCCGGGGCGATGGGGCAGCTTCTAAACGATAATGGTTTCAAGGCGGCCGTTTTGGGCAATTCGGATACCTCATTCGAATCCGACCGGGAGTCGGACAACCGGGAAATCGTCAGCTTGGCTATGAACTCGTCCGGCATCGTCGATTATGGAGATGTCGGCAAAACGGTTCTGGTCCAAGACCCCACAGTGCCATATGGTATCAGAGCGAACGATACGGTCTATCTGAAGCGACTTCAAGAATTATTGGGTGTCGCCGATTTTATAGCGATCGACTTCGGCGATACGACGAGAGCCGATTTGTACTCCACCTATGTCCTGGAAGCGCGTGCCGAGCGGTTAAGGATAGCCGCGTTGAAACGTGCTAGCGCGTTCTTGGAGCAAGCGATGGAGGTCGCCGGCGATGATACTATCTTTATCATCGCGAGCCTATCACCGCCGGGTGCAAGCGCGGCGCCCATCTCCGGCGACGAGGAACAGCTCACGCCTGTGATCATCAGCGGCCCGGGTTTTGAATCGGGAAGTCTGACCTCCGCCGCAACAAGGCGCGCGGGAATCATAAACAACACCGACATCACCATGACTATATTGGACATATTCGGCGTCACGCCGCATTACACGATGGTCGGAAGCAAGGTGACGGTCACTCCCAAGAAGATGTCTGTTGAGCGGATGAATGCGTTTAACGCGAGCGCAGTCGGTATAAAATCGGCACGACGGATAGCGGTATTGACCTTCATCTATTTACAGATAGCGCTATATGTCGTCGCGGCACTGCTCCTGCTTTACGTCCGCAAGGCAAACAAACGCTATATTGGTTTTATGAAGACGCTGATTCTGACATCGATGGGATTCCCGCTCTTTACTTTCTTTGCGTCGAAGGTGCAATTTCTTGCGGTCAACGGTGTTTTGTTGACTATCTCTGCGCTTGCCGTGTCGTTATCGTTGGCCGTGGTGCTGGCCGCGCTCAAAGTAAACAAACTCTTTCCGCTCGCCGTTATCGGTTGCGCAACCATGTTTACGATTCTGGCGGATGTCGTTCTCGGCGCTAATCTTCAGCTAAACACGATATTCGGCTACGACCCGATACGCGGGAGCCGGTTCTTTGGTATCGGCAATGAGGCCTTTTCCATTCTGCTCGCCAGCGCGCTTTTGACCGTCGGGCTGATGCTAGAGAGATGGAAGCGCGGAGTTGCTCTGGCGGCGGGGGCGGTAGTGGCTCTCACGGTTCTTGTCGTCGACGGATTCCCGGCGTATGGTGCGGACGTTGGCGGCATAATAGCGATTATCGCCGCGTTTACGGCGATGGGGCTTCATGTGCAAGAAATCAAGCTTAACTACAAGACCATATTGCCGGCCGGTGCGCTTATCGGGTTGGCGCTATTCGCGTTTGTTGCGTATGACTTTATGGACGGCTCCAGCACACATATGGGCCGCACTATCGAGCTGATAGCCGGCGGGGGTATTTCAGGTATTTTGACCATCGCGAGCCGGAAACTGGCGACCAATTTCATGGTGTTGCGTTACAGTACCTGGTCTTATTTCCTATTGATAATCATGGTGTTAACGGTCGCTTTAAGCTATCGCCCGGTCGGGCTCCTGAAGAAGCTTTTCGCCAGGCACAAAGGGCTTACAGCCAGCGTGACCGGAGCGGTCGTCGGGTCGACTGTGGGTTTTGCGGTCAACGATTCGGGGATTTTGATACCCGCTATCATAATGTCATACATCTTTCCGTCTATCGCTTACCTGATGCTTTGGGAGCGGTATGATATGAACAAGCAAGAATTATAAAGCTTTCTGATTCAGATTTAATCGAGGCGTGATGTTGGTGTTTCTTGTCCTTTGGACTATCGCACACTTTATTACCGGAGCGATACTCGCCGCTGTCATAGGCGGCGCGCTCAAGCGTCTTCTCCACGATTCGGGAGCGCTAAAGCAGAACTATCGCCAGCGAGATGTCGTAAACATGATGGGGCTGAACTTTATAATGGTTTGGCTCGTTATGATGGCGATTGCGGCCGCGTTCGGCTTTGCACAGGATATCGTCGGCCTGATGGTTCCGGAGCGATTTCAATTTACGCCCGACATGTCCATGCCGCTTACCATTCTTATCCTGGGGGTCGGCATGTTCGGGCTTATCGATGATTTGTTGGGAAGTCGAGAGTCTACGGGGTTCCGGGGGCACATCGGGCAATTACTCAAAGGCCGGTTGACGACGGGCGCGCTCAAGGCGCTGGGAATTCCAATCGTTGCTTTTTTCGCAATATATCAGCTCTCCATGGGACCGCTCGAAGCTTTTGGGGATGCGCTGCTTATAGCTCTTTTTGTCAACACGCTTAATTTGCTGGATTTGAGGCCGGGTAGGGCGCTCAAGCTCTTTATTCCGCTCCTTGCGATATTTTTGCCGTACGCGCCCTCATCGTACGGGCTTGCGGTGGCGGCGCTCCTCGGGGTCGCACTCGTTTTGTTGAGGGCGGACTTAAAAGAGGAGATAATGCTTGGAGATGTCGGGTCGAACGTTCTCGGGGCCGTTCTCGGCTTCAGCTTTGTGATAACCTTCGGTTGGAGCGTGAAGTTGCCGTTGATTATTGTTCTTGTCGCGCTGCAGGTCTTAACCGAGAGGTATTCGCTAACCAGGATAATCGAGAATACGCCGGTTTTGCGGGAATTCGACCGTTTGGGTAGAAATATTTAGCACGTTGTTCAAGACGATGAAGACTGCACGCTCGCCGGTTTCATGTTACAATTCAAAAGTTGGCTCTATGATGGCTGGAGGTTTTGCGGTCAAGTTGCCGTTATAGTAGACTTTATTGTCAGTATAGCAAGCAAAAGGGGAGAGACGATTGGCTAAATATATCTTCGTAACCGGTGGGGTCGTATCATCACTGGGAAAGGGGATCACGGCGGCTTCGCTCGGAAGGCTCTTGAAGACCAGGGGATTCAAGGTAACGATTCAAAAGCTAGACCCCTACCTCAACGTCGACCCCGGCACCATGAGCCCGTTCCAGCACGGCGAAGTCTTCGTCACCGAGGACGGCACCGAAACCGACCTTGACCTCGGGCACTACGAGCGTTTCATCGATGAGAACCTCGGCAAAGGCAGCAATGTGACCGCCGGGCAAATATACTGGTCGATAGTGACCAAAGAACGCCGGGGTGAATTTCTCGGCGGGACGGTCCAGGTAATTCCCCACGTGACCAACGAGATAAAACAGCGGATACTCAGCTTGGGCAGCGATGATGACAAGCATATAGTCATAACGGAGGTCGGCGGCACCGTCGGCGATATCGAGAGTCTTCCCTTCCTGGAGGCGATTCGTCAATTCAAGAAAGATGCCGGAAAGAGCAACGTCCTTTATATACATGTGACTCTAGTGCCGCACCTCAAGTCTTCATCGGAGCTTAAAACGAAGCCTACGCAGCATAGCGTAAAAGAGCTGCGCAGTATCGGCATTCAGCCCGATATCATAGTGGCGCGGTGCGACCGCCCAATCGACGTTTCGATAAAACGCAAGATAGGCCTCTTCTGCGACACCGAGCCTTCGTCGGTAATAACGGCCGTAGATGTCGATAATCTTTATGTAATACCCTTAAGGTTGCACGAGGAAGGACTCGACGATATCGTCGTCGAGCACCTGAAGCTCGGCAACGGCAAGGCCGATCTGTCGGAGTGGAACAGCCTCGTGGAGAGGATTAGCAGGCTCGAAAACAAGATTAGGATTGGGCTGGTCGGTAAATACGTTCAGCTACCTGACGCTTATTTAAGCGTGGTCGAAGCGCTTAAACACGGCGGTTTCTACAACAACACCGATGTCGAGATTGTCTGGGTCGACGCCGAAACGGTCAGCCAGGAAGAGGTCGAGCGCCAACTCGTCGCAGTCGACGGGATTCTTGTCCCCGGCGGTTTCGGGATAAGGGGCATCGAGGGCAAGATTCATGCCGTAAAGTTTGCCCGTGAAAACAAGATTCCGTTCTTTGGTATATGCTTGGGCATGCAATGTGCGGTCGTCGAGTTCGCGCGAAACGTAGTCGGCTATGAAGACGCGAACAGTTCGGAATTCGAGCCCGCGACTAAGCATCCGGTCATCGACCTGTTGCCCGAGCAGAAGAGCATAGAAGACATGGGCGGGACCATGCGCCTCGGCGCGTATCCGTGCAAGCTTACGAAGAAGACCTTTGCCCACGAGGCGTATGGGACGCTCGAAATTCAGGAGCGCCATCGTCACCGCTATGAGGTAAATAACGATTTTGTGGAGGCGCTTGGAAAAGCGGGGCTCACACTGAGTGGAGAATCACCCGACGGAAAGCTCGTCGAGATAGTCGAGATAGCCGATCACCCCTGGTTCGTAGGCACGCAGTTTCACCCCGAATTCAAATCGCGCCCTACCAGGCCGCATCCGCTGTTTAGAGACTTTATAGGTGCGGCGCTCCGTTACCATTTAGGGAGAGGGAAAGCCGCTTCGATACACAATTATTAGGGTGGCCGCTGAGAGAGCGAATAGACGTGTGTTTGCGAAATGCGGCCAAGAGGTCGACACGGATAGTTGATGGTCGGAGGGGTATATGGTAGACGAGGGGCGGGTCTTAAGAATCTTCGAAAACCTGGCGAGTATTTACAGCCCGAGCTATAACGAGCGGGCTATCGCCGACCACATCACGAGCTATCTAAGTGCGCTGAGCTACTTGACCTTTGAGGACGAGACCGGCTCTTCGATAAAGGGCAACACCGGGAATATTCATGTCACCATACCGGGCACCGCCGACGGCCCCTGTATTCTATTTGCGGCGCACATCGATACTGTAGAGCCCGCGCAAGGTGTGAAGGTCTTTGTCGAAGACGGCCTCATCAAAAGCAAAGGCGACACCATATTAGGGGCGGACGATAAGGCGGGTGTTACCGCCATGCTCGAGCTGGCGACGGTTCTCGCGGCAACCACCTTCGCCCACGGGCCTGTTCACCTTGTCTTCACCGTAGCCGAAGAGGTGGGACTCAAAGGCGCGAAATACCTCGACCTCGACGATAAAAACCTTGATTATGCATATGTTCTAGACGCAAACGGGAAGGTCGGCCTGATAAACGTAAAAGCACCTTATCAGGATTCCTTTGAGGTCGAGTTTATAGGCAAGGCGGCGCATGCCGGAATCGCTCCCGAAACAGGCATCAACGCAATCGTCGCGGCGTCAAAAGCTATAAGCATGATGAAACTCGGCCGGATAGACAGCGAGACTACGGCCAATGTGGGCACGATAGAGGGGGGCATCGCCGGGAATATCGTCGCCGAGCGTGCCAAAGTCTTCGCGGAGTCCAGAAGTATAAGCATCGAAAAACTGCAGCAGCAATCGAGACACATGGTCGAGTGCTTCAACGCGGCGGCGGAAGAGACCGGCGCGAGTGTAAACATCGTCCAATACCGGCCCTACGAGGGGTATTCTCTAACTGAGGATGAGCCGATTGTGGCCAGGGCGATAAGCGCGATGAAGAGTATCGGCATCGAACCGGTTATCACGCATACCGGGGGCGGAAGCGATACCAATGTCTTCAACGCAAAAGGCGTGGTTGCCGTCAATCTCAGCATGGGCGCCGAAAATGTCCACGGCAAAGACGAGTTCTTGCCCGTGGCAGAGCTGGTCAAGCTTTCAGAGCTACTACTGGCGCTTATAAGGTCGCCCTAGCGACTTTACATCCAGAGACGACTATAATACGGTTCAAGCAGTTGATATCCGGTACGAGCATAATGGACCCCGCATAACTTTCATCCGGATAAGATTACAATACTCTTCGAGCAGGGCGTTTGCCGTGCCTTACAGCATATGCCAAGCTCTATGCCGAGGAGCGCGAAATACTGGAATCCCTTGAAAATGGAGCGACGATGCTTACGTTAAGACACGCCCGTGTGCTGGAAGTCGTCAGGACGCGTCCGGGATATATCGAGGTAAACGTCGAATTCGATGGTGAAAACGGGCGCGCGATATGTTACCCCGCCCTGATAGGGGAGGTTAAGCCCGGCGATGAAGTCGTCATAAACACGACGGCCGTCGATGTAGGCCTGGGAACCGGAGGAAGCCACTTTATTCTCTGGAACTTGGCACGCCGCTCGCTGGAGGCCCCGGCGCCGGGCCATATTATGAAGCTTCGCTATACACCGCTTCAGATAAAGTGCCTGGCAGCGGAGGAGCGGGAGAGCCCCCACCACGAAGTATTGCGCGACGCGTCGAGCATCGACGGCATGCCCGTAATAATTGCGACGCTCCACAGCCAGCTGCCGGCCGCGGCGGTGATGCTCAGAAAGCTGATGCCCAAGGCGAAAATCGCTTACATTATGACCGATGGTGCGGCGCTGCCTTTAGCGTTTAGCGAAACGGTTGCCGGCCTCAAAGAGGGCGGCTTCATAGATACTACGATAACGATTGGCCATGCGTTCGGTGGTGACCTCGAAGCTATAAACATCTACAGCGGCTTGGCGACGGCGAAATACGCGGCGGAAGCGGACGTCGCCATCGTCTGCATGGGGCCGGGGATTGTGGGGACCGGTACCAAGCTCGGCTATACCGGCATCGAGCAGGGTCAGATCGTAAACGCGGTAAACAGCCTGGGCGGTGTTGCGATAGCCGTGCCTCGCTTAAGTTTTGCGGACAAGAGGGAGCGGCACCTGGGTTTGAGCCACCACACGATAACGGCGCTCAAAGTAGCCGCTACAACCCCCGCCATAGTGACATTTCCGGTGGTCGACGGGGAGAAAACATCGATTATCGAAGGACAGGTCTTGCGCGCGGAAATCGGCCATATACATCGTATAGAGACGCTCGATGCGAGCGAGACGCGAGCGGCGCTCGAAGCCGCTGCGATGCGGCCGACGACTATGGGCAGGGGCATCGAGGAAGAGCCGGAATTCTTTATGGCTGCGGGAGCGGCCGCTATTTTCGCGGCGCGCATTTTAGTAGGGGATGAGAGTTGAAAGAGAAGAAGTTTACGGTGGTGGAGTCGAATCTTATCTATGAGGGGGCTATTATAAGTCTCCATGTGGATAAGATAAGGAACACCGAGGGAAGGATATTGGAGCGGGAGGTCGTCGAGCACCTTGACGCGGTGGGAATAGTGGCGCTGGACGCGCGTAAAAACATCGTCCTGGTCAGGCAGTACCGGCATCCGCTCAAAGGAGACCTTCTCGAGATTCCGGCGGGTCTGCTCGCGGACGGCGAGGACCCGGCGGACTGCGCGATAAGGGAGTTAAAGGAGGAGACCGGGTATAAGGCCAAAACCATCGAGAAGCTGGCGGCGTTTTATACATCGGCGGGCTTCACCGATGAGCGCTTTTACCTGTTCTTCTCGGATGACCTCGAGGAGGGTGAGCCGGAACTCGAACCGGACGAAGACGATATCGAGCTGGTGTTGATTCCTCTGGAGAAGGCGTTGGGGATGGTTTCGCGCGGCGAAATAGAGGACGCGAAAACGCTGACGGCAATACTCATGGCGGCGCAAAAGGTAGGCCGGATAGGACTGTAGGTAGCGATATGATACGCGACCATCTGCTCGATTTCTTGAACTATTTATCCGTAGAGAAAGGGCTGGCTAAAAATAGCATCGCTGCGTACGAGCTCGACCTTCGCCGATACCTCGACTACCTGAATGACGTGGGGATTACCTCTTTTGATAAGGTCACATACGACCTCATTCTTGGCTACTTGAAGAGGTTGCGCGAAGAATACGGTGATGCTTCGGTCGCCAGGAAGGTCGCGTCGCTCAAAGCGTTCCACAAGTTTCTGGTGCGTGACGGCGTGACCGAGAACTTTCCTACCGCCGATATCAAGGCGCCGAAAAAGGCGCGAAAATTGCCGAAAGTGCTCTCCGTAGCCCAGGTCGGCAAACTCTTGGACCAGCCGTTGGGGGCGAGCGTCGGCGTTATACGCGACCGGGCGATACTGGAGCTTTTATACAGCAGCGGGTTGAGGGTCTCGGAGCTGGCCGCACTCGATGCCGAGGATGTGGACCTGCGCAACGGTTATCTGCGCTGTTTAGGCAAGGCCTCCAAAGAGCGCATCGTGCCCCTGGGCAGCCACGCGTCGGAGGCGATTACCGAGTATATCAATAAGTCGAGGCCGCATTTGGCGGGCAAATACCGTCCGGCGGCGCTCTTCCTTAATGTAAGAGGCCAGCGCCTGTCGAGGCAGAGCTGCTGGAAAGCGGTAAAGAAATACGCGGAAAAAGCCGAAATCGGAGATATATATCCGCACTCGCTGAGGCATTCGTTTGCCACGCACCTGCTTGCTAACGGCGCGGACCTCAGGGTTGTGCAGGAACTGCTCGGGCACGCCAATATCTCGACGACGCAGATATATACGCACGTCACCAAAGAGAAACTGCGCGCGGTCTATGAGCGGGCGCACCCGAAGGGATCCAAAGGATAACGAACGACTACGATTTACAGGAGAGATATGTCTCAGATTAAAAGGGTATTACTGATAGTTCTTGATAGTGTGGGTGCGGGGGCTCTGCCTGATGCCGCTAAATACGGGGATGAGGGGAGCAACACGCTCGGCAATACCGCTAAGGCGGTAGGCGGGCTGGCCGTTCCAAACCTGGGCGCGCTGGGGCTTGGAAACATCATAGAGATAGAAGGCGTCGAGCCGGCGGAGCATCCGCCGGCATTCTTCGGCAAGATGGCCGAGGCGTCTCCGGGCAAAGATACTACAACCGGGCACTGGGAGATGATGGGATTAAGGCTCGAGACGTTGTTCCCTACATATCCGAACGGTTTTCCGGCGGAGGTCATGGATGCGTTTGAGAAGGCGATAGGGCGAGGAACTCTCGGCAATAAAACGGCCTCCGGTACCGGCATCATGGAAGAGCTGGGCGAGGAACACATGAAGACGGGCAAGCCGATTATTTACACGTCGGCCGATAGTGTCTTTCAAATCACGACGCACGAGGAGATAATCCCGATAGACGAGCTTTATTGGATGAGTGAGACGGCGCGCAAGATTCTGGCGGGCGAGCACGCGGTCGGCCGGGTCATCGCCAGGCCGTTCATAGGGGAGCCGGGGAGTTTTGCGCGGACGCACCGGAGAAAGGACTTCTCCTTGAAGCCGCCGGCGAAGACCGTTCTGGACTACGCGTTAGAGGCGGGCGTTCCAGTCTACGGCGTCGGTAAGATACGAGAGATATTCGCGGGCATGGGCGTCCCGGAAGGTATCCACACGGAGAGCAACATGCATGGCATAGACGAGACGCTCAAGGCGTTGCGCGAGCGTAAAACGGGCATCATATTTACGAACCTTGTCGATTTCGATAGCGAGTGGGGACACCGGAATAACCCCGAGGGCTATGCGCGCGGGTTGGCCGCCGCCGATGCCCGCCTCCCCGAGATTATTGAAGCATTAGAGAGTGACGATGTTTTAATGATCACCGCCGACCATGGCTGCGACCCGACAACCCCGAGCACCGACCACTCCCGCGAATACGTGCCCTACCTTATTTATGGGCGCGCGTTAAACCCGGGAAAGGGTCTCGGCATACGGTCGACCTTTGCGGATATCGGGAAGACCATCGCCGACCTGCTCGGTTTTGAGGCGCCGGTCCATGGGACCAGTATGAAGGGCGAGCTTTTATCATAAACGGCTTAATCCTCAGATGGTTCGAACTTGCTCTCGAATTGTTCCATCAGCTGCGGCATGGTGGTGTACTCCATCTCATCGTGGCCAAGCCGGTGCGGCTCGAAGGGTCCGTGGCGGCGGATGTAGTCGGCTATCTCGAGGCATTGCTGACGAGCCCCATCGAACGCTATGTCCTCGAACATGTCCCGGGGGCCGATAAGCTTGCCGTGAGCGAGCTGGAAGCCGTAGGCTACGACTCTTGGCGGGCCGTCGAACCTGGAGGGGTGGCAGTCCTCAAAAGATGTCGGCATTATGGGCCCGTGATGGGAGCCGCGCATCCAGCCCGCGACCATATATGCCATTGAGAACGGCTCCAGGACTTCACCGACCGCTGGTAGCCCGCTCTGGCAGCGCACTATCATAACCGGGTCGTCTTTGCCGACATATCTGCCGGCTATCAGGCTGAGCTTCTGGGTCGAGGTTACGGCCGCAATCATATTGTCGGAGTTTCTGAAGATATGTTTGATGACATATCTCCCGGGCGCCCCGATGAACATCAACAGCGAGTAATAATCTTCCGGCAGCTTGAGCAGTAGCTTTCGTTTGTTGATGAGGTCGTGGACCTCGAAACTGAAACCCGTCGTCATGTTGGGGTCGATGACGAGACCCGCGGTATTGAACGGGTCGCCGAACATCTTGAAGAGGGGATAGTTCCAGGCACCCGGCTCGGTCTTGTCCGCGAGGAAGCAGATTATCGGCTCGCTCGGGCGTTCCTCGATATCCATCTCGGCTACACCCGGACCCATCCCGCGAACATTGCCGGAGAATGCCTCGACCAGCAGGTCTTGTCCCGCGCCATATTGCGCGTACTCCCTCGCGACCTCGGTCATCTCCTCGAAAGTCTCCCACGCGAAACGGTGTATCGGCTCGGCGTCGATGCCGTTCTTATGGGTCATTATCAACGAGGTGTCGTCGCCGACCTGCCCGACGTGGTAATCGACGATGAGGCCGTCCGCCTTGACCTTCGCCAGCCGCTCACCCGCTTTTTCAAGAAGCGCCGGGTGGACGCTGCTATGCCCAACGAACCCGCCGACATCCGCCTTGATGATGCTGACTGTCAGTTTATTATCAGCCATGTCTCCTCCTTTACTTTACCGGTCCAGTGCTAGGTGTTCCGGGCCGTAACTTGTCTGCGTGCGCATCCGCATATAATCGATACTTCCCCGTTATCATTGAAGATTATTGGGGACGCAAGGTGTGAGGGGGGCGTGGCTGACGCAAGTTTTCGTCGCTGCGGGAGGGCGACAATCGATTTAGCCCAGGAGCTTTCTAAGCTCAGGCACCTCTTTATCGAGATACCAGAATATCTGTCCGATGGGAGAGCCGGCCGATGCGATAATCCCGAGCATTACCGACTCGGTAACGGGGTTAAGGATGATGACGAGTTTTTCGAGCTGAAGGAAGAGCATCCGCATTAATCCGTCCGCGAGGCCGGCCTCGAGCTGTTCCGCGCTTTTTTCGAGCGATACGAGCGCGGATGTTACGCCTGCCAAGTCGATTTTTAGGCGGTTGAAGGACGAAACGATGTTGCCTGTGCCATCTAATAGCCAGGCTGTGCTGACGCCCTGGATGTCGCCGAGGCGGGTAAGTCTTTCGAGAATCAACTTCTCGGTAGAGAGGTCTGTCGCTAGCGGGCGTTTGTGCTCCCGACGAGGCTCGGGCGCGACCGTCGGACCGTAAGTGCGCCGCTTGGCGCCGCTTTCATCGGCACTCTGGGCTTCGGCAAAGAGGCTCATATAGTGGTCGAGAATCGACTTTACTTTCGAATGTAGTTCTTGCTCGGAGATGGCAAGCGCTTCTTCAGTCGCTTTGTCGACTATTTCAGCGGCACGTTTGTCGGGGTCATCTTCGGGGATTACGGCCTCTTCGACGATTTCCTTAAAGCCGGAGAGTCTGTCGTCCGCAGTGTCCAGTTCTGTTTTTAGGCGCTCTATTTCATCCTTAGCGGTTCGCAAGTCAAGGTGGAGCTCCGCCAGGAATCTATCGACGTCCTCTTTTTTATAACCGAATAGTTCTCGACCCAATTCTTGCTCGTCTTGCACGCCAATCCCCTATATTGAAAAGATTCGGTCTTCGCTTATTGCGGCGGCACCAACAGGAACTCGTTTAATGTATGCTCCAGCATGCTGCACGAACTAGTTAACGGCTGGAATTACAGTATTATACATTGTATTTTTGCTCTAGCACATGTTCAACCTAAACTAAGATGGATAAACGACGAGGGGCGGTCGGTGATTAAGTATGGGAAACGAGGGGCTTGAGGGCCTATACTGGTCATAAGTATAGTATTTGGCGTCGAAGATTTTTTTGGCGCTTGTCTGCTATTTCTTGGCGGTCGTGGTAGTCGTTGCGGGCGCCGGCCGGCTTACCCTTATTCCTTTCCAGAGTTCGAAGTCGCTCGGGGCGACAGCGCCGATTCTCAAGTAATCCCAATCGATAAAGCGCACGGTGCCGCCGCTGTTATCGCCCTCCCAGCGGTCGGGTAGGTCGTCTTCGGTGAAGGTGAGCGCGGCGTTCTCGCCGGAGGGTAAGATGTCGAGCAGGCTATGCGTCCCCGATGCCGTCGCGGTCGTTAGACCCTCCAAAAACATCGTCGCGATAAGTTCGTTAAACGCGGGCATGTTCGTCGAGTCGAACGGTGTTTCGTGCGCTATTCGGGTCGGCACGTCTATCACCCAGAGCTTCTTCTGCGCGGCGTTGACAATGAGCACCTTGCTCTTGGTGGAATTTTCGAAACGGTAGTTCAATCCGTCTTGCGTCCAGAGTCCCTCGAAACCGTTCTCGGTCGAGACTTTAGCCCTGAATGGTCTCTTTCGAGCCGAGGTAATGACTTGTTCGAGCTGCTCACGCATATGATCTTCGGGGGTGAGCGGTATGAGGGAGGTGTTTTCGGTGGTATTGTTTTGGACGGTCTCCAGAGCCGCTTCATCGACCCGCCCCGCGACCTCGAATAAGACGAGGGTGGCGGCGAGCATCACCAAAATGATGATTGCGGGGAGCGCCCCCGGCTTCTCGTCTTTCATCCGTGCGAAAAAAGATTTATCTTCGGTTGTCTTAGGTTTTGTTTTTTTGCCGCTCATAATTCAAAATAGAGATACGGCTGGACGAGCCGGTTGTTTTACGTGCCTTTTTAGGGCAAGCCCTGATAATATATATAGACATTATACACGATAGCCGCAAATACCGTAAAAAGCGCGGTTTAAGGACGGCGAGAGCGGTGGAAGAAGAGGATATGGCTCGCGGTAGAACAGGAGGCGGATACGATGAGCATTATGCAGTTGCTTGCTAAGAAGCGCGACGGTAAAGTCCTGACCGATGATGAGATACGGTTTTTGGTCGACGGCTATGTCGCCGGCAAGATTCCCGATTACCAGATGTCGGCATTTTTGATGGCGGCCTTCATCCGGGGACTCGACGAGGATGAGACCTTCTCGTTGACCAGGGCGATGGCCGAGAGCGGCGAAATCATTGATTTAAGCTCCATCGACGGGGTCAAAGTCGACAAGCACAGTACCGGCGGGGTGGGTGATAAAGTGACGCTTGTCTTGGCGCCGATGATGGCGGCGGTAGGGGCAAGTGTCGCCAAGATGTCGGGGCGCGGGCTCGGTCACACCGGCGGCACCATCGACAAGCTCGAGTCGATACCCGGCTTCAATGTCGACCTCGACCGGAGCCGGTTTATCGAGCAGGTAGGCGAAATCGGAATCGCCTTGATCGGACAGACCGAGACGATCTGTCCGGCGGATAAGAAGATATATGCTCTGCGCGACGTGACGGCGACAGTCCCGAGCATTCCGCTGATAGCGAGCAGTATTATGAGCAAGAAGATAGCGGGCGGGGCCGATGTGATAGTCCTCGATGTCAAGGTGGGGACGGGCGCGTTTATGAAGACGCTCGATGAGGCTAAAGAGCTGGCGCAAACGCTGGTATCGATAGGTAAACGCTTCGGGAAGCAGGCCGTCGCGGTAATCAGCGATATGAGCCAGCCCCTCGGTATCACCATCGGAAACGCGCTCGAAGTAGAAGAGGCGATCGATACGATGAAGGGCTTCGGCTCGCCCGACCTGCTCGAGCTTTGCATCGAGCTGGGCTCGCAGTTGATGACGAAAGCGGGTCTGGCGGCGAGTCCCCAGGAGGCCGTGGAGGCGCTTAGCGAGGTGCTCGAAAGCGGTAAGGCCCTAGCGAAATTCAGGGAGTTTATCGAAGCGCAAGGGGGCGACGGGAGCGTCGTCGACGACCCGAGGCGGGTCTTGCCGCACGCCAAATATGTCGAGGATTTGATCATCGCGGATAGCGGCTATGTGGTAGGCGTCAACGCCGAGGAACTCGGGGTCGCGGCGCGCATTCTGGGCGCTGGGCGAAAGACCAAAGACGATATCATCGACCATACCGCGGGAATCGTCGTCGCGAAAAAGGTCGGAGACTATATCAACGCGGGTGAGACTATCGCCCAAATGCGAAGCGGCAATGCGCATTCGCTGGCGGCCGTGAGCAGCCTCGTCTATGAGGCGTTTACTCTATCGCCAAACCCGCAGGAGGCTAAAGCGCTTATTTATGATATTATTGAGTGAGATTTGCGGCGCATAGAACGGCGCTGACCATGCCGTTAAATAACTTTTAAGTTGGAGTGAGATATGAGTGACACCATTCTCGACCTTATAGGAAACACGCCCGTAGTCGAGATAAAAAGACTGAACAAGAACAAGAATACCAAAGTCTTTGCCAAGCTGGAGGCGTCTAATCCGGGCGGCTCTGTAAAGGATCGCATCGCGAAATATTTGATTGAAAAAGCCGAAGAGAGCGGCGAGCTTACCAAGAAGAAAATAGTCCTCGAAGCGACCAGCGGGAATACCGGCATCGGGCTGGCAATGGTCTGCGCGATAAAAGGGTATAAGCTGCAGATAGTCATGCCCGAGACGATGAGTTTGGAGCGGCGCCAGATACTTATGGCTTTCGGGGCCGAGCTGCTGTTGACCGAGGGATGCAAGGGCATGCCGGGAGCGATAGAGATGGCGGATCAGCTCGCCGACGACCCGAAATATTTTCTGGTGAACCAGTTCGGCAACGAGAACAACCCGCTGACGCACTACGAGACGACCTCGAAAGAGATGCTCGCGCAGGTCAATCCGATAGATGTCTTCGTCTCCGGAATCGGGACGGGCGGCACGCTCATGGGTGTAAGCCGGCGCTTCAAAGTGGAGAGCCCCAACACGAAAATAGTCGGAGTCGAGCCGTATCCCGACCACAAGATACAGGGATTGCGTAACCTCAGCGAAGGATATATTCCCGCGATATGGGACATCTCGATGATTCACGAGAAGGTAAACGTCGAGGACGACGATGCTTATGATACGGCCAAAGACCTGGCCCGTTATGAGGGGTTGCTCTGCGGCATCTCATCGGGGGCCGCTATGGCCGTAGCGCTGCGCCAAGCGGAGCTGCTTGAAAAAGGCAACGTCGTAGTCATCTTGCCGGACGGCGGCGAGAAGTATCTCAGCACCGACCTGTATACGTGCCCGTATCGCAAGAAGTGCGACCCGAAAGCGGCCGCTAAGTGCAAGGTGAAGAGCTAGCACATGGAAGTAATAACCGCACATATAAACGCCGATTTCGATGCGTTCGCGTCGACGGTGGCGGCGCAAAAGATATATCCGGACGCGAAGATAGTCATGGCCGGGGCGCAGAACAAGAACGTCCGGGAGTTCTTGGCGCTCCATGATGACGTAATCGATACGCTGGAGCTAAAGCATCTCGACAAGAAGTCGGTCACGCGGCTGATTGTCGTCGACACTAAGATAGGCCGGCGCCTCGGTGAGCTCCAAGACCTCGCTTATAAGCCGGGCATCGAGGTATTCACCTTCGACCACCACCCCTCGACAACCGAGGATGTCCCCATCACCAGGGATTTCTCGGAAAACGTCGGCTCGACGACGACGATTCTTACAAAAATTATCAGGGATAAAGGGATTAAGCTGACACCATTCGAGGCGACGCTCTTCGCACTCGGCATACACGAGGACACCGGGTCGCTGACGTTTAGGACGACCACCTATGATGACGCGGAAGCGCTGGCATATCTGATGGGCAAGGGCGCGAACATCGAGCTTATTAACCGGTTTCTCAATCCGGTGCTCGAGCCGGAGCAGCACGAGCTGTTGGACCGGTTGCTCCACGCCTCGCGCGTCATCGACGTCAGCGGTACTCCCATTATGGTGACAAGAGCTGTCGTAGACGAGTATATCGAGGGCGGCTCGGTCGTCGCCTCGAAGATGGCCGATATCGAAAATATCGATGTCATATTCGTCCTTCTCGAACACGACGACAGGGTGTATATCATAGGGCGTAGCCGCACCGAGGTCGTCGATGTCGGAAAAATTCTTGAGGACATGGGAGGGGGCGGACATGCCCAGGCGGCCTCCGCATCGGTAAAAGAGAAGGACTCCGCGGTGGTTGAGGCCAAGCTTGAGCAGGCCATACGCGCGCATGTAAAAGAACCGCTGACGGCGCGCGAGATAATGTCGGCGCCGGTACGCACGATAAACGCGGATATCAGCATTAAAGACGCGAACAAGCTCATGATGAGCTTTGGCTATAACGGCCTTCCGGTGGTCGAGGACGGCAAGCTCGTGGGTATTATAGGGCGGCGCGAGATAGACAAGGCCGCCCATCACGGCTTGAGCCACGCGCCGGTCAAGGGTTTTATGATGCGAAAGATAGAGCCCGTCGCGCCGGACACACCGCTCCCCGACATACAGCGCCTGTTGAGCGACGAGAGCCTGGGGCGGATACCGGTTGTCGATAAGGGCAAGGTAATCGGCATCGTAAGCCGTACCGACATTCTTAAAGCCCTCGGAGGCAGTGAATATTTCAGCGGCCCGAAAGGGGCGCTCCACGCCAAAGCCGAGTATAGTCGAGGCGAGATAGCCCAGAAGATAAAGACGCTTCTGCCGGGCGACGTCCAGAAGCTCTTGCGCGACATCGGGGATTTGGCCGACGAAACCGGCTACACGGTCTACCTGGTCGGCGGAATCGTCCGCGACCTCTTGCTAGACCACAGGAACCTGGATGTGGATATCGTCGTAGAAGGTGACGCTATCGAGTTCGCGAATATCTTCACCACACATGCGGGGATGGGCGCCCGGATTCGGGCGCATCGCAAGTTCGGCACCGCGGTCGTCATCATGCCCAACGGGTTCAGGGTCGATTTCGCGTCGGCAAGGGCTGAGTTCTACGAGAGGCCGGGCGCGTTGCCGCAGGTAGAGCCGACCTCGCTCCGCCACGACCTCGCGCGCCGCGATTTTACGATAAACGCGATGGCGGTGAGCCTGAACGCGAAGACCTTCGGCAAGCTGCTCGACTTCTTCAACGGGCAACGCGACCTGAAAAACGGGCGTGTCCGCATCCTGCACAACTTGAGCTTCATCGAGGACCCGACGAGAATCTTTCGCGGCGTGCGGTTCGAGCAGCGATTCGGCTTCAAGCTCGACTCCGAGACCGAAGAGCAGCTGCGCAAGGCGATTGAAATGGATTTAATCGGACACCTTTCGGATGCACGCGTCAGGGATGAGATGTTGCTGATACTCTCTGAGGCGGCGCCGTTTAAGACCTTGAAACGTCTTCAGGAGTTGGGAGCGCTCTCGATTCTGCACCCGAAAATAGTAATCGATGCTGAGCTGAAAGCGCTCTTTGGTCGCATAGATGACGCGGTGCGCGAACTCGACCATCATTTCGCCCATGAGGTAAAAAAGCTAATGCCTTATCGGGCCGGACTTCTTAGACATCTAAATAAAAAAGAGCTGGATGTATGGCTCAACCGCATGAAAATCAAGAAAGCCGATAAGGTGCGGTTGCAGGAGCTGATACTCGAGGTGCCCAAGGTCTTGAAAGGGTTGGAGGGGAGCGAACGGCCCAAGAACAGCGATATCTACAAAATACTCAACCCGCTTTCGCCGGAGGCGCTGGTATTTGCGCATGCGCTGACCAAAAGTCTCGCGGCGCGGCGCCGAATCCATTACTATCTTTCGAGCCTGCGCGGAGTCAAAGTATCCGTCGATGGACGGACGCTGCGGAAAATGGGATTTCCGCCTTCACCGGTGTATAATATTGTCTTGAGGGAGCTGTTGGCCGCAAAACTAGACGGAAAAATCAACACGCCCGAAGAAGAGCTGGAATACGTAGCAGGCCGGTTCGACCGGCTCAACAAGGAGAGTATGGAGTAATTGAATTTAGAGAGTATGCTTTATAGAATACCGGCGCTGCTTATCGCCGTTACGGTCCACGAGTTCATGCACGGCAAGATTGCGTACCTATACGGAGATTCGACCGCCAAAGACCAGGGACGATTGTCCCTGAACCCGCTTAAACACCTCGACCCTCTGGGTACGCTTATGATTATCGTCGCCGGCTTCGGCTGGGCCAAACCGGTTCCGGTCAACCCGAACCGGTTCCAAGACCCGCGCAAGCAAATGATGCTGGTAGGCCTTGCGGGGCCGCTGGCCAACTTTACGGCGGCATTTCTTCTGGCGAGGCTGTTCTATCTGCCGATGCCGGAGGTTCTCTCAACGCTGTTGGGCGTTACGATTTGGATAAACGTGATGCTCGGCATCTTTAACCTGTTGCCGATTCCGCCGCTCGACGGCTCGAAGATAATCCCCTATTTCTTGCCCGAGAGTATGCAGGACGCCTGGTACAGCTTCGAGCAGTATGGGTTTATCATTCTCCTGGGCCTCGTCTTTTTCGTGCCGGGATTCCTGGGCACGGTTCTGGGCCCGCCAATCGAGTTTATGTTGCGGTTTGTCTACGCAGGGTTGCCCGCGTAATCCTAAGAAGGTAAGCTGTAAGCTGACAAACAAGGAGATGAATGTTAATTTGGCTAAACGAGTTGTAAGCGGGCAGCGACCGACCGGAAGACTGCATCTGGGGCACTACTTCGGGACGCTGCAAAAATGGGTGAGCTTGCAGGACGAATATGATTGCCTCTTTTTTGTGGCGGACTGGCACGCGCTGACCACAAAATACGATGACGTCGGCGAGATAGCCAACGACGCGCGCGAGATGGTCATCGACTGGCTCGCTGTCGGCCTCGACCCGAAGAAGTGCTTTATGTATAAGCAATCCGAGATTCCCGAGGTCGCGGAGTTGTATCTCTATCTATCGATGATAACGCCGATTTCCTGGCTGGAGCGAAATCCGACCTATAAAGAGGTCTTGCAGGAGCTGACCGGAAAAGATATTTCAACGTCAGGCTTTTTGAGCTACCCGATATTGCAGACCGCCGACATCATCCTGCCCCGGGGCGAGGTCGTGCCCGTCGGCGAAGACCAACTGCCCCACCTCGAGCTTGGCCGCGAGATAGTAAGACGATTCAACTTCCTATATGGTGATTATTTTGCCGAGCCGCAGTCGATGCTGTCGCCCGTCAAACGGCTTCTAGGCATAGATGGGCGCAAGATGAGCAAGAGCTATAACAACTCGATTTACCTCTCTGATGAGCCCGATACGATTCGCACGAAGGTCAACCAGATGATAACCGACCCGGCGCGCATCAAAAAGACCGACGCAGGCAGCCCGGATGTGTGCATGGTCGTCTACCCGATGCACCAGGTTTATACACCGTCGGAGGAGCTTCAAGAAATAGAGGTCAAGTGCCGCGAGGCCGCTTGGGGATGTATGGCGTGCAAGCGAGAGCTTGCCGATAGGATTGTCGAGTCGCTCACAGGATTCAGGGAGAAGCGCGCCGAAATAGAGAGTGCGCCGGGCATAGTCGACGAGGTGCTGAAAGAAGGATTGCACCAGGTAAGGCCGATTTGCCGCGCCACAATCAAAGACGTGCGCGAAAAGCTCAACATTAGATAGCTGATATAAGAGGGGCGAGACCATGGCGTATCAGATTAAATCAGAGATGTA